>CBFICG010000097.1:0-5522 GCA_965661025.1 Flavobacteriaceae bacterium | reverse complement strand
CTCCACCAGGTCTCATCGAGTACCGCAATCACTTTTTGCGTAGCCTCGTGGAGGGGAAACGGAAGCGTGGGCGCGTATCCAAGAATATTTTTGGGATACAAAGCAATTGTCTTTTTATAAAAAAACACGAAACGGTTTATTGGGAAAAAAATACAGTTCCAAACTATCGCTTTGGATGGCATTTGGCTCAATTTCGGCAAGGTCTATTTACGCTGAAGTGAAAAAATATGAGCAAAGCGTTGTTAAAAACGACTCTACTTATTGGCTTATTTTCGAACTTATTTGGCGCGACTATTTTAAATATATTTCCCTAAAGCACGGAAATAAGATATTTAAAATCGGGGGGATTCTTGACAAATCATACGATTGGAAGACAGACAAACGACTTGTGCAAAAATGGATTGGAGGGCATACACCCGAACCATTTGTAAATGCAAACATGCGTGAATTAGCGTGCACTGGATTTATGAGTAATCGAGGGAGGCAAAATGTTGCAAGTTTTTTTAGTAAAGAATGGCATTTGGATTGGCGCATTGGCGCAGCCTATTTCGAAGCCATGCTTATTGACTATGATGTACATAGCAATTACGGTAACTGGATGTATAATGCAGGTGTTGGTAATGATCCACGAGACCGAAAGTTTAACGTGGCTTGGCAAGCAGAACGATACGATCCAAATAATACCTACCAAAAAACTTGGCTACAAACAACACTATTCTAATGGAAGTAAGACTCATTCTTGGCGATCAATTAAATAAAAATCACAGCTGGTTTATAGAGCCAAACAATCAGGTATGCTATGTGATGTTTGAAATGCGTCAAGAAACGGATTATGTTCGACACCACGTACAAAAGGTAGTAGCCTTTTTTGCTGCCATGCGCACCTTTGCACGAAAGTTAGAAGAAGACGGACACACCGTGATATATTACACCATTGATGACCCAAACAATACCCAAAATTTAATCGAAAACTTAAAAAAGGTAATTACATTGCTTAAAGCGACCTCTTTTGCTTATCAGCTCCCCGATGAATTTCGATTGGACGATCAACTTAAAAATTTTGGAAACTCACTTCACATCCCTGTAAACGCCTACGAAACAGAACACTTCTTGACAACTCGAACCGAATTAGCAGAATTCTACAAAGGAAAAAAAGCATTGGTCATGGAATTCTTTTACCGTTATATGCGTAAAAAACATCAATACCTAATGGTGAACGGACAACCTGAAGGGGGAAGCTGGAATTACGACAAATTCAATAGAAACACGTGGAAAGGCAGTGTCATACCTCAGCCCTATCAACCCGAGACGGATTTAGCCAAAGAAATTTACAATCAAGTAGTTGCAGCAAAAATAGATACCATTGGAAGATTTGATGCTTCTTCTTTTTTATTCGCAGTGTCAAGAGAGGAATCGCTCCATCAGTTGTACTATTTCTGCGAACATTTGCTGCAAGATTTTGGCACATACCAAGATGCAATGCATCAAGAAGAAACCAATTTATTTCACGCGCGTATTTCATTTAGTTTAAACGCAAAGCTTATTTCGCCCAAAGAGGTACTTGAACATGCCATTGACACATACAGAAAAAACGACACCATTAGTCTTTCGCAAATTGAAGGTTTTGTGCGTCAAATTTTGGGTTGGCGCGAATATATTCGAGGACTCTATTGGAAAGAAATGCCAGGGTATAAGCAAAAGAATGAACTGAATAATTTTGGAACACTCCCCGACTTTTATTGGACAGGAAAAACCAACATGAATTGTCTGAAAACAAGTATCAAAAACAGTCTGGACAACGCCTATGCACATCACATACAACGCTTGATGATTACAGGAAATTTTGCTTTGTTATTACAAACGCATCCCGATGAGGTAGATCATTGGTATTTAGGTATTTACGCAGATGCGGTGGAATGGGTACAACTTCCCAACACCCGCGGTATGAGCCAATTTGCCGATGGTGGGATTTTAGCCACAAAACCCTATGTTTCATCAGGATCATACATAAATAAAATGAGCAACTATTGCGCCCAATGTAGTTATGATAAAAAGAAACGAACAGGGGAGAATGCTTGTCCTTTTAATAGTTTGTATTGGAATTTTTTAGATGACAAAAGAGAAGAACTTAAAGGAAATAACCGCATGGGCATGATGTATAATTTACTTGGAAAAATCAAGCCTGAAGAATTGGTAGAAATTAAGGCGCGTGCTTACAAAATCATGGAAAATCCCGATGCATTCTAAACCGAGTATAAATATTTTTTGGTTTAAACGCGATTTACGCGTTCTCGATAATGAGGGGCTTCAACATGCCATAGACGCAAAAAAGCCACTCCTACTGCTCTATATCTTTGAACCAAATCTTAAAAATAATCCCCACTACCACAAACGCCATTGGAATTTTATTGTACAATCTATAATTGCATTAAATCAAGAATTAGAGCCCTATAACACTAAGGTGCATTGCGTTAGTGGCAAAGCAACTGATGTACTGAAAAAATTGAATGAAAAATGGCAAATCGAAACCCTTTTTTCTATGCAAGAAACTGGGTTGAATTGCACCTACAACAGAGATAAAGAAGTAAAAAAATGGTGTGTTTCGCAAGATATTCATTGGGTAGAACACATCAATAATGGTGTGTTTCGTGGATTAACAAATAGAAAACATTGGCGCGACTATTGGATAAACTACATGATGCAACCCATCAAATCATTTAACGCCAGTGCTGAAAATTTTATTTCTACAAAACCCTTTCCAATAAATGAAACACTGCTTACTGCAAAAAAAATCGAAGGTATTCAAGAAGGTGGAACAAAGAAAGGGTTGGCGTACTTGGAAAGTTTTTTGAAAAAGCGGCACAAAAGGTACCAACAAAACATATCAAAACCCGAAGCTGCTCGTTTGCATTGCGGTCGTATTTCACCCTATTTGGCATGGGGGGTCTTATCCGTGCGTTATGTGTGGCAGCGCGCAAAACAAGCCAAAACGCTTGGTGCAAATGCCTTCCAAATAAATGCATTTACCTCTAGATTAAGATGGCAAGCGCATTTCATTCAAAAATTTGAAATGGAAGCCCAAATGGAGTTTAAAAGTGTAAATGCAGGGTACCATCATCTAAATAAACCCATAAACGAGGCTTTTATTTCGGCGTGGAAAGAAGGAAAAACTGGCTATCCACTTGTAGACGCCTGTATGCGCTGCGTAGTAAAAACCGGATATTTAAACTTTAGGATGCGTGCAATGGTAGTATCTTTTTTTACGCATCATTTGTGGCAACCCTGGCAAGCGGGCGCAGCATTTTTGGGATGCCAATTTTTAGATTTTGAACCCGGAATTCACTATCCTCAATTTCAAATGCAAGCTGGAGAAACGGGTATCAATATGTTGCGAATTTACAATCCAACCAAAAACGCTCTGGAACATGATGCCGATGGGCATTTTATTCGGAAATGGGTTCCAGAGTTGGCAAACTTACCAACACCATTTGTCATTGAGCCGTGGACATTGACTGAAATTGAGCAGCACGGTTATAACGTTGTATTAGGGATACAATACCCCAAACCCATTGTGGATATCAAAGAAACCTATAAACATGCCTCAACCGTATTGTGGCAGTTGCAGCGTAACGCAAATGTGCGCAAAGAAAGCAAACGTATATTGGCAAAACACACGCTACCGAATAGAGAAAACATTATGGATACATGAAAAAAGAACTCACAGATAAGGAAATTGATCGTATCGTAGAAATGGGTTGGGAAGACCGCACCCCTTTTGATGCCATTAAGATGCAGTTTGGACTAAAAGAGCAAGAAGTGATTACCATTATGCGGCGTAACATGAAACCGAGTAGTTTTAAATTATGGCGCAAACGTGTTCAAGGCAGAAAAACAAAACACGTAAAAAAACGCTCAGATGAAGTTGATCGATTTAAATGCTCTCGGCAGAAAGGCATCAGTAACAACAAGGTTTCTAAGCGATAGCGTTATGATGGAACACGCTCAATTTGAGCACCCAACGCACGAAGGCGTGTATCAATGTCTTCATAGCCCCTATCGATTTGTTCAATATTAAAAATAGTACTTGTTCCTTTAGCAGAAAGAGCTGCAATAAGTAACGAAATTCCTGCACGGATATCGGGGGAGGTCATCGTAGTAGCTTTTAATCTCGATTTAAAGTCGTGACCAATAACGTTAGCGCGGTGCGGATCGCATAAAATAATCTTGGCTCCCATATCAATGAGTTTGTCTACAAAGAATAAACGGCTTTCAAACATTTTTTGATGCACCAACACACTGCCACGTGCTTGCGTTGCCACAACAAGTATGATACTCAACAGATCGGGTGTAAATCCTGGCCAAGGTGCATCAGCAATAGTCATTACTGAACCGTCTATATAGCTTTGGATTTCGTAGCCGTCAGTGTGTGCAGGAATAAACATATCATCCCCTTTTTGCTCTATAGTAATTCCCAATCGCCTAAAAACGTCTGGAATTTGCCCTAAATATTCCCAATGGACATTTTTTATCGTCAAGGCACTTTGCGTAAGTGCAGCAAGTCCAATCCAACTTCCAATTTCAATCATATCTGGTAAAATACGATGCTCTGTTCCGTCAAGTTTTTTTACTCCTTCAATGGTAAGCAAATTTGAACCAATACCCGAAATTTTAGCCCCCATACGAACTAACATTTTACAGAGCTGTTGTAAATACGGCTCACAAGCAGCGTTGTAAATCCTAGTAGTCCCTTTGGCAAGTACACCAGCCATGACAATATTTGCTGTTCCAGTAACAGAGGCCTCGTCTAAAAGCATATAACTACCGTGCAATTCTTCCGCTTCAACACCATAGAAATACTCCTCTTTATTGTAACGAAATGATGCACCAAGTTTGATAAATCCTTGAAAATGGGTGTCAAGCCTACGACGACCAATTTTATCTCCACCAGGTTTGGGGATAAATCCTTTTCCAAAGCGAGCTAATAATGGCCCCACAATCATAATGGAACCCCGCAGTCCACGTCCAGCAACCTTGAAATCTTCCGATTGGAGATAATCAATATTTACGTCATCGGCCTGAAAAGTGTAACAAGCTGAGCTATGCTTTTCAACCTTTACTCCTAATTGAATAAGTATATCAATGAGTTTATTTACATCAATAATATTTGGAATATTACTTATCGTTACGGGGGCGGGCGTTAGCAAAACGGCACATAAAATTTGGAGTGCTTCGTTTTTTGCTCCTTGCGGTTGAATAGCACCCGAAAGTTTGACACCTCCCGTAATTTTAAATGCTCCCATTTACTTGCGACGTTGCTTAGGGTGACGGTATTTTTTGGGTTTGTGACGGGCCCCTTTTCCAAATCGTTTGTTAGATAAACGAATTAGATTTTCAGAATCCATCAGAACTTCGTTTTTTCCAGAAAGTACAATTTTTCCAGATGAAAGTTCCGCCAAATGATCAAAAATGACTTGATCTTCAACAGTGTCTTTATTCCAATTCAAAAAACATTTTTTCATGTG
>CBFICG010000096.1:0-5603 GCA_965661025.1 Flavobacteriaceae bacterium | reverse complement strand
AAGTTAAGCCCAATAGCGCAGATGGTACTGCCACTGGTGGGAGAGTATGTCGTCGCCTTCTTTTAAAACCCTCTAAGTTTTCTTAGAGGGTTTTTTGTTATATATGCGGGTTTTTCACCAATCCTTTAGAAAAACTTTTCGAACTAACATTCTTGCATAACCATCCATTCTAAGTATAATATCTTCTATTTTTTGGGTTGGCCACCCTCTAAATAACGTTACATGAAAAGAGTCTTCTTTGTTTAATGGTGAGTTGGAAAAGTAATAATTCGAAACGCAATTCCTACGATTGTTTACACGTATTGGACTAACAGAATGCCAAGAGTATTTATCTGTAGCTATTACGACTAGTCGATTAAACTTTGAAATAATGGTAATCGGGCTTCCTTTAAGTCCTTTTGGCCACACTTCTAAATTTCCTCCATATTCTTAATAGCATCTGGGTTAAATGATGGAGAAAAACCCCCATAAATGCCAGGAGTTATACAGCGGTGTTTCGTCAATAATTATTAGGTTTTGATCAAGACCACCACCCCGTACATTAAACCCGCTTGTTCCCTCGCCAACGCTGGTAATTCCAGGGGTGGTGAGGATATATCGATTTTCATCTGCCTCTCCTAAAAGTGAAGGCAGCCTCTTGACATCACCGGCTTTAATTTTAGAAACCCCTGCAAGGGGAGTTCGTGCTCTATTTTGCTTATCAGAAGCTACTAAAACAACTTCATTTAATCGTTCAGCTTCTGTTTGCAAACTAATATTTAAAGAAACATCGCGAGTGAGAGTTACGGTTTTTTCTTGTTCTAAAAACCCTAAAAACGAAAACACTAAGCTATGCATTCCTTCTTCTAAGGAAAGGGAATAAAACCCATACTCATTAGAAACAACTCCACGAGATTTATCTTGTGTGAATAAGGTTGCACCGATGAGTGGTTCGCCGGTGTCATCTGTAATGATACCGCTTATTGTAAAAGTTTTTTGAGCATTAGCCGCAAAGCAAAACAAGAAAATTAAAAAAAGATACGATTTAAAACCAAGCTGGTTTGTATAAGTAGGATCTATCATTTGGGTGCATTTTTAAATAATTTGGGTTATAAATGTTTACCATTAACCAATAAACATGCCAAACACTAAAACAATCCAGCTTACATAAAGATTTTATGTTTAAAATAGGGTGGATATGGTTTTAGCTCATCAGCGCAGCTATCCCTAAACCAAAAAGTATAGCGGTAATTTTCGACAGATTGAACCTGTGGTTTTCAGCACTTTCGAAAAGTATAGTAGTTGAAATATGTAGGGTAACTCCCGCTACTAATGCAGTAATTTGTAATGTGTAAGGTTGAAAAAAAGCTAGGGTTGCATTAAGGTAGCTGCCTAATGGGGTCATAAGCGCAAACACTAATAATACCATAATACGCATAGCTGTCGTGGTTTTTGTTTGCCAAAGCGCGGCAGTTAAGAGCATGGCAATGGGAAGTTTGTGGATTACAATTGCCCAAAGAAGTTCTGTGTGATGATGAATGGGAAATCCTTCGATAAAAGCATGTAAAGATAACCCAATGAGTAAGGCCCATGGCAGTTTTGAGTTCTTATGGAGATGTACATGACCATGTTCTGCTCCTTTTGAGATGTTTTCAAGGACTACTTGTACTACAATTCCACCCAGTATCCAATAACTAATGTCTGGATTAGTATTGGTGAAAATTCCAGGGAAAAGTGCTGTGATGGTAGTAGATAATAAAAATGCACCACTAAATGCCAATAATAAGCGCAAATGCTTCTGAGATTTTGTCAGTCCAAAAGCTACCAATACTGCACCTAGTAAAACCGATAAAAAAGGAAGGGTTATATTCATTTTTGTAATACTAAAATAAGTCGTTTTGCGGAGTCATTAATAAATGGATTGAGTGAATAATCACCATATACATTACGGATGCGAAATCCAACGGCATTACACATCGCTTCAAATTCTAAAAGTGTAAAAGCGCGTACTCGCTCGTTAAATGTGTAGGGTTTGCCATCATGCGAAAACGAAATATTTTTTTTAATCCACCCATCCGAAAAACTGCGCTCTAATGTAAATTCAATACCACTTTTGGTAACTATTTCTTCTGGAACCCAATGTTTTTTTACCTGTGGCACATGTAAAAAATCAATTACAGCTAAACCCCCATCTACTAAATTATTGTAAAATGCCTGAATGGCTTTGGTGTTGTCTGCCGCATCTTCAAAATAACCAATACTCGTAAATACATTAAGTACTACATCTACTTTATCATGCGTTGCTTTGCGCATATCATGGACATAAAAATTCACTTCCAGCTTTTGATTTTTTGCTTCGTTTTGTGCGTATAAGATACTATTAGGACTTAGATCAACCCCCGTTACGTTAAACCCTTTTTTAGCTAGATAAAGTGCATGTCTGCCACGTCCACATGCAATGTCCATGATGTGGTCTTTAGAATTTATAGGAAGCTTATGGATTAGATTTTGCAAAAAAAACTGTGCCTCTGCAACATTTCTGTCTTGGTAAAGGGTGTGGTAAAAAGGCGTGTCAAACCATTTTTTATACCACGCAGGATTATCTTCAATCATCGTGCAAATTTAAACTATTTTAGCCCTATGAATAACACCGCACAAAGATTGTTCCCAATGGTTGCCAAAACTCTCTATGGTTTTGAAGAAATATTAGCAAAAGAGCTTAAGGATTTGGGTGCACAATCTATAAAGACAGGTGTTCGAAATGTCTGTTTTGTTGGTGATATAGGTTTTATGTATAAAGCTAATCTGTGTTTGCGAACGGCGCTTCGCATTTTAAAACCCATTGATAAAAAAGCCATTTCGTCTGAGCATGATGTATATGGAGCTATGCTTGATATTCCATGGGAAAATTTCATGACCAACAATCATACATTTGCCATTCGCGCTACAGTAATGATGCAACAGGTAAAAAACAGTATGTATGTTGCGCAAAAAGCGAAAGACGGATTGGTAGACAGGTTTCGAAAACGAACAGGCAGTAGGCCAAGTGTGGACAAAGCATTCCCTGACCTGAGCATTCATTTGTATGTTACAGATAAATTTGTAGAAGTTTCACTAGATAGCTCTGGCGCATCACTACACCACCGCGGGTATCGAACAGCAACCAATATTGCCCCTATAAATGAAGTTCTAGCGGCAGGAATATTGCTGTTGTCTGGATGGAATGGGGAATCTGATTTCTTAGACCCCATGTGCGGAAGCGGCACCCTTTTAATAGAGGCTGCGATGATTGCCTGTAATATTCCACCGAATCTTAACCGCAAAGAATTTGCATTTCAAAAGTGGCTTGATTGGGATAATGAATTATACACCAAAATAGAGGAGTCATCACTAAAAAAAGCACGACCATTTTCACATAAAATAACAGGTTATGACAAAGCCCCTTCGGCGGTAAACAAAGCCCAACAAAATATTCGAAATGCTAACCTAGAGGACTTTATTACCATTTCGCAAGACGATTTTTTTCACACCCAAAAACAACAGTTTGAAAAGCCACTTCAACTAGTGTTTAATCCGCCTTATGGGGAACGACTCTCTATTGATGTAAAAATGTTTTATAAACGCATTGGCGATGTGTTAAAGCAGCATTACGCAGGGACCACTGCGTGGTTTATTACGTCAAATCTCGAGGCGATTAAGTCCGTTGGATTGCGACCTACCAGAAAGATAAAGCTTTTTAATGGCAAGCTAGAGAGCAAATTGGTGAAATACGAACTGTATAGTGGAACCAAAAAAATTCATAAACTAAAATCAAACTAATGGCTGTAAAATCTAAAGCGTTAATACTAAACCTTATGGCGTTTGGTGTCTTATTTGTAATCTTTAAGATAGGAATTGCTATGCTTATACCCTTATCGTATTTGCCCTTACTTTTAGGTTCAGCGATATTGGCAAGTTTTTGTGCCCCAAAGTTTGTGGTAAAAAACGAAGAGCTTTGGGTTAAATATCCTTGGAAAAAAGGCCTAAAAAAGTGTTGATTATTTCTTGAATATGGGAAATTGGTAGCTTATGGTATAATTCAAACCAGCCCCGTATGGATTGTTCGTTAGTACTTTGTTAAATCCTGGTATAAAAAGGTTTTCAAAATTTCCTGGATCTTTATCTTTTAACAAGCGATGCATTTGGATGCTGATACCCATATAAATATTTCGAAATAACTCTGCTTTCAGGCCAAGTTGTAGCTCAATCCAATGTCCGTTTAATCCCTCATAGCGTTTTCCTTCTTGTAATGCAATGCGATTATCTTCATTCCAGTAGTGATTATTGTTAAGTAATGAATATCCGAGTAGTGTTTGCGCATGCTGACTAAATCCATAGCGAAAACCTATAACAATTAGATTGTCCATACCTGCCCAGTTATCATAGACATTGTAGTCTACTCCTAGTTTGAGATAGGTTCCAGCGGTCTCAAAATGCACTGCATCTCTTTCCACTATTTTGGTTTCATTTCCGAGTTCTGCCGCAAGATAAAGATGGCGTGTAACTCGATAATCACCTACCAATTCTAGCCCTTTGTAACCGGGTTCAAGAAACATACGAATAGGCTTACTTATGTCAACTCCCAAACGAATTCCGTAGCGAACCTCAGTTGCTAAACTGTCGGATATTGCTTCGTTTTGCGCCCAAATATTGCAGCAAAACACAACCATCAAAAAATTAATGTAATATTTTAACATCTATATTCTTAGTTACTGAAATTGTGTCAGTTAAAATTTCTATTTTTTTTATCCAAACACTATTGTTTGGACCCTCAACACTTAGATTTATAAAAGCTTTTTTGTAACCACAAGCACGACTTATAAACATATCATAAGAATCATATTTAAAGGTACTAGACTCTATAAAATCAATATTATTTTCGGACTTGGTAAAATTAAAAGTAGTGCTGATTTCATTTGTTTTTAATGGTATAGCAATTGAGTCTGTAGTGCCACTATGAAATGCTGTGTCCATTCCCAAACCTATAACGTTTAAATTGGGTACTTCTTTTTTGTTTTCGGGTTGTTGGTGATCATAAAAAACAACAGTTACTTTTGGTGTGCCAGGGGTCTCGGCAAGACAAATATCATCGGGCTCACAACCCATTAAGCTACATGCAGATATTGCAAATAAGTAGGTGAATATTCTCATTTCCTCAGTTCCAAAAGTACGATATTTTCTATATGTTGTGTGTGGGGAAACATATCTACTGCCTGACTAACAACCACTTTGTATTGCGCATCTAGCAGGGCTACATCACGTGCTTGCGTCTGGGGATTACAACTGATATAAAGTATTTTCGGACTTAGAACTTTTAACAATTGTGTGATAACGTCTTTATGCATGCCGTCGCGTGGGGGATCTACGAGGATAACATCTGCTTTTCCGTAGCGTGTAACAAAATCGTCTGAAAATACCCTTCGCATATCACCAACCTCAAAAAATGCATTTTCAATATTGTTTCGTTTTGCATTTTCTTTTGCGGCTGCAATTGCCTCCGGTACTGATTCTATTCCAATCACTTTTTTACATGTATGTGCTACAAATTGTGCAATAGTACCTAAGCCTGTATATAAATCATAGAC
>CBFICG010000095.1:0-5636 GCA_965661025.1 Flavobacteriaceae bacterium | reverse complement strand
ATTTTTTAAAACACGATGTCCTTCTCTTACAAAATAAAATTGTTCGTCTATATGTTCTATACCATCAATACAAACTAATATATCGCATGATTTATCGGACAAATTAAAGGTTTTTGTCATGTCTCCTTGAATAAAGGTTTCATGTTCTATCTCCAAAATATTAACAATATCAATAGCAATTACACGTTTAAAACCTTCATCCTTGAGTCGCTGTATAAACGCTCCACTCCCTGAAGGAATATCGACAACTACTTTGTCTGTATTCTTTTTAATCATGTCAAACACAGTTTCATGTGTGTTTTTTGATGTATTAATACTAATTCCTTTGTAGTTCCTTCTCATTTTATCATCTTTTTATAATAAATTTATTTTCGCTTTTGTTTAAAAAAAGCATGTAACAATGCCCTGGCTTCAAGGGCTAACATTCCTGCTGCTACTTCTGTTTTGGGGTGTAATGGTGTTCCCTGCTGACGATATCCCCGTTTTGGATCCTCTGCTGCAAAAACCAATCGTGAAATTTGACTCCAATACAAGGCTCCAGCGCACATACTGCACGGCTCAAGGGTAACATACATCGTACATTCCTGAAGGTATTTGCCGCCAATGGAATTAGCAGCAGCGGTAATGGCTTGCATTTCGGCATGAGCAGTAACATCTGTCAAAGCCTCCGTGAGGTTGTGCGCACGGGCAATAATGGTGTTTTTTGCCACCACCACCACGCCAACGGGCACTTCTCCTTTGTCCAATGCCACTTGTGCTTCGGCAAGTGCTTTTTTCATAAAAAACCCGTCATTGAAAACCTGTTCCATTACGCCATTTTTTGATACCATTCCAAGGCTTTTCCATCTGTTAGACTAGCCACATAACTGCTGATATTAAGCAACAATCCATAGGTGTCTTTTTCAGGCAAAACCAACGTTTCTGGTAAGCATTGCAGCGCAAGTTTATCAAATGCCGAGGCATTATTTTTGGTTTTTCGTGTGGCAGCGCCCACAAAAACATCCAACAAACGATGAATCACTTGATATCCTTTTAATTCTTTTTCAACGACCTCTTGTGCCTGATAAATATTGCGAATACTTAGCTTTATAATGTCATTGATTTGGGCGTTATACTTACTCTTATCATTAAGGGAAGTAGTACAATTCCCATTCATAATTTCAACCTCATGCGCCATAAAAAGTTCCGCAGCCTCTTGAATGAGTGTGCTAATGGACAAGGCTCTTAAATACGCCAACCGATCTTTTTTAGTGGTCAGGGATTGGTATTTTTTTGAGTTGATGTTTTCTTTGACCAAATTGATAAGGTATTCTAGCGCATAATCTTCCGAAATCCACCCCAAATTAATACCGTCTTCAAAGTCAATGAGCGTATAACAAATATCATCTGCTGCCTCAACCAAATACGCCAACGGATGACGCCGTATGGTATTGTCGGTTTGTAACAGCCCTAAATCAGATGCAACGGCAAAATAATCGTCTTGCTGTGCTTGAAAAAAACCAAACTTTTTGTCCGCAACATGTTTTGAGGGCTTATGCGGTAGGGATGCTTTTGGATACTTGGTAAAGGCGCCAAGGGTGGCATTGCTAAGCCGAAGCCCGCCTGGGATACCAGGCCTGGATTCCATTAAAGTTTTAAGGCCGTTGGCATTTCCTTCAAAATGGGTGAGGTCATGGTATTGCGTTTTTGTTAGTTGGTCTTTAAATGCAGCCCCTTTCCCATTTGAAAAATAATTACCGATTGCTTGCTCACCACTATGTCCAAAAGGCGGATTGCCAATATCGTGTGCTAAGGAAGCTGCGGCTACAATGGCACCAAAATCGTTGCTCGTGTAGCCTATTGTAGCAAGCTCTGGATACTTGTGTAAAAGCTGCTGCCCAACCATACGGCCAAGGCTTCTTCCCACAACAGAAACTTCCAGTGAGTGTGTGAGTCTGGTGTGTACAAAGTCGGTTTTGGAAAACGGAATAACTTGTGTTTTGTCTTGGAGATTTCTAAACGCAGCTGAGAAGATGATGCGGTCATAATCTACTTCAAAACCACTGCGGGTAGGGTCTTGTTCGGCGCGTAGTCGCTTTTGATTGTCTCCGTGGCGGCGAAGCGATAATAGTTGGTCCCATTGCATGGTTGCAATTTAAGAAGAATTTTATGGGAATTTGGAGAGGGGAGTTAACAATAAATTAACATAATGAGGGGGTTTTGATAACGTCGATTTAAAGTTTACTTCATTTGATAACTCTTTTTTTGTATCGAAATTTCAAAAAATGACACAAACGTTTAAGATTACCTTAATTTTACTGTTAATATCTTTATCATATGTTGGGTTTTCACAAACCGGCACCATTGAAGGTATTGTTTTAGATAAAGAACTAGACAATTCTCCTCTTCCTTTTGCAAATGTATTTGTCAAAGGGACTTCATTAGGAACAACCACTGATTTTGACGGTAATTTTACCCTGAATAACATCCCTTCTGGCACCTACACTATTGTTTTTAGTTTTGTTGGCTATGAAACGCTTAGTTTAGACAATGTTGCGGTTGAGCCAAATAAATTTACACAGCTTTCTGTTAGTTTAGGTCCAGGAACAAACTTGCTTGATGAAGTAGTTGTGCAGGTAGTTACTAGTCGTGAACGAGAAGAAGCCTTACTGTTAGACAGAAAAAAAGCGGTCTCCATTAAAGAAAGTATTGGTGCTTCTGAGCTATCAAAACTTGGTGTTACTAATGCAGCTGCCGCGACAACAAAAATTTCTGGAATAGCAAAAACAGAAGACTCTGGCGATGTATTTGTGCGCGGACTAGGAGATAGATATCTATACACAACCCTAAATGGTCTTCCAATTCCATCAGATGATGTTGATAAGAAAAACATTAACCTAAATTTATTTTCTACTAGGTTGATAAAAAATGTTTCTGTTTCAAAAACCACTTCTGCTGCTTTCTCTGCTGATCAAGCCTCAGGAAATATTAACATTGAATCAAGAGATTTAGGTAATGAGGACGTTTTTGGAGTTTCTTTTAGTACTGGAGTGAATGAGAATGTTATTAATTCAGACCAATTCAACAATTTTGTTATATCGCCAAATCAAGATGATGTTTCTTTTGGATTTTATTCTTCAGACCTCAGTACTAAAGATGCGATTACCCAACAATCTTGGAGCACCTCAAAAGAAGAAACACCAATTGATAGGTCAGCATCCATCAGTTTCGGTAAAAAAATAAGCGAAAAGGTAAAATTATTAGCAACTATTGGGCAAAGTACTTCTTTTGATTACAGAAATGGAGAGTTTCGAAGATTCCGCTCAAACTTTATAGATGACTCAATCCCTGATGCAATTACCTATAGAAAAACAATTTCTACCTCTGCCTTAGTGGATCTTGATTATAGAATTAATGATAAGAATTCCGTTAGCGTAAATGCTTTGCTTATCAATAAAATTGCGGACGAAGTTTTTGAGGGAGGTCGTAAGGGTACTGCCACTATTTTTGAGGAAACTGATCCAGATGAAGGTCTTTTTCAATTTATACGCGATCAAAATTTAAAGGAAACTTCAGTCTTAGTAGGTCAAGTCCACGGGAAACATACATTCAGTGAAAAGTTTAAAATGAATTGGTCTGCTGGGTATAATGTCCTTAACGCAAACGAACCAAATCGAATTCGAAATGAAGTTAATTTTAATGAAAATATTGTTGAATTAGGTAGAACAGGAAATACACAGCAAAGAAAAAGTTATCAATTAATTGAAGATAATGAGGTTAATGCCTTGGTTAATTCAACGTTTACACTGATTGAAAAAGAAGATGGCGAAAACTTAGTCCTGAACTTTGGTGGTAATTTTAGACATAAAAATCGTGATTTTAGTTCACAGTATTTTGGAGTAGATACCCCAAGAGGTGTTTTTATAAATCCAGACTCAATTGATGAAATTTCAGCCATTTTTACACAAGAAAACATAGACAATAATCGCTTAAGATTATTTGAAGAAATTCCAGACACATATGATGCTGAGCTTTTGGCTTATGCAGGTTATTTAACTACAACATATAGTTTAGGTAAGTTTATGTTTCAAGGCGGGCTTAGATTCGATTCGTCTCAAATTGATATTGCCTATGATGCGGCTCAAGCACCAGGTGGCAGACAAGGAAGTAGAACAAAGAACTATGATCGCTTTTTCCCTTCATTTAATGTAAAGTATGCTGCGAACGACAAGCATAGTTTTCGTATTGCAGGAAGTATTACACAAACTCTTCCTGAATTTAAGGAAATTGCCCCTTTCCAGTACGTATCTCCAACGGGGCTTATTACGTTTGGTAACGCTGACATTGAAGCTTCTAAAAACTTGAATTTTGACCTTAAATGGGAACATTTCTTCTCAAGAAGCGAGTTGGTTTCGTTAACGACTTTCTACAAGAAAATTGAAGACCCAATTAACGCTTCCGTGACTAGAGGATCAACGGGTTATTTCTCATTTTTCAATACGGCAGAAAAAGCCACAGTATATGGAATAGAATTAGAGTCAAGGGTAAATCTTATTTCGGTTGATGACAGACCAAAACTTCGTTTAAACTTTAATGCTACCAGAATGTGGCATAAACAAGATTTAAAAGATGTTTATGGCGAAAATGGTTCAATTACTGAAACGTTCAAATACAAAGACTTAACAGAAACTGGTTTACAGGGAGCCTCTGATTTAATTGTAAATGCATCATTCAATTACACTACTCTAAACGAAAATCCTTTTGAAGCTACACTAGCATTTAACTATGCTTCTGAAAAGATTGTTATCTTGGGGGGGCCAGAAGACCAAGCAACAAAAGATGTAGATTACAACGATGCTATTGTTGAAAATGGAATTCCATATTTAGATCTTATTTTCAAAAAGACATTTAACGAAAGGGTACAAGTAAGTTTAAATGCAAAAAACTTGTTAAACCCTAATATTAAACTTACTCAATTGGTGAACAACCCAGTAACGGGAACTGAGATCAATGAAACCGTACTTTCTTACAACAGAGGAAGACAAATAAGCATAAACATTAATTATAATTTCTAAAATCACGATGAAAATTCAAAACTATATATATTCAACATTGCTTAAGGCTACATTAGTAACGTTAAGCTTAATGTTTTTCGTTGCTTGTGACGACGACGATGAAACAGCACTTCCTCCTACACCTGTTGAGGATACTGTATTGACAGGAGATCTTACAAAAGATAGAACACTTCTTGCAACTGAAGAATATGCTATTAAAGGCGCTTACCTTGTAAAAAGTGGTGCTACGCTAACTATTCCAGCGGGAACTGTACTTGTTTCTGAAGTTGGAACTGGCAACTATATTGCTGTTGAGCAAGGTGGTAAAATTGATGTACAAGGGACTGCATCTGCTCCTGTTGTAATGCGCTCTGCCGATAGTAATCCTGGTGACTGGGGTGGTCTTCTTTTATGTGGAAAGGCTACTACAACTGAAGGTGTTAATGCAACTGCTGAAGTTGGAGGATTAATTTACGGTGGTAATGACGATAGTGACAACTCAGGATCTATCAACTACCTCATTATCAAAGGTGCTGGTGCACAAATTAACTCTGAGTCTCAATATAATGGTTTAACATTATATGCAGTTGGTTCTGGAACCAA
>CBFICG010000094.1:0-5677 GCA_965661025.1 Flavobacteriaceae bacterium | reverse complement strand
ATATAGAATCCATTTTACTTAATTCAGATAATACTGGTATTGAAATTATATTTAGTGAAGATCTTTTTGCCGAATTCGAAGAGGGTATTGCTTCAGGAAAGATCTCTTCAGCAAATTTTAATTTTACACTTAACAGTTCAACCGCGACTTTAACTGATTCAGAACCAATTTCTTTTGAATTAGAAGATACGAAAGAATCTCAAGGAAAGAAATATACATTAGGCTTTGGATTAAATGGTACAATTGCCAATGGTGATAGCATAACATTGGATATAAATCCGTTACCTTTTGATATTGAAGGGAATTCTTTAACCTTCGATCAGCAAGGGATGACCCTTTTTTTCGCAGTGAATAATGCACCTACAGTAGCTAATGTAAATGCAACTACTAGTGAGGATACCGCCGTTGAAATTACCCTTACCGGCACAGACCTTGATGGTGATGATCTTACCTTCTCAGTAAGCGATCCTACTAATGGAACCGTTTCAAAGGATGGAGCTGTAGTAACCTATACTCCTAACACTAACTTCACAGGAACAGACACCTTTACCTATACCGCTAATGATGGGACTATTGACTCATCTGAAGCTTCCATAACGGTAACGGTAACGGCAGTTCTAAATTTTGATAATGAAGTTTCTAATAATTCAATTAGAATTTTCCCAAATCCAACAAAAGATATTTTATTTTTAGAGGGTAACAAAAACACAGTTGAAATCTCTATTTATGACCTATCAGGTAAAAAAGTTATATCAAAAATGATTGCTAACAGCATCAATGTAAGAGAATTAACAAAAGGAGTTTATTTAATAATAATTTCAGAAAGAGGACACAAGTTTAGCTTTAATTTTATTAAGAGTTAAAAATAATTTGTTTTGAAAGAGTAGAATAAGACTTTTATAAACTTGATAATCGCGTTTAGATAATAATGTTACCTAAATATTTATTAACCCCAGAGTATAACTCAAAATATTAGAGATAAAAAAAGAGGCTATTCGTCAATAAAAGCCTCTTTTAAGAAGTGGTACCTCCAGGAATCGAACCAGGGACACAAGGATTTTCAGTCCTTTGCTCTACCAACTGAGCTAAGGTACCATGCAAAAATGCAGGCACAAATATACTCGCTTTCCCACAATTGACAAGAGGCTTGAAAAAAAACTTCTACTTTAGCAAACGATGAAAAATGACAAGTGCTTGGTTTTGGATGTTGGCAATACGCACATCAAGTATGGTTATTTTGAAGCGGGGTTGTTGAAAATATCAGGAATATGTACACATTGGGGTGAGAAACAATGGGATGTATTTTATCAAGCAAATTTATTTACTTCCGTTTTGATAGGTGCAACGGTCGCTGCAACAAAGCGTTTGCTTGCCATGTTACCCAAGTCTTGTGCGGTATATTTTATAGATGCTATTACCAAATATCCATTTACTTCGGACTACGACAATATGAACACTTTAGGGTTGGATCGCAAAGCGGCATTGGCTGGAGCATTGTCAATATTCCCAAACAAACCGGTATTTATTATTGACGCAGGAAGTTGCATTACGTACGATTTTATGAGCGAAAATGCGCACCACATAGGCGGTGCTATTTCCCCTGGTCGGGCGATGCGCTATCATGCAATGCATTTATTCACCGAAAAATTACCTTACCTAAATCCACAAGACAAAATTCCATCTGTGGGAATATCAACCAAAACAAGCATGGAATTGGGTGTGGAAGCTGGAATTATTGCTGAAATTCAGGCGCATATAAGGGCTTTTACCCATACACACGGTAATTTTACCACAATTTTAACAGGCGGAGACGCTAATTTCTTGAATAAAAAGATAAAAAATACCATATTTGCGGACGCAGATTTGATCCTTAAAGGTTTTTACCGCCTACTGATGTTTAATACACTCCATGAAAAGTAATTTTCTCTCTTTCACTGTAATGATGGTCGGATGTTTTGCATTTGCTCAAAACGCAACATTATCCCCATATTCGTATTACGGAATAGGACAGCCTGTTTCTACGAGAACGGCAGAGAACAATACCATAGGCGGTGTAACTACATATGCCGACAGCACTCAATTTAGTCTTGATAATCCTGCAACCTTAGGAAAGCTTAAATATGTGCAGTATCGACTCGGGGCGAACTATAAATCTACTGTGAAGCAATCGCCCCTTGCATCTGAGTCTGCTACTACTGCCTCACTAAACTATTTGGCACTTAGCGTGCCAACAAAGCATTTTGTGTTTAGTTTTGGCCTTAAGCCCAAAACAGCTACTGGATACAGAATAAACACAACGAACACCCAAGATGGGGTAGAGTACAATAACAAATTTACAGGAAGCGGAGGCGTTAATAGTACGTTTTTGGGTATTGCCCTAAATCCAATTGATGGCTTGAGCTTGGGGGTTAGTGCTTTTTACAATTTTGGGTTTAATGAAAAAATCTACTTGCAAACTCTTACAGGCGTCCAAAATAGCACTCAATTCCTTACGCGTTCGGAATTGAGTGGTATTCACTTTACCCTTGGAATGCATTACAGCCGCACTATTTTTTCAGAGTACATGCTCCAACTTTCAGCAACATATACGCCCAACGCTACGTTGGAAAGCAACAATACAAGAACGATTTCTACCATTACTCCAAGTGGCAATCTGGGAACACAAAGTAAGATTGATTTAAAAAATTTGACTATCACCACAAATAAATTTGCAGCTGAATCCACTTTTGGTCTTGGTTTTGGAAAGCCACAACATTGGTTTGCAGGAGTTACTTATGCAAATGCAAGTCAAGGAATAACAAATCCATTGCAAAACAGCTCAGGGGTGAACTATGTTGCTGCTTCAAGGTTTTCAGCAGGGGGATTTTATATTCCAAAATACGATTCATTTACAAACTATTTAAGTCGTGTGGTTTACCGCTTAGGTACACGCTGGGAACATTTAGGTATGGAATTAAATAATAATGGATTGAAAGACTTTGGCATATCCTTTGGGATAGGTTTACCAATGAATGTGTTGTCAAAAGTTAATATTGGTGTAGAATTAGGCCAATATGGAACTACAGACGCAGGTCTGGTAAAAGAAAATTACACAAACATTATGCTGGGCTTTTCGCTTAGTGATTTATGGTTTATTAAAAGAAAATATGATTAAAGAAAAGTTATGAGAAATACGTTATTTTTTTTGATACTATGCTTTGGTGCAGCTGCTACCGCACAAGGGGAAAAGAGTTCATGCCCCGGTAACTTATCCATTTTTGCTGAGTTTGCAAAGGTGAAAAACTACGATTCGGCGTATCAGCCTTGGAAAGAAGTGTTTACACATTGCCCAGAACTCAACGTGGCAACGTTTAAGTATGGGGAGCGTATTTTGACACATAAAATTGAAAATGCTACAGATGATAAAGCAGTCTATCATCAAGATCTTATGTCGTTATATGATAATTGGATTACCTATTTCCCAACTACAAAAAGAGGCGTTAGTGAAGTTGGAAAAATCCTTTGCTCAAAAGCGCAGGCAATGGTCGATTTTAACTTGGGAACAACGCAGGAGGCCTATGATGTCTATAATCAAGCATTCACCCAAGATGCAGCGAGCTTTACAAGCCCAAAGCGGTTGTATACCTTCTTTAAGACAACTTATCAGTTGTACAAACAAGGAGTAAAAACTACTGAAGAATTGTTTACCAAATACGAAGAGATTTCTGAAAAATTCGAACTGGAACAAACAAAATTGGCCCGTAAACTCGATTTGATTTTGAAAAAGGAAGACGCGGGGCAACCTGTAACTTCAAGAGAGCAGCGCAATAAACGCGTATATGAAACTAATATATTGGCGTTTTCGACTTATGCAGGAAATTTGGACGCTATGATTTCAAAAGAATCTAGTTGTGAGAATTTGATTCCGCTGTACCGTAAAAACTTTGAAGAAAACAAAACCAATAGCGTTTGGTTAAATCGTGCGGCAAGTAGAATGGATGCTAAAGAATGTTCAGATGATCCTCTTTTTGTGGAGCTTGTTGAGGCACTTCACAGCATCAACCCTTCTGCAAACTCTGCGTATTACTTAGGATTGTTAAAAGACAAAGCTGGCGACAGCCAAGGTGCGTTAGCTTATTATGAGGAGTCTTTGACATTAGAACAAGATCAATACCGCAAAGCAGCGATTTTGTATAAAATTGCAGTGAAGCTTAAAACTAGAGGATTGAAGAGTAAATCACGTTCATACGCCAAAAGAGCATTGGCAAATCAACCTTCTATGGGGAAAGCTTACATGCTTATCGCAAACTTATATGCCTCGAGTGCAAATAGTTGTGGTGGCACGCAGTTTGAAAAACGTGCGGTGTACTGGTTAGCAGCAAAAACCGCTCGTCGTGCGGCTTCTGTAGACCCAGGGACAAAGAAAACCGCACTTAAAATGGCAGCCAGTTATGAGGGTAGAGCTCCGAGCAAAACCGATATTTTTACTGAGGGCAATGCGGGTCAAACCATTCGTTTTTCGTGCTGGATAAATGAGAGTATCACCGTACCCCAGTTGTAATATGCAACTCTCAAAATGGATCGGAAAGTTCTTTTTTACCTTTTTGGTTTTTGTAAGTTTTTCGTGCAAAAATAATTTTGAACAAGTCAAGCAACTCAATCAATTTGATGCGCTGCCTGTTGGGGAAGCAGATACTATTCGAGTGGTATATACAGACTCCGCGCAAACCGTAGCTATTCTCAAAGCACCTAAAAATATCGACTTCACCAATCAGCCGTTTCCTTACTCCGAATTTCCTATTGGCGTAGAGGTTGTTTTCTTTGACGAAAACAACAAAGAAACCTTTGTGCGAGCCGATTATGGCATTATGTATAATCGTACCAATTTGGTAGATTTGAGGGGAAATGTACGAATCACCACACCAGAGGGAGCCGATTTACAAACGTCTCAGCTTTATTGGGATGTTAACCGTGAGTGGGTTTTTACCCAAGAAAACTTTACTTTTAAAAACAAAGACTACGATATTGCAGCTAAGGTGTTAGATGCGAGTAGATCGTTCAACCGAATTACCACAGGGCCACTCACAGGAAGTGTTGCCGTAGAAGAAGAATTATGATTAAATTTTACAAAATTTCCGAAATTATATACCTCGTTTTTGGAGGGTTGTTTGTGTTTAGAGCATTTTATTATTATGGTGCTGAAGATGCACGAACCACCCTTGATATTGTTATTTCTGCGGTTGCATTTTTGATGTTTTATATCCGCAGGAGATACCGCAAAAAATTAGAAAAGCGCAAGCAGTCTTAATCCATGTCTATTGAGATAACGGTATTGCTCATAAGCCTTTTATTTTCGGCATTTTTCTCTGGAATGGAGATTGCATTTGTGTCGTCTAATAAAATTCGTCTTGAAATTCAAAAAACACAGAAAAAAGGCTTTAGCGCCCTATTGAAACACATTACCAAGAGCCCCTCTAGATTTATTGTCTCCATGCTTGTTGGTAACAACATTGCACTTGTTGTTTACGGTATATTTGCTGGAGAGCTCATTGTGCATCAGTTGTTTCCTAGTTACGCAAGCTTTTCGGCTCTACCACTCCATATAATTTTTTATCAGACTCTAATTTCTACAGCAGTAATTTTAATTACGGCCGAATTCTTACCTAAGGTTTTTTTCCAGATTTACGCCAACCGATTT
>CBFICG010000093.1:0-5819 GCA_965661025.1 Flavobacteriaceae bacterium | reverse complement strand
ATTTTATTAGGATCATCACCTGACAGTATTGAAAGATACAATCAGATGGTAACGCTAGAAAATGGATCTACAGCGAGAATTACGGGAGACTATATTTTTTCTCAAGCAAGATTGTTGAATGGCGCTGCTGCCAACTTAGAAAATGTTCACGCTGAGTTTGTACGCACATTAGATTTAGGATACCGTTACAACTCAAATGGATTTACATTTGACTTAAGTGCTTATTACAGTGATTACGACGACTATATCGGTTCTACTAATGTTATTGTTCCTATTATGGGTCCTGGAGTCACAAACCCAATTGCTGAAGAAAATTATGCCATTTACAGTGTTGATTCCAACCAAGACGAAGATTTCAAATCTTATGGTGTTAACATTAGTGCTTCGCAAGTGCTTACAAAAAATCTTCTAGTAAACTTAGTTTATGAATTCAACGAGTTGGATTATACTCCCGGTAATGACCCAACTTTTGAGACATCATGGAATACACCAACACATAGAATTAAAGCTGGTCTAAATGGAAAATTCGGTGCCCTTTCGTTTAATGCGAATGCACGTTACAATTCAGAGTATATGTTTGAATCTACATTTATAGACGAAATGATTGATGCAAACACCGTATTTGATGCACAAATCACATTAGATCTTGCCAAGCTAAACGCTAAACTTCGCGTTGGTGGTAACAACATTGGTGGCAATGAATTTGTTAGTCTTGCGGGTAGTGGACGCATTGGAAGTATTTACTATACGTCAATTTTGTTTGATTTATAGTCGTATTTCGTAAAGAGTTTAAAGCACCCATCGCGCTGTATACTTCGGTAGCGTGATGGGTGCTTTTTTTTTGGATTAAAGCCATGAATTCTTGCTTTAATTCGCCTATATTTGCACTCGAATTTAATAGGCCTCGCGGTTAACGTATAATACAATTCTTCGACTATGTCACAGAGCACAGGTAAAGTATCCCAAGTCATTGGTCCTGTAGTAGATGTATCTTTTGACACTGCTGTTACCACACTTCCAGATATTTATGATTCATTAGAAATCAAGAAATCCGACGGGACCTCTTTGGTTTTAGAGGTACAATCGCACATTGGTGAAGACCAAGTACGCACCATTTCTATGGACTCTACGGACGGGCTTGAACGCGGTACAGATGTACTTGCTACGGGTAATCCGATTCAAATGCCTATCGGCGAGGAGGTATATGGCCGCCTTTTTAACGTAATTGGAGATGCTATTGATGGTATTGGAGACTTGCCAAAGTCGGGTAAGAATGGACTTCCCATCCACCGTCAAGCACCTGCTTTTGACGAACTTTCAACTTCTACTGAGGTCCTTTATACAGGGATTAAAGTTATTGACCTTATTGAGCCCTATGCAAAGGGGGGTAAAATTGGATTATTTGGTGGTGCTGGTGTTGGGAAAACAGTACTTATTCAAGAATTGATTAACAACATTGCCAAAGGACACGGTGGACTCTCTGTATTTGCCGGAGTGGGTGAGCGTACTCGTGAAGGAAACGACTTGTTACGTGAAATGCTGGAGTCTGGTATTATCAAATACGGTGATGAATTCATGGAGTCTATGGAAAATGGCGGCTGGGATTTGTCTAAAGTAGACAAAGACGCCATGAAAGAATCCAAAGCTACGTTTGTATTTGGTCAGATGAATGAGCCACCAGGAGCACGTGCTCGTGTAGCACTTTCTGGACTTACTGTTGCAGAGTATTTCCGCGACGGAGCCGGTTCAGACCAAGGAAAAGACGTATTGTTTTTTGTAGATAATATCTTCCGATTTACCCAAGCAGGTTCTGAGGTATCAGCACTATTAGGACGTATGCCTTCAGCGGTAGGATATCAACCCACATTGGCAACCGAAATGGGTGCCATGCAAGAGCGTATTACGTCAACTAAAAAAGGATCGATTACGTCTGTACAAGCGGTTTACGTACCTGCAGATGACCTCACCGATCCGGCACCGGCTACAACTTTTGCACACTTAGATGCAACTACAGTTTTATCTCGTAAAATCGCGGAGCTTGGAATATACCCCGCTGTAGATCCGCTAGATTCTACTTCACGTATTCTAACACCTGAAATTTTAGGTGATGAGCATTATAATTGTGCACAACGTGTAAAAGAGTTATTACAGCGTTACAAAGAATTACAAGACATTATCGCCATTTTGGGGATGGAAGAATTGTCTGAAGAAGATAAGCTTGCCGTAGCGCGTGCGCGTCGTGTGCAACGTTTCTTATCGCAACCGTTTCACGTAGCAGAGCAGTTTACAGGCATTCCTGGGGTTTTAGTAGACATCAAGGATACTATAAAAGGCTTTAATATGATCATGGATGGGGAGTTAGACCACCTTCCTGAAGCCGCTTTTAACCTCAAAGGTACTATTGAAGAGGCCATTGAAGCCGGTGAGAAAATGCTTGCAGAAGCAAACGCATAAGCCCTATGTATTTAGAAATTGTAAGTCCTGAAGCTACACTTTTCCAAGGGGAGATAGAAGCCCTATCTGTACCTGGTGTGCTAGGTTCCTTTCAAGTGCTTAACAATCACGCTGCTGTGGTGTCAACGCTTGTTAAAGGCGAGGCAAAAATTCAAGGGAAAATTGAAATTAATGAGGCTTTTCAATCTCATTTTAACTTAAAGGGAAACGAAACCTTTTTGACACTCCAAAATGGTGGTACCTTAGAAATGAATGACAATAAAGTTATTTTGCTTGTAGATTAAGCACTACTTTTTTTGTTTATTGCGGTTAACCATAATTTTACATCATGAAACGTCAAATAGCCTTACTCGTTTTAGGTGGCATTTTTTTTTCAATTTCAATAGTAGCTCAAACACAACTTAGTGAGGTTGTAGTTTCTTCCCCAAGGCTTAATATTCCATTTTCGGAAGATTCCAAATCTGTAACGGTAATTACTGCAAAACAAATTGCTGATGCCCCAGTAACCAGTTTGGCAGATTTATTGCGTTTTCAGGCAGGAATTGATGTGCTGCAACAAGGAGTAGAGGGAGCAAATGCCGATATTTACCTTCGAGGAGGAACCTACAGCCAAGTACTTTTATTGATTGATGGTATCCGAGTAGATGACCCACAAACAGGCCATCACACGCTTAATAGCGCATTGCCACTTGAGGTAATTGAACGCATTGAAATTGTAAAAGGACCAGCTGCACGAATTTATGGACAAAACGCCTTTACAGGAGCTATAAATATTGTTACCAAAAAAGTGGATGACAGTAAAGTTACCCTCACTGACCGAATAGGGAGTTTCGATACAGACCAATTTGGTGTTACGGCTCAGTATGCTGGAGAAAAGGTACAGCATATTGCACATGTCTCTTTGCAAGAAAGTGATGGTTACAGATACAATACTGACTTTCAGAATTTTCATGTGTTTACTAAAAGTAATCTTGCACCAGGTTCAAATCGGTTAAGCCTCATGACCATGTTTACCGAACGCAAATTTGGCGCAAACGGCTTTTACAGAGCTGTTACGGCCAAAGACCAATACGAAGAAACCCAAAGCAGCTTGGTGGCACTGACAAGTGCTGTCTCAAGCGAAAACCAAAAATGGATATGGACGCCGAGAGTGTTTTGGAAACGCGGTCAAGATGAATACGTTTATATTCGGAGTAATCCTTCAGTATTTCGAAACGTACACATTACTAATAGGTTAGGCGCATCTGTTGATGTGAAAAACACAAATGCTTGGGGCGCTACTGGATTAGGAGTTGAGTTTTCAACTGTAAACATACAGAGCAACAATCTTGGCGACAAAAACAGAAGTATTGCACATCTGTTTTTTGAGCACCGATTTTCAACTGGGACAATAGACATAACGCCAGGCTTTGCGTGGAGTAATTATAGCGACATGGGCGATTTTTTCTATCCTGGAATTGATGTTGGCTATCGTTTAGGGCAAAACCTAAAGCTAACCTTCAATACAGGGTATACCTATCGCATTCCAACATATACTGATTTATTTTATGTAAGTTCTACCACCATAGGAAACCCAGACTTGATGCCAGAGGAAGCGTTGAGTCACGAAGTATCGCTTCGATATAAAACAAGGAACTGGTCCATCGAAACTTCAGTTTTTAAGCGCGATGGCGAAAACCTAATTGATTTTGTAGAAAAATCTCCCAGTGATGAGGCTTGGGTCGCTGAAAATATCAGCGGAAAAATTACGACAATTGGAGGCGAGTTAAGTACCGAATGGCGTTATCGCATCGGAAAACAGACACATACATTGGCACTATCTTATGCCTATTTGGAAGATGATTACATCAAATCAGTGTATTCTAAATACGCACTTAATTTTTTAAGGCACGATGTAAATGTAAACCTCACAAAACAACTTACTCCCCGATGTACTTCTACAGCATCGTACCGATACGCCAAGCGTGCTCTGGGCGAAAACTACCAGCTTTTCAATTTGCAGCTAAGCTACTCCTTGGACTCTAAGTGGCGTGTCGAGTTACAGGGGCGTAACTTGTTTGACGTCACCTACTTTGAGAATTTGATTCCTATGCCAAAAGCGCATGGACTCATTTCTTTGCATTACACGCTTTAGTCGTTAGCACTTAGTGCCTCTATTTCTGCATAAATAAGGTGAGATTCCCAACCGCGATACGCCAAATATTCATATAGTTTTTGCTTGCGTACTTGAAGCGTTTTTGCTTTGAGTTTGTCCCATTTTTTGGCGCTGATGAAGCGTATTTTTTCGATGTAGGATTTTTCATCAATAGCCAAGAGTGCTTTTCGAATATCATATTCTGATATATTTCGCGCTTTTAATTCACGTGAAATACGCAATTTGCCCCAGTGCTTTATGGAAAATTTGCCTTGTGCAAATTGTTGCGAAAAACGGCTTTCGTTGAGGTAATTTTCGGCAACGAGTATTCCTAAAATTTGTTCTATGGCTTCTGGAATCATTTGCATGCTGCGGAGTTTGTCTTTTACTTCTTTGTGACACCGTTCTTGATAGGCACAATAGTAACGCATTTTTTCAAGGGCTTCCGTATCAGCTTTTGTTTTCTTAAGTTGTAAAAATAAAAAAAGCGGCACTATGGCCGCTTTTGTTTTATGTATGAATTACTTTCCCGTTATTATCAAAGAAACGGTAATGTAAATAGGTGTACGCATCACGTGGAAATACTTTGATCCACTTGTTGTACTCAAAGTACCACTTCATGCGCTCCGACTTCCATCCTTTAGCAATATAAGCCGCTATAAACGGATGCAAATGCAACACAATTTTTTTCTTTTTGTGTTTCGGATTTGCCAGAATCTTTTCTAAATCTGCTCGAATCTTATCTATCAAAACAATAGGTGCTTCAACCTCTCCATTAATGTTGGGGTTTGGCTCTGTGGTTTTGATATCCATTTCAGGACGAACACGCTGACGCGTCATTTGTATAAGCCCAATTCTACTTGGTGGTAGGATTTTGTGCTTAGCACGGTCGCTGTCCATTTCCTTGCGGAAGTGTTCAAAAAGCTTTTTCCTGTTTTCTTGGCGTATCATGTCAATGAAGTCAACCACAATAATTCCACCCATGTCGCGTAAGCGCAATTGGCGTGCAATTTCTGTAGCGGCAATCATGTTTACTTCTAAGGCAGTATCTTCTTGATTTTTGGCCTTATTGGAACGATTACCACTGTTAACATCAATAACATGAAGGGCTTCAGTATGCTCGATAATCAGATAAGCACCTCTGTTCATGGACACGGTGCGCCCAAAAGATGCTTTGATTTGTCGTTCAATTCCGAAGTGCTCAAAAATAGGCACATCACTTTTAAAAAGT
>CBFICG010000092.1:0-5895 GCA_965661025.1 Flavobacteriaceae bacterium | reverse complement strand
ATCGCAATTCCAGTTGCTGTATTTATCTGTTTATACAAAGACGCTAAGGGAAGGCGAGAAACTGTTTTAGAGATATCTAAAAACTTAGATGATTCATCTAAAGTAGAGGAATTATTTCAATTACTTGACGAAAGAAAAAAGAACCCCATAGATTACAGAAGAAATGGAGTAGTCACCATATTTACAGGAATTGGCCTGTTTTTATTAGGTTATCTATTCATTGGAAAAGTCTTAGAAGGAGTTGGAGCTTTGGTAGGTTTTATTGGAATAGGAACTCTAATAGCTGGTTATCTCTATCCTAATACTGGTGAAGAGCTAACGGATGCGGTGGAGGAATTTGAAAAAAAATAACAATGGGGAAAGACCATCATAAGCTCTTAAATAACTTAGAACGCTATAGAAAATCTGCTGGATTAACCCAACAAGAATTGTCGATTAAAGCTGAAGTTTCTAGAAAGAGTATTAATGCCATAGAGAATGGAGTATATGTTCCATCTACTGTGCTGGCACTAAAAATGGCACATACCCTAAATTGTAAAGTAGAAGATTTATTTAAACTACCATGAGTTTATAATCTTCTCAAAAAACAAAAAACGGGTATACTATAAGTAGTATATCCGTTTAATTGTTTTAGTAGCGAGAGGGAGACTTGAACTCCCGACCTCCGGGTTATGAATCCGACGCTCTAACCGGCTGAGCTACCTCGCCAAAGCGGCGCAAATATAACAATTTGTTTTCCCTTTTTATCGCTGTTTTTTCACCTTTTCTTTTAAAGGTCGGTTTTAATCTATATATTGGACTTTTTATTTTCTATGTCAAAAACAAAATTTGAGCTTGAATTTGTAGTAAAAGCTTCGCCTCAGTTACTATACCAATACATGCATACCCCTTCTGGACTCTCAGAATGGTTTGCCGATAACGTCAATGCCCGCACCGAAAAGTACTCCTTCATTTGGGATGACTCAGAAGAAGAAGCCTTGTTATTGCGCAAAAAAGCAAATGAATTTGTGCGCTTTCGTTGGCTAAATGGCGATGATGATCAAGACGATTGCTACTTTGAAATGTCCATCGTGGTAGATGAGATTACCAAAGACGTTTCGGTTGTTGTCACAGATTTTGCCGAAGATGATGAAGTGGAGGAAGCTAAAATGCTTTGGGAAAGTCAAATTGGAGATTTAAAACAAGTCTTAGGCTCTGCGTAAACCTATGGTAAATCTCAACGGTGCACTGCAATCTGCTACTTCACCACTTTTTTCTGTACACAATCGTGGGTTCTTATATGGTGATGCTGTTTTTGAAACCCTTCGTTATAGCCATAATCACATACACTTTTGGGAAGACCATTATTTTAGATTAATGGCTGCCATGCGTGTGTTTCGAATGAACATCCCCATGTCATTTACGCCTGAATTCTTGGAGCAAGAATGCTTGCGTGTGGTGACAGCACAAGACACTCACGCCCCTTCATGGCGTATTAGATTAACTGTTTTTAGAAATGATGGTGGCGTATATTTACCTGCTACGCGTGATGTGAGTTATGTGATTGAAGCGAAACCGCTCAAGGAAGAATTCTACAATTCAAAAGATAACTATTGTGTAGAATTATTTAAAGATTATTACGTCCAAAAAAGCATGCTATCTAATCTGAAATCTAACAATAAAGCCCTAAATGTTATCGGTAGTATTTTTATGCAGGAACAAGGTTTTGACAATGGTATTTTGATCAATGACGATAAAGAAGTGGTAGAGTTTCTAAATGGAAATATTTTTGTTGTTGATGGAGGTATGCTTCGTACACCACCCTTATCATCGGGATGTTTGGATGGGGTTATGCGTAAACAGTTGATACGATTGGCGAAAAAGCAAGGCATTTCTTGTGTTGAGGAAAAAATATCCCCTTTTGATTTGCAACAAGTCCAAGAGGTTTTTATGACGAATTCCATAACTGGAATTCAAGCTGTTACTTCCTACAGAAGGACTGAATATCAAAATACTATTGCGTTACAATTACAACGACTGCTAAACGAATCCGTTAATTTAAGCCAGGAAACGTAGGCGCAAAAGAATACAAGGCAAGTTCGCCGCCCAAATCCCGGAGTATATTTCCCCAAAGTTGTTCTTCGTTTTTAAAAAGTGTGTAGTTATTTTTGACCAAAAGCCATGCGTTTGTTTGGACTTCTTCTTCCAATTGCCCTTTACTCCAACCAGCATAGCCAAGTAAAAATTTAATCTCATTTATGGGCAATTCTTTTGTTTGCAAAGCTAACATTATGTCTTCCAATTCGTCTCCCCAAAAAAGACCATTTCCAAGTGAATGTTTATGCGCTATATCTTTTTTGGAGTGAATGTAAAACAACCTGTCATCTTCTACGGGTCCCCCTTCAAATATAGGAGCATCAATACCCATTTCAGGGACTAAGTCTCCCAATGTGTAATGCGTATGTTGATTGACAACAAAACCAAATGCACCTTCTTTATTATGTTCTGCCATAAGTACCACGCTGCGCCCAAAAGAATGGTCGCCAAGTATGGACGGATGAGCTACTAAAAGTTTACCTGTCATCATACAAATCTACATTTTTCTGGAAAGTTAAACCCGTTAAGCAAGGCAGCGATTTCCATGCTTTTTTTGTTGGGCAACTGTAATACATCAATAAATACATACCCATCGCTAACCGCAACATTTAGTTGCTGGTCTTCAACCATTATCGTTCCTGGAGGATTGAGGGGTGTTCCGTCTATAAAATGAGCTCGAGTCAACTTTACATAAAGTTCTTCATCGGGCAATTCCAACATGCTCCACGCGGTTGGGAATGGGTTTAGACCGTGTATGTGATTGACAATTTTTTGTCCATTTTCACTCCAATCTACTCGAGTATTTTCTCGTGTTAGCTTCGGTGCTGGAATCAGATGTTTAGCCTTTGGTTGCGGCAAGGCTATTGTACTTTTTACCGCCAATCCATCCAACGTTTTTGTTATCATTTTTCCCGATAATGCTTGCATACGAAGACTCAATTCCCCCATAGTTTCTTCGGGATGTATAAGCATGCGTTCTTGGTGTAAAATAGCCCCCGTATCAATTTTTTCATCAATCAAAAAAGTGGTTAGTCCAGTTTCTTTTTCTCCATTGATAATTGCCCAATGTATGGGAGCAGCCCCTCTATATTGCGGCAATAAGGAGGCGTGGAGGTTAAATGTTCCCAGAGGGGGAATGTCCCAAACGGCTTTTGGTAGCATTCTAAAAGCAACCACAACAAACACATCTGCGTTAAAGGCTTTTAATTGATTTAAAGTATTGGTTTCATTTAACTTCTCTGGTTGAAGTAATGGAATATCTTGGGTTAAGGCTTCTTCTTTTACGGCAGAAAAACGCAACTTTTTTCCTCTACCTGCAAGGCGATCTGGAGCCGTAACCACAGCCACTACCTCATGCTGACTTTCTAAAATTCCTCTCAATCCAGCTACTGCAAAAGCTGGTGTACCCATAAAAACAACCCGTAATGATGTGTTCATTTTAGTGTGTAAAAATTTAGCCCTATTTGTTCGATAAGTTCTTCATTTGCCATATCATTGAGTGCTTCAATAATGTCTTCTCTATCGTATTTTGATGCTAAAATCAACTGCTCCAAAGATAGGCTTTCTCTATTTGTAAGTAGTGTTATTAGCTCTTGAACTACAGCCTCAATAGTGGTCTTGTTTTTTAAACAATTTGAACACGAATTGCACTTGTTCTTTGTTTTTTCCCCAAAATAATTCAAGAGTTTTTTGCGATAGCATGTTGTTGTGGTACAAAATTCCCAAACCGAATCTGCCAATCGCTTCTTCTCCTTTTTAAAGGTATCTAATTGTTGCAGCACATGGAACAGTGTTCTTTTGTCCTCACGCGGAGTAAGAAACTGTATAGCACTATCCACGTGTAAGTGCTCCACGGTTGCCATTCCGTTCTTTTCCATTGTTTTTAATAATCGTACACAATCCTGCAAAGAAAGATTGCAGTGGGTAGCAACCGTATGTAAGTTTATGGATTGTACTCTTTTTGTAATTCCGCCAACATTTCGCAATAAATAATCAATTAGTACATCGTTTTGCGGATTGATTTTTTCCGCGAGTTTAATGGTTGTTTTTGGGGTGCTATAAGAAGTAATTGAAAGCACCAGTCCACGCTCCAAAAGCGCTAGAGCGTTAATGGTTGTTTTTGGATTAATTTCATATCGTTGGCAAAATAGGTTTAGATTAAATTCCAATAATTGTTCTGGTAACTCGCCATAGGCGACATCAAAATAATGGCACAAATACGTGTACGTTTTTTCAATGGTTTCTTTTAGAGGAACACTAGCCATAAGTCTATTCCACAGTTTTTTTTCATCTTCTTTTTCCACAAAAAGCGTTGCTATTGATGTGCTTCCGTTTCTACCACCGCGCCCCACTTCCTGGTAATATTGTTCCATGCTAAAAGGCAAAGTGGCATGCACCACACGCTGTACATTTGCTTTGTCTATGCCCATACCAAAAGCGGTAGTAGCAATCATCACAGGCGATTTTTCTTGCATCCAGTTGGCAATTCTCAATTCTTTTTCTATTGCACCTCCATGAAAAAAAGATGTTTTATGCCCCATGTTATTAAGATGACTGCTCAGCAGTTCTGCACTTTTTCGTGTGCCTACATATACAATACTGGGGATACCTTTAGGCTCTAATGCCGCCGAAATAGCTTCAAGCTTATTAACCGTTTGAATGACACGCAGTTCAATATTTGGTCTATCAAAGGAACCAATGATTTTTTTTGGTGATTGCAGCTTAAGAGAATTGCAAATATCTGTTCTCACGGCAGCAGTTGCTGTTGCAGTAACAGCAATGGTCGGAATGTTTGTCAGTACATTTTTTAGTGAGATGATTTCTCTATATGCAGGTCTAAAATCGTGTCCCCACTCCGAAATACAGTGCGCCTCATCAATCGAAAGTAATGAAAGCTGCATTTTTGACAAATGCGCTTGCACTAACGGATGTTGCGCCCGTTCGGGCGATAGATACAGAAATTTATAGTCCCCAAATTTACAATTGTCCAACGCCCTCACAAGGTCATCTTCTTGCATGGGTCCTGAAATATGCATCGCACGAATGCCCTTTTTTCGAAGCCCTTCTACTTGATCGTTCATAAGTGCAATTAGCGGACTAATCACAAGGCAAACCCCGGGTAATAACAATGCAGGGAGTTGGTAACAAAGACTTTTTCCTCCCCCTGTGGGCAACACCACAAGGCAATCACGCTTATCCAATACTGCGGAAACCGCTTCGTACTGCCCCGTACGAAACGCAGTAGCACCCCAATAGGTTTGAAGTACATCTTTTACGTTTGCAGTCATAGATTTTCAAAAATAAACGCAAGGCGTTTGCTAACGCTGACTCGTGGAACTTCAATACATTCCATGCCATAGGCTGCGTAGGTTTCCACCAGTGCGTGATGAAGTTTTTTGGATTCTGGAAAGTCTTCGGTACGTTGACTATCTTGCTTATAAATGGCTTCCCATGGGGGAAAAATAAAAACTTTGTCGTAGGTGAAATTTGTACTATCTGCTTCCATGCCACAAGGAATGGCATCGCCCAATTCATGCAAATAGGCTAAGACATCGTGGATGCCACGGTCATATAATTGCACAGGTCGCGTTGTTGTTTTGAAATAATCGTGAAGTCTTTTTTCAAATAGTGCTTCACTAAATGCTAATGGATTTTCCAAAAAAGGACGGTGAACGCCACTGGCTTGTGCCAAAGAAATAACAGCTCTTGAAACTTCACTGTAACATGAAATTTCAGGGTGATTTACGCTGTTAAGCAAGGTGGTTTTTCCACTTGAGGGTGCGCCAGTTAGCACTACTTTTTGTTTTTCAAACATATACA
>CBFICG010000091.1:0-5896 GCA_965661025.1 Flavobacteriaceae bacterium | reverse complement strand
GGACTAGGGCCTGGACTTACTATAATTCAGTCAATTAGGCTGCAAGAGCGTAGTTATTCTCGCCATTTAAAATGGTGGTACTATGAGATTTACGAGCTATAGTCCAGCGCTCGACTTGCTTACATTGTCATGAATCTCGCTGTCAAAACCAGTCGACCCCATGCGTTTCAAAGAACAATTCCCCAAAGGGAGTGCAAATTTACGAAATCTGATTTACAGCTTGGCGTAGTATCGCCAGTCTTTCTAATAGTCCAGCTAAAAGAGACAACGGAAGCATATTGGCACCATCACTTTTGGCGGTACTTGGGTCAAAATGTGTTTCTATAAATAACCCATCTACACCTGCAGCGATTCCAGCTTTTGCCATGGTTTCGATAAGCTCTGGGCGTCCACCTGTAACGCCGCTTGATTGATTGGGCTGCTGCAAGGAATGTGTTACGTCTAAGATTGTAGGAGCAAAGGCTTTCATCACAGGAATTCCCCTAAAATCAACCACCATATCTTGATATCCAAACATGGTTCCACGATCGGTAATCCATGTGTTTTTATTGCCCGAATCCGCTACTTTAGTTACAGCGTGCAGCATGCTTTCCGGACTCATAAATTGCCCTTTTTTTAAGTTTACATATTTTCCTGTTTTGGCTGCCGCCACAACCAAATCCGTTTGTCGTACCAAAAATGCAGGAATCTGAAGTACATCCACATATTCAGCGGCCCTTTCAGCATCGGTAACTTCGTGAATATCGGTTACTGTAGGAACATCAAAGGTTTCGCCTACTTTTCTTAAAATTTTTAAGGCTTTTTCATCGCCAATGCCTGTAAAACTATCTAATCTACTCCGATTCGCTTTTTTAAAACTTCCCTTAAAAACATACGGGATTTGAAGCTTGTTGGTTACTTCAACATTGTGCTCTGCAATGCGCAGTGCCATGTCTTCTCCTTCTATAGCACAGGGTCCTGCGAGTAAGAAAAATTGATTGGAATCAGATTGATATTCGGTAAACTTCTTCATACAGCAAAAATACGGATAATGCCAATGCATACTACACCCGTTCCAAGATAAAAAAATGTACCTTTGCCGCGCAAAAGAGACTATGGAAAACATCCGCAATATTGCCATCATCGCACACGTAGATCATGGTAAAACCACCCTGGTAGATAAAATTCTTCACCACTGCCAGCTTTTTAGAGAAAACGAAACTAAAGGAGAACTTATTCTAGACAACAATGACCTAGAACGCGAGCGCGGGATAACCATTTTGTCTAAAAATGTTTCAGTGCAGTACAAAAACACCAAAATCAATATTATTGATACACCCGGACACGCCGATTTTGGTGGAGAAGTGGAGCGCGTGCTGAATATGGCAGATGGGGTTTTACTTCTTGTAGATGCTTTTGAAGGTCCTATGCCACAAACCCGTTTTGTGTTGCAAAAAGCTATCAACTTAAAGCTAAAGCCCATAGTGGTTGTTAACAAAGTAGATAAAGAAAATTGTACCCCGGAGGAAGTTTATGAAGCTGTTTTTGACCTCATGTTTGAGTTGGGAGCTGAAGAGTGGCAGTTAGACTTTCCTGTTCTGTATGGTTCTGCTAAGAATAACTGGATGTCGGAAGATTGGAAAAATCAAACCGATTCTGTTGCGCCACTTCTAGATGCAGTGGTGGAACATATTCCTGCACCAAAAGTTACCGAAGGCACCACGCAAATGCTTATCACCTCGTTGGATTATTCATCGTTTACGGGTCGTATTGCTATTGGGCGTTTGCATCGTGGAGTTCTCAGGGCATCATCGACCGTTTCTTTGGTGAAACGAGATACATCTGTGGTCAAATCAAAAATTAAAGAACTTCTCGTATTTGACGGATTAGGTAGAAAAAAAGTGGATCAGGTCAAAGCAGGTGACCTGTGCGCTGTGGTTGGTCTTGAAGATTTTGAAATTGGTGATACCATTGCTGATGTTGAAACCCCCGAAGGATTGCCAACTATTGCCATTGACGAACCAACCATGAGTATGTTGTTTACCATTAATGACTCACCCTTTTTTGGTAAGGAAGGAAAATATGTTACCTCACGCCATATCAAAGAAAGGTTGGAGCGCGAGCTAGAACGCAATTTAGCCATGCGCTTGGAGCCAACAGACTCCGCAGATAAGTTTATGGTATTTGGACGTGGGGTATTACACTTATCGGTACTTATTGAAACCATGCGCCGCGAGGGGTATGAATTGCAAATTGGGCAACCTCAAGTTATCATCAAAGAAATTGACGGAAAAAAATGCGAACCTATCGAAGAATTAACAATTGATTTACCTGAAGAGGTGTCTGGTAAAGCTGTGGAAATGGTAACCATGCGAAAAGGCGAAATGACCGCTATGGAACCAAAGGGCGGACGTATGTTGTGTTCGTTTAAAATCCCTTCTCGTGGCATTATTGGTTTAAGAAATCAATTGTTGACAGCCACAGCTGGTGAGGCCATTATGAATCATAGATTTATTGCTTTTGAAGCGTACAAGGGTGAAATTCCTGGGCGAATAAATGGTTCGTTGATTTCCATGGAAAAGGGTACGGCAATTCCGTATTCGTTGGATAAACTACAAGAGAGAGGAAAGTTTTTTATTCCACCAAATGAGGAAATATATGCAGGTCAAGTGATAGGCGAAAACTCACGCGCCGATGATTTAGTCGTGAATGTGACCAAAACTAAAAAGCTCTCAAACGTTCGTGCGGCGGGCACCGATGACAAAGTAAAATTGGCTCCACCGATCACCTTTAGCTTAGAAGAAGCATTAGAGTATATCCAAAAAGACGAATACGTAGAAGTTACGCCAACCGCGCTGCGTTTACGTAAAATATACCTAGAAGAAAACGAGCGTAAACGCCGCAGTAAGCAGGTAGGGTAATTTATTTGCTAAGTTTGCGTTTTAGTATTGAATGAAGAAAGTTCACGTTCAACGGTATAGCGCATCACAAAAAGAAGTATGGGATACTTTTGTGTCCAATGCTGAGGTTCACAGCATCCTTTTTTACCGTGACTTTATGGAATACCATAGCGATCGTTTTCAAGATTATTCGCTGTTGGTTTTTCAAGAAAATCAACCAATTGCCATCTTCCCAGCAAATATAGATAGTGAAGGGATTGTACATTCGCACCAAGGCTTGAGTTACGGTGGGTTGTTGTTTAAGCCTTTTACTTCTTTAGCGCTTCGATTAGAGGCATATGTTTTTGCATTAAAATTTTTAGAAGAAAATCATATTTCTGATCTCTTTGTTAAGGAAATTCCGCATTGTTACCACAATGACAGCTCATATAGATTGATTTTTAAATGGCTTAACGGGACTTGCATCCGAACAGATATTTACTCATACTTACCAAAAGCCTTTTACCAAAAACCAAATCGAAATAGACTTCGAAATTTGTCAAAAGTAAGGGAGGCAAATATTGTAGTGAAACCCATGGAGTCTTATTCAGTATTTTGGGGACACATATTAATCCCAAACCTCAAACAGCGATTTGGGGTAAACCCAGTACACACAGTTGATGAAATAGAAGGTTTGACCAATCAGTTTAACAAGCAAATTCGCCTTTATGCTGCTTATCAAGGCGACTCAATTCGTGCAGGTGTTGTGATTTTTATACATCGAGATGTAGTTCACGCTCAATATAGTGCCGGAGATGAAGGAAGGTCGGATGGATCATTAGACTATTTGATTGATTTTGTTATTAAAAAATATAACCCTGCTAAAACATTTAGCTTTGGGACGTCCTCGGAAAATCAAGGCAAACAAGTAAATGGTGGATTGCTGTATTGGAAAGAAAGTTTTAGGGCAGTACATGATGTGCAACAGTTTTTTCGCATCAAAACGGCAAACTACACCAGATTAATTGGTCGATTACAATGATTCCTTTTTTTAACATAAAAGCTGAAAACGCACCCTACGCAAAAAAGTTCACAGAGGAACTCTCACTTTTTTTGGAAAGTGGGCAGTTTATTTTAGGCGATGCGGTAACAACCTTTGAAAGAGAATTTGCTGCTTTTTGCGGTACGGAATGTTGTATTGGCACAAGTAATGGTTTAGATGCGCTTCGTCTCATATTTGAGGGGTATAAATCATTGGGATTCCTTTCAGAAGGTGATGAAGTATTGGTGCCTGCGCACACTTATATTGCCACGACTTTGGCAGTCATCCAATCCAATTTAAAGCCCGTATTTGTGGAGCCAAAAGAGCGGACTTTTGGGATGGATATAAGCGCAGCTAAACGTCTAGCTACATCTAACGTAAAGGCTTGTTTGGTGGTACATCTATACGGTGAGCTTATTGATGCAGAAGCATTTCAAAATTTTGCAAAGAAGCATAATCTGTTGTTAATTGAAGATGCCGCACAAGCACACGGAGCTGTTACTGCAAGTGGTCTGAAAGCTGGTGCTATTGGCGATGCCGCTGCCTTTAGTTTTTACCCAACAAAAAATATAGGAGCATTGGGTGATGCAGGTGCCGTAACAACAAACAATGATTTTCTTGAAAAACAAATTCGGGTGCTACAAAATTATGGTTCGCCTAAAAAGTATGTTCATAAGACGGTTGGATTCAATATGCGACTAGATGACCTTCAAGCACGTTTTTTAAGTGTTAAACTTGCGGATTATCCCAATGCGTTAAATCGGCGTTTGGCAATTGCGTTGCGATATGTTAACGAGATTAAAAACCCAAAAATCAAGCTCCCTTTGCATCCGCAAGATGCTTCTCATGTGTTTCATTTATTTGTTGTTCGTGTTGCTGACAGAAAAGATTTTATGGATTTTTTAGATGCAAATGGCGTTGGAAGTTTAGTTCATTATCCCATTCCACCTCACAAACAGGAGGCACTTGAAATCTATAACAACTTAAACCTACCAATTACAGAACGTTATCACAACGAAGTGGTAAGCATTCCGTTGTATGCTAGTTTGACGGACTTGCAAGTTCAGCGTGTTATTGATGTTCTAAATGCATATTCGTGAAAGCTTTGCAACGACTTAAAAAAAATATGCTTATCCATGTAATTGGCTATACGGGAACAGCAGGGATGTTTCGTTTAGCAGTTGGACTTGTTTCTCAAAAAGTGATTGCCATTTTTTTAGGCGCATCAGGGCTGGCTGTTCTTGCAAACTTGCGTAATTTTATTGCAGTTTTAGGGACTTTTTCATCTGTTGGGGCACAAAATGGTATTATTTCTCAAACAGCTGCCTCAGCAAGTAAAAGTGACGTGCGTGCACTGCTTAATACCGTAATAACGCTGTTTTTTGGCACTTCCTTTTTGATTGGAATTTTTGTCTTTTGGCAACATGAATGGCTTGCTGTACAATTATATATAGATGCACCATATGGTGTATTAATTCAAGCAGTTGCTTTTGCTATTCCATTTATGGGTTTGATGCTACTTATGGAAGCCGTATTGAGTGGGAAAAAGGCATTTAAGTCCGTGTCAAATGTAGAGCTCTTTATTGCAGCGTCCACGACACTTTTGATGATTACATTGCTTTATTTTTATGGATTATTTGGCGCATTGATAGCTATACTCTGCCGTCCTGTAATCGGCTTCGCTTTTTATGTATATCATGTTAAAAAAGTTGAGAATACGCTTTCTTTTTTTGGAGGCTATCGTTTTGATCTTTCCAAGTTAACAGCGCTGCTCCCTTTTATTTTTATGTCTCTACTAGCCGTTGGCCTTGTTCATTTGGTAGAAATCTATTTGCGGGGGTTGATTACAAATAGAGTCGATTTACAATCTGCGGGACTTTGGACGGCAATGAATACCATTTCGTCAAATTATTTTGTGTTTATTACTGCTGTTTTTTCGCTTTATGTATTGCCGCGTTTTTCTGAAAACATCCCTGCTTTTCACTTATTCCAGGAA
>CBFICG010000090.1:0-5919 GCA_965661025.1 Flavobacteriaceae bacterium | reverse complement strand
GTGCATAGCGATTGGTTGTTGTTGGGGAACGAAACGGTACATTCTACTCATGGCAACCCTAAAATTGATTTGTTTTCTGAGAAGAAACCAGCTAATGCGTTTAACACCACTTCAGAAACCGGACCTACAACAACAATACCTCCGCCAGCATCGATTGACACGAATAGCACTCCACCATCGAAGGAAGTTAAACAAATAACGGTTTTTTATAGTGATGGTACTTGTAGCACATACACCAATAAAAAGTGATATTTTTGGGGTATGAGAATTATTGTGTTTTCTGCCCTGCTGATTTTGTTTAGCGCTTGTTTTTCGCCAGATAGAAATTGTAAAGATTTTCAAACGGGTACATTTTCCTTTACATCTATCATATTAGGGGACACACTTACCACCAAATTTATCCGTAAAAAAAACATTGAGGTGGATTTTTACCAGAATCGCGTAGATAGTTCGTCTGTGCGTTGGCTAAACGACTGTGAATGTGTTGTGAAAAAATTACACCCACTTTCCTATCAGGAATCAAAAGCCGTACACATGAAAATACTTGCTACTAAAGACAACACCTACACGTTTGAATATAATTTGATTGGCGATAGTGCCAATAAACAACGTGGCGTGGTAACTAAACTCAGTAACTAATGGATTTTCTTTTTACCCCAGAAGCAATTTCTTCACTCCTAACCCTAACCTTTTTAGAAATTATTTTAGGGATAGATAATATAGTATTTATTTCTATAGTAGTGGGTAAACTCCCCGAAGAAAAGCGCAAAGGCGCCACCAATGTTGGGCTGCTTTTAGCATTGGTTTTACGGATTCTTCTACTCTTTACAATCTCTTGGCTTATTGCGATGCAGTCTACATTATTTGAAATTTCCAATACTGTTGTGCGTGCCGCTATAAATGGCCAGTCACTCATTTTGTTTGCGGGGGGGCTATTTTTGCTCTACAAGAGCACCAAAGAAATTCACCATAAATTAGATCGTGCTGGGGAAAAAAGCAAGCAAGTGGAAAACAATGCAGGAAATACCCTTGGGAAAATCTTGCTTCAAATCATTCTAATTGATGCTGTTTTTTCTGTAGATTCTATATTAACCGCCGTTGGTATGACTAGCGGTATTGACGGTGCACTTTGGATAATGATTATTGCTGTGGTAATTTCCATATTAGCCATGATGCTTTTTGCGCATCCAGTTACACACTTTGTACACAAGCATCCATCGTTACAGATTCTTGCGCTTTCGTTCCTCATTCTGATAGGGTTTATGCTTATCGCAGAAGGCGCGCACCTATCTCATTTGGAAGTTATGGGTACAACTATAGGCGCTATTCCAAAAGGGTATTTGTATTTTGCAATTAGCTTTTCGTTACTGGTGGAATTTCTCAATATGCGTATCAGAAAACAAAAGCGTGTTTCTTAAAGCTCTAAGCTGATTTGCCCTTCGTTATCATTCTTTTCTGATGGAGGTATTTCTTCCACTTCGGCCTCTATTTCTGTAGTTTCCAATTCGGGTTCTGGGGTGTAGGGCAACGGCTCATTTGACTCAATATGCTTTAATTTTTCAGTCGTAAGTTGGTTGCCTATTGCCTTAATGCCTTTGGGAGAAATAAAATCTTCAAAAGCAATTTGTTGCGGTGTTTTTGCTGCGCCTCCACGAGGTTTAATAAAATGGAGTGTACACACAGGACGCCAATCTGAAGAAAACCATTCTAATTTTATTTTTGCATCCTCTTTTAAAAACGGTTCCTCTCTGTCGAGGGATTCCACAAGAAAACGTTTCCCAAAGTAGCGGTCTTTAGTGCCGTCAAAATAAACTGCCGAAAGGGGTTTTTGAGGCTCCCATTTTTCCAATACCAGCATGTCCATAGGGAAATGCATACTCAAATCAGGAACTTGAGTTTTTACTTTCCCTGATTCCGTAACAATCAAAACACGATCCTCTCCTTTAAATGCACCAAGCAGACGCCCACGTGCGTCTGTATTTAGACGTTGTACAGTTTCATCATACCAAATTTTTCTCGGATTTAGCGTTGAAACCCCTTCCTCCTTGAGGTCTACACGCTTGATGGCGTATTTGGTTACCGTGTTTCCGCGTACGCCTCTGCCCTTAATCACCAAATCTGCAAAGTCCAAATCCCACTTGAGTTTTTTGATTGATCCACTCTGACGCAAATGCACAGTAACAATCTCAGCTTCTCCATTTGGGTTTGCCGAAAAATAATGCACTTTAGACTGCGCTTTTCCATTGGTTAATTCGTAATGTTTATCTCTAGTAATTCCTGTTACCGCGAAGCGTTTGATATATGAAGTTCCGCTACGGCCATCTTGGTAAATCATGTTGTAAATGGTGCGATTGTCTTTTTTCTTAAATACAGCAACGTGAATGATATGCTTTCCCACAAAGGTCTTGGTATCTACCTTGGTAACCATCATTTTGCCATCAGCAGTAAATACAATCACATCATCAATATCTGAGCAATCTGCAACATACTCGTCTTTGCGCAATGACGTGCCCACAAAACCCTCTTCCCGGCTTACATATAGCTTGGTGTTACGGATGACAACCTTTCGTGCATCCACGTCAGCAAAAACACTTAGTTCGGTTTTACGAGTTTTATCTGCGCCATAGGTTTGTTTAAGACGCTTAAAGTAGTCAACTGCAAACTCAACAATATGTGCTAGGTGGTAGGCAACTTGGTCTAATTCTGCTTCGAGCGCCTCAATTTTTTGTTGTGCCTTATCCAAATCAAATTTTGAAATACGCTTGATACGGATTTCGGTAAGACGCACCACATCTTCATCGGTTACGGCACGTTTTAAATGAATAACATGCGGCGAAAGTCCTTTATGAATTGCAGCAAGAACCCCTTCCCAAGTTTCTACTTCTTCGATATCGCGATAGATACGATTTTCAATAAAAATGCGTTCCAAAGATGCAAAATGCCATTGTTCCTCTAGTTCTTCTTTTTTTACTTCCAGTTCGGCACGAAGGAGTTCTAAGGTATGATCCGTGGAGCGACGCAGCATTTCGGACACTCCAATAAAGTTGGGTTTGTTGTCTTCAATGACACAACCCAAAGGCGAAATAGAGGTTTCACAAGCCGTAAAAGCAAAGAGGGCATCAATCGTTTTATCGGGGGAAACATTGGGCGGAAGGTGGATTTTAATCTCCACATTAGCTGCTGTATTGTCCTCAATTTTTTTGATTTTTATTTTCCCTTTATCGTTGGCTTTTAAAATAGAATCTATCAACGAAGATGTGGTGGTAGAAAAGGGTATTTCAGATATTACTAAAGTTTGTTTATCCTCTTGTGCTATACGAGCTCTAACCCGAATTTTACCACCCCGCAAGCCATCGTTATAATTGTCAGCATCCATAACGCCTCCCGTAGGGAAATCAGGGAGTAGCGTAAAGCGTTTCCCTTGTAGGTGTTTGATAGATGCATCAATAAGTTCGATAAAATTATGAGGAAGGATTTTTGTAGATAACCCCACGGCAATCCCCTCGCCTCCTTGCGCCAAAAGCATTGGAAACTTTACGGGAAGGTGAATCGGCTCTTTTTTCCGACCATCATACGATAGTTGCCATTGCGTAACTTTTGGGCTATATACCACATCAAGAGCAAACTTGGACAAGCGTGCTTCAATGTATCTAGATGCCGCTGCCGAATCTCCCGTGAGTATATTCCCCCAGTTTCCCTGCATATCAATAAGCAAATCTTTCTGTCCGATTTGCACCATGGCATCTGAAATAGAGGCATCGCCATGGGGGTGATACTGCATAGTGTGCCCCACAATATTAGCAACCTTGTTGTAACGTCCGTCGTCTAGGTCTTTCATGGAGTGCAGAATACGACGCTGAACCGGTTTAAATCCATCCTCAATTGCTGGCACGGCACGCTCCAAAATCACGTAAGAAGCGTAGTCCAAAAACCAATCTTTGTACATACCAGTGACACGTATCAACTGATCGCCAGAAGAAAGATGTTGTTCGTCGTTCATGATTCTACTTTGTCTAACTCTACCTTAAGGTTATCAATGATAAATTCTTGGCGTTGAGGCGTGTTTTTTCCCATATAAAACGACAACAACTCATCAATCGTCATGTTTTTATCCAACATTACGGGGTCAAGGCGAATATCATCGCCAATAAAATGCTTAAACTCATCGGGGGAAATCTCGCCCAATCCTTTAAATCGTGTGATTTCGGCCTGTTTGCCTAACTCAGTTAAAGCAGCAATACGTTCGGACTCCGAATAGCAATAAATCGTTTTCTTTTTATTGCGCACACGAAACAAAGGGGTCTGTAAAATATACAGATGTCCATCTTTGATAAGCTCTGGAAAAAACTGCAAGAAAAACGTAATGAGTAACAGTCGAATGTGCATACCATCCACATCGGCATCTGTGGCAATTACAATATTGTTGTAACGCAAATCCTCCATAGAATCTTCAATGTTAAGCGCTGCTTGCAGGAGGTTAAACTCTTCGTTTTCGTATACGATTTTTTTGGACATCCCATAGGAGTTCAATGGCTTTCCACGAAGGCTAAACACTGCTTGTGTGTTTACATCTCTGGATTTGGTAATGGAACCACTTGCCGAGTCACCCTCTGTAATAAAAAGGGTGGATTCTAAACGGCGGTCTTTCTTGATATCGCCAAGGTGTACCCTACAATCACGAAGCTTTTTGTTGTGCAAACTTGCTTTTTTGGCACGTTCACGTGCCAACTTTCGTATCCCAGAAAGTTCTTTGCGTTCTTTTTCCGCTTGTAGGATTTTTCGTTGCAAGGCCTCTGCGGTTGGGGCATTTTTATGTAAAAAATTATCCAATTGTTTTCCTACAAAATCGTTAATGTAGGTACGGACTGTGGGCAAATCGCCCCCCATTTCGGTAGATCCCAATTTGGTTTTGGTTTGGGATTCAAACACGGGCTCCATCACCTTAATGCTAATCGCAGAAATAACAGATTTGCGAATATCAGATGGATCGAATTGCTTGCCGTAAAACTCCCGAATGGTCTTTACCAACGCTTCGCGAAAGGCCGTTTGATGAGTGCCGCCCTGCGTGGTGTGCTGTCCGTTTACAAACGAATGGTATTCTTCGTTGTACTGCGTTTTGCTATGCGTAATAGCCACTTCAATATCGTTGCCTTTAAGATGAATAACCGGATAGAGAAAATCCTCAATGTTATTGTTGTCTTCTAAAAGGTCTTTTAGTCCGTTTTGGGACACAAACTTTTCGCCGTTAAAAACAATGGTAAGCCCTGGATTGAGGTACACATAGTTTTTTAGCATTTTCGCCACGTATTCGTGGCGGTAGCGGTATTTTTTAAAAATGGTCTCATCGGGAATAAAAGACACACCTGTACCATTGCGCTTAGACGAAGGTGTCAGTTCGGATTCTTCCGTTAAAATGCCTTGGGTAAAACGCGCCAACTTCATTTGCCCTTCACGCACTGAATAGACAGCGAACTCATTGGAGAGCGCGTTCACAGCTTTGGTACCTACTCCGTTAAGTCCCACTGATTTTTTGAATGCACGGGTATCGTATTTGCCCCCAGTATTCATTTTGGACACCACATCCACGACCTTGCCTAACGGAATGCCACGCCCGTAGTCCCGCACAGAAACCTGACCTTCATTAATAGTAATTTCAATGGTTCTGCCCGCACCCATCACAAACTCGTCTATACTGTTGTCCAGGACTTCTTTAAGCAAAATATAAATACCATCATCAGGGGAAGAACCATCACCGAGCTTGCCAATATACATGCCCGGACGCATACGGATATGTTCTTTCCAGTCTAAGGATCGGATATTGTCTTCGTTGTATTGCGAGGTTTGTGGCATGAGGGCTAATTTAAAACATCAGAAAACAAAAAAAGCATCTATTGCCCTAAAGAAATTAACAAATACGAA
>CBFICG010000089.1:0-5925 GCA_965661025.1 Flavobacteriaceae bacterium | reverse complement strand
GCCTTATGGAGTTTACCAATCGAGGGGATTTTGCTTTGGAAGTATTTTCTGAGCTAACCAAATACGCCATTAAAGAACTGCCCGGAATGATTATGGGCGTGGGTTCAGTAACCGATGCGGGAGCTGCATCAGCCTATATGCTAAACGGAGCAAACTTTGTAGTAACTCCCGTACTCAGAGAAGACATTGCCATAGTGTGCAACCGCAGAAAAGTATTGTGGTCTCCGGGCTGTGGCTCACTAACCGAAATTGCAAAAGCGGAAGAGCTTGGCTGTGAAATCGTTAAACTATTTCCGGGAAGTACTTACGGACCAGGATTTGTAAAAGGAGTACTAGCGCCACAGCCATGGACAAGCATCATGCCTACAGGCGGTGTATCACCAACAGAGGAAAACCTTAAAGGTTGGTTTGATGCCGGGGTTACTTGCGTGGGTATGGGTTCAAAACTTATGGCTAAAAATCCAGACGGTTCGTTTGATTATGCCAAAATAGAAACGCAAACTCGGGATGCCTTAGCCATTATTGCTTCTTTGAGATAAGGCTAATTTTATCAGAATATACAGACTGCTTAAACCCGACAACGCTTTGAGGTCAAAAAGCTATTATTGCTAATGATGTTAGTTGCGTTTAGGTTTAGTAGCGTTATTCAGAAATAGGGGAATTGATATATTTTCTTCTGATTTTTCACGTAAATTTTTTAACCTTTTTAGTGCTTCATCAACATTGTCATCAGGACTATAACACACTTTATTTTGACATACATAAACATAGGTCTCGTTTTTGGTAAATCTATGTTTTAAAAGCGGCAACTCACTTTCAATTTCACTTTGTTGAATCAATACATTTACGAGTGGTTCTCTAAGTATTTCTGCTGTATATGCCAATGCTTTATGACCACAAATAACAACCTCAAAGCGAGGGAAGGTCATTTTTAATAATAGCGATGCCCAATGGCTGTAATAGCTTATATCTTGCTCTAAATAGGGTAAGACGTTTTGCATCATTTCTATTGCTTTATTGGTGTATCTTTCTTCTTGCAACAGCTCTCCCAAGTCGAATAATGTATGTGCTATTTGAGCATTGGCAGATGGAATAACATCATCATTTATCTCAATAATATCTGTTAACAATGGGTTTGCCATTTTGTAAGTAAATAATGAGCTTTCGTCAGTATGATAATTCTTCAAAATAATTTCGGAAAATTTCTGGCTCCATTCCAGATACTCTGTTTTTCCAGTAGTTTTGTACAGCAATAAGGAAGCTTCAGCCATAGTGGCATTATCATCTAAAAATGCCTTCACTTTTGGAATCTTATTTTGGAGCGTGTGATATAAGGTTCCAGAAATAAATAAGTTTTCAATTATGAAAGTAAATAAATTTTCCGCTTCGGTTAAATATGTTTTATTATCGAGCGCTTGAGAGGCTTTCGCTAAACCAATTATTGTTAGGGCATTCCATGAGGTAATGATTTTTTTATCAATTTGGGGATGATCTCTTGTGTCAACTAATTTTTCAATAGCATCCCTCCAGCTTGCTTTTAGTGCATCAAATTCTTCACGCGAAAGCGTATGTTTTTTCATAAATTCTTCATCAGAGCATCCCTTTTTTAACGTATATAAATCGTCTTTAAAAGGGTTATTTGTTTGAATGTTGTAATAGGCATGAAAAAGTGAAATAGTATCTTTTGAAAGGGTGCTTAGCTCAGATTTTGAAATTGTATAATACCTTCCTTCACCCTGTTTGTTGTCCGCATCAATTGCGGCAAAAAACCCTCCTTCAGGGTCTTGCATTTTTTGCCTTAAAAATGCTATTGTCTCATCAATAACCTCTTTGTAAAGTGGTTCTGGGTGTTGCTTATAGGCTTCTGCATATAATGCAATACATTGGGCATTGTCGTAGAGCATTTTTTCAAAATGCGGTTTTTCCCATTTTGAATCAATAGTATACCGGAATACCCCACCATCTATGGGATCGTAAATACCCCCTGTGGCAATTTTCAATAGACTTAGATCTATGTACTCACGTAATTTTGGGTGTTTAGAAACGGCTTGATATTCGTTTAAAAAATTTAATTTAACGGGGTTTATAAATTTTTGCTCTTGCTTCTCTCCGCCATAATCAAAATCTAGACGCTTTTCCCATTGATTCATTGGGGAGTCAAATAATTTTTTATCAAAATCTTTTGATTCTTGTGGTGCAGAAATGGTGTTTGCAGACCTAATTCCTTTGGCAACACTATCAGCAAGGGTGTATAATTTTTCTGGACTTTCTTCGTATATGGATTGAATTTTTGTCAAAACATCTATCCATTGTGATTGAGTATGATAGCTTCCAGCATAAACAGGTCTTCCATCTGGTAGGCAAATAACATTCAGTGGCCAACCCCCGCTTCCCGTCATTAATTGAAGCGCTGTCATGTAAATTTTATCTACATCAGGATGTTCTTCACGGTCAATTTTAATATTGACAAAATGTTGATTCATTAACGAAGCGACGGCCTTGTCTTTAAAGGTTTCTTTTTCCATCACATGACACCAGTGACAACTAGAGTAACCAACACTTACAAGAAGAAGTTTTGCATCACTGTTTTGTGTTTTATAAAGCTCACTATCCCATGGTTGCCAATAAACAGGATTGTTGGCATGCTGTAAAAGATAAAGACTTGTTTGGTCTTGTAAATTGTTTTTATTGAGTGATGTGTTGTTCGTAGTTGTACAATTGCAACATAACAACCCTATACCCATTACAACTATTAGGTGAAAGCGATAAGCGAAACTGTTAAAATATTTCATAAAATGAAACTATTATTAATTATGCAAAAAAACATATGATTTATCATTTTGGACAAAAATATTAGCTATTATTTTTAAGAATCTAAAAATTAAATAAATATTCACTATCATTGTTTAAGTAAAATTTAAACAAATGAAAAACATAGCAAACCTATTAAGAATTCATGTGCTTTATAGCATGATTCTTTTATTCATGGGATTTCAAACTCTTGAAGCGCAACAAACCATTTCAGGACTTGTTGTAGATACTTCAGGCGTTGGCATCCCTGGTGCAAATGTTGTTGTTCAAGGAACATCAACAGGTGCTGTTACTGACTTTGATGGAAACTTTAGCATCGCCGCTTCATCTGGCGATGTACTTGAAATTTCTTTCATTGGATACGTTACACAGTCCATATCCATAACAAACCAAACAAGTTTACGTGTTGTTTTAGAAGAGGATGCTGAAAATCTTGATGAAGTGGTTGTGATTGGTTATGGTACAGCTCGTAAAAGTGATTTGACGGGTGCTGTATCTAAAGTTACCTCTCAGTCGTTTGAAAATCAACCCATGGTACGTGTAGAGGACGCACTTCAGGGTAGAGCTTCTGGGGTTACAGTTGCAGGAAGTGGAAATCCAGGTGCAGGTATAAAAGTACGTGTTCGTGGTGTGAATTCCCTTACAGGTAATAACGATCCGTTGGTTGTAATTGATGGAGTATTTGGAGGCGACTTAAGAACGTTAAACCCAAACAACATTGCATCTATGGAGGTATTGAAAGACGCTTCTGCATTGGCAATATATGGTTCTAGAGGTTCAAACGGTGTAATCCTCGTAACCACTAAAAAAGGTTCAGGAAAACCAAAAGTTTCTATTGACCAATTTTATACCATATCTAATGTAACAAAGCGCTTGCCAACGTTAAGTTCAGCAGAATTTGCAAAACTTGAAAATGCCGAGTTTATTGCAAATCCTGTAAATGATCCAGCAAATGCACCATATAGCGCTGCTCAAATAGCAAACTTTGAAGCAAACCCTATTAACTACCAAGATCTAATATTCCAGACAGGAATAACAAACAACACACAACTCTCGGTAAGTGGAAGTACTGACGATAATTTGCAATATTTCCTATCTGGAAACTTTATTGATCAAGAAGGTACTCAAATTACGACAAACTATAAGAGATATTCATTTAGATCTAACTTAACTAAACAGTTCTCAGACAAATTTAAGGTAACAGCGAACATCACTGCAAGTAGAGAAATTACAAATAATAACCCTGATGCATTTGGTAGAGCTGATGGTAGTGGATTATTACGTGCCATAACTTGGGATCCTACAGCACCAGTTCGTGACGAAAATGGAGATTACATTCTGCGTTCTCCACGAGAGGTTGCTAACAATAACTACAATCCAATCCGTAGATTGGAAATGAGTGAACATAACGTAACTGGAGATCGATTAAATTTGACATTAAACGGTACATATAATGTTACCGAAGATTTAACCTACACTTTAATCGGTGCTGTAAACACCTTTAACAGTAATACTGAATCTATACGAATTGAAGGTGATCCTGAAGTTGTTGGGTTCAATAACATTGCTTTTGGTAATTCAAATAGTACATTCCACCAAGTAAGTAATATATTAAATTGGAAAAAAAGTTTTAATAAGCACAACTTAGATGTAACGGGGGTTTATGAATTCCAAGGGACGCGAGGTACATTTAACGGTTATAGTACTACCGACCAAGATGTATATGGTTTTTACCACACTGATAATGGTACTACTGAGAGTTTCAGCAACGATGGAAGCCAAACAGCTATTGAGTCTTATTTATCTAGGGTGCAATACAACTATGATGGAAAATTGTTCCTAACGGCATCTTTACGTGTAGATGAGTCTTCTAGATTCCCGAAAGATGGACGAACAGGATATTTCCCTTCAGGTGCCATAGCATATAACTTAGCAGACACAAATTTTGCTGAAAATTTAGGGCTTTCAACCTTGAAGTTACGTGCCGGATATGGTGAAGTTGGAAACCAAAATATCAATGCATTAGCCGCTTTCTCTTTAAATAATAGCGCAGGCTTCTGGTCTCCAGATGGAGGGGGTACTATTTATACTGGAGACACACAAAGCACACGTGGTAACTCTAACTTAACTTGGGAAACAACTGTTCAAACCAACTTTGGTATTGACTATGCATTCCTTAACGGTAGAATTTCTGGATCTATTGATTACTTTAACAAAGACACAAAAGATCTTCTTATTCAGCGTTTGGTTCCTGGTAGCACACAAATTACAGAATTTGTTAACGCTGGTGAGGTTAACAATCAGGGAATTGATTTCTCTATTTCTGCTGGAATTATTGAATCTAAAGATTTAACATGGAATTCTAGCTTTAACTTGTCATACATCCAAAACGAAGTAACTAAACTTTACGGAGGATTAGATTTTATTGTCGGTAACGTTATGGGTATTGGTGGTGGAGGAATTATGCTTGATTTAATTCAAGTTGGTTCACCAATCGGTACATTCTACGGTTATACAGCTTTAGGTGCTTGGCAAAGTACTGATGTTATTCCATTAGACAACGATGGAGCACCAGTTGCTATTCCTGGAGATGAAAAGTTTGTTTTAGACGAAAATGGTGAGCGCAAGCTTGGTGCTATAGGAAATGGTATGCCTGATGTAACATGGGGACTAAATAACACCTTTACCTATAAAAACTGGGACCTTAATATTTTCTTAAATGGATCTCATGGATTTGATATTTATAATCAAGTTACAGGAACTATTTCAGGAAACGGAGGTAACAGAAGTAACTTATCACCATCTGTTTATAATCGTTGGACAGCTGAAAATGAAACCAATATTCCTAGAGCTGGTACAGGGAATGTTCTTAACAGCTCAAGATGGGTTGAAAAAGGAGACTTTATTCGCCTAAGCAACTTGAAAGTTGGATACACTTTTGATGAAGGTGCTGTAAAAGGTCTAAGTTCTCTTCAAGTATACGCAAGTGGTCAAAATGTATTTCTAATCACGAATTATAGTGGATATGATCCAGAAGTATCTTCTACTATCAGAACAAACGCTGGTGCTGCGTCAAACCAAGATTCAGGAGCAGGTATTGATATTGGTGCTTAT
>CBFICG010000088.1:0-6047 GCA_965661025.1 Flavobacteriaceae bacterium | reverse complement strand
CGCTTAACACGTTGCCAACGCTTCACATTGTATTTACTCAAGTGTGCATAAAGCGTTGTATAGCCATAACCGTGGTCGATGCGAATATGTTTTCCGTAGCCAGATGATCGATTGTCAGCACGTTTTACAACACCATCGCTTGTTGCATAAATAGGCGTCCCGCGAGGCGCGGTAAAATCCATTCCTTTATGCCGACGGCGTGCTTTGGTAAAGGGGTCAGTGCGCCACCCAAACCCAGACGCCATACGTGTAAGATCGTCATTTGTAATAGGTTGAATAGATGGAATAGCAGCTAAAAGTTTTTCCTTATCTAATGCTAACCGTTGCACTTCATCAAACGATTTAGATTGCACTACCATTTGTTTAGACAAAATATCAAGTCGTTTAGTGGTACTGATAATCAAATCCGAATTGGCAAAACCCTCTAAATTTTTGTATCTGTTAGCACCCCCAAATCCCGCCTTCCGAACATCTTCCGAAATGGGGTTGGTTTCAAAAACAACTCTATAAATTTGGTTATCACGCTCTTGCAGATGCGCCAAAACTTCTTCAACCTGTGCCATTTTGCGTTGTAGTTGCTCATAATTAAGTTTGTAGTTGTCTAATTCGCGTGCTGGTGATATTTCTGTAGGAGTACTTAAAATGGGACTAGAAAGTAAAAGCAGCATAAAACCAACACCAAACAGTGCAGCAGCAGCAATAAAAGCCAACACATTACGAACTTTTAGTCGGTTTTTTACCTCAATCTTTCGGTACGAAAGACTCTCTTGATCGTAGTAATACTTAACCTTTGCCATTCAGTAAAATGTACTATTTTTACTCCGTTGAAATGAGTATTAAACAAAGATACATAATTCGGACCAACCATTAAACGGTTTTATGAAAGCACAACTTATCCGCGCACAATTTTTAGACTTTTTCGCTGCTAAAAACCATAAAATTGTTCCTTCTGCTCCCATGGTTATGAAAAATGACCCCACCCTGATGTTTACCAACGCTGGTATGAATCAATTCAAAGAGTATTTTCTAGGAAACAAAAAAGCGAAAAACACGCGTGTCGCAGACACCCAAAAATGCCTCCGTGTTTCTGGCAAACACAACGACTTGGAAGAGGTAGGAAAAGACACCTATCACCATACCATGTTCGAAATGTTGGGCAATTGGAGTTTTGGCGATTACTTTAAAAAAGAAGCCATTGCACATGCGTGGGAATTCCTAACAGAAGTCATGAATATCAATAAAAATGATTTGTATGTTACGGTGTTTGAAGGAGATGAGGCTGAAGGGTTAGATACAGATAATGATGCCATCGAATTTTGGAAAGCACATATTGCTACAGACCGTATTCTGATGGGATCTAAGAAAGATAATTTTTGGGAAATGGGCGATCAAGGTCCTTGCGGACCCTGCTCTGAAATCCATGTTGACATTAGGAGTGCTGAAGAAAAAGAAAAAATTTCGGGCGCAGAACTTGTCAACCAAGACCACCCACAAGTGGTAGAGGTTTGGAACTTGGTTTTTATTGAATTTAATAGAAAAGCAAACGGGACCCTTGAAAAATTACCAGAGCAGCACGTAGATACCGGAATGGGCTTTGAGCGTTTATGCATGGTTGTACAAGGCGTACAATCCAATTACGATACGGATGTATTTACACCGCTAATTCGTGAAATTGAAACCCGTACCGCTGTCGCATACGGTAAAAATGATGACACCGATATTGCCATTCGCGTGATTGCGGATCACCTAAGAGCAGTTTCATTCTCTATCGCCGATGGGCAATTACCCTCCAACAATGGTGCTGGCTATGTGATCCGTCGTATTTTGCGTCGTGCTATTCGCTATGGCTACACTTTTTTAGACCAAAAGGAGCCTTTTATTTTTGCTTTGACAGATACTCTAACCGACCAAATGGGAGCTGCTTTTCCTGAATTGAAGGCCCAGCAAAATCTAATAAAGAATGTAATTAAAGAAGAGGAGCAATCTTTCCTTAAGACACTTGCGCAAGGTTTGCTGTTATTGCATCAATTGATTACAACCAAACGAGGAAATGAACTTTCGGGTGCAAAGGCGTTTGAATTGTATGATACTTTTGGTTTCCCTGTTGACCTTACAGCACTTATTCTTTCGGAGCATGATATGACTCTTAATGAGGCGGAATTTGACAACGAAATGGAGCGCCAAAAAGCACGTTCTCGTGCTGCAGCTAAAGTTGAAACGGATGACTGGATTGAACTAAGAAGTGACGATGAACAAGAGTTTGTAGGTTACGACACACTAAAAACACCCGTGCGCATAGTGCGCTACCGTAAAGTAACTACAAAAAATGGGACATCTTATCAGTTGGTATTTAATCTCACCCCATTTTATCCAGAAAGCGGCGGACAAGTTGGCGATAAAGGGTATTTAGAAGCACCAAACGGAAACGTGACATACATCACAGACACGAAACGGGAAAACAACCTGATTGTGCATGTGGCGAACCAACTCCCAGCAGATTTAAACGCTACTTTTACTGCGTTGGTAGATGTCCAAAAACGCGCTGCTACAGCATCCAATCACACCGCTACGCACCTTTTACATCAAGGGCTTCGTTCGATTTTGGGGGACCATGTAACACAAAAAGGCTCCATGGTACGTTCGGGATATTTGCGGTTTGATTTTTCGCATTTTGCCAAACTTACACAAGATGAACTTTCGGCAGTTGAAGCTTTTGTAAATGCTAGAATTCAAGAGCAAATTCATTTAGAAGAACAGCGAAATACACCATTTCAACAGGCTATAGATAGTGGTGCTATGGCACTATTTGGAGAGAAATATGGCGATACTGTACGTGTTATTCGCTTTGGTGAATCTGTCGAATTGTGTGGGGGAACACATGTTACCAACACAGCTGAACTATGGCATTTTACTATTACATCTGAAACTGCAGTAGCATCTGGAATACGTCGCATTGAAGCGGTTACTTCTGACGAAGCAAAAAAATTAGTTTACGATCAAGCTGCTATGGTCGACCAACTGAAAGCTCAATTAAAAAACCCAAAAAACCTAGTACAGTCTGTAAAGGCACTGCAAGATGATAATGCCAAACTGCGCAAAGAAATAGAGCAGTTGAACAAGTATGTAGTGAAACAGCTGATTGCACAATTGGAATCCTGTATTTCCATTGTTAATGGTGTTTCTTGTTTGTTTGAGGAAGTAGATTTGGATGCAACAGCTATGAAAGACGCGTTGTTTCAATTAGGGCAAAACCGTCAAGATTTAGTAGCAGTTCTAGCCAGTCGAAAAAACAATAAACCAATTGTGTCATGCTATGTGTCCAAGGCACTTGCACAAAAGGGAGTGATCAACGCGAATGCGGTTATTAAAGAAATTGGTGTTCACATACACGGGGGTGGGGGTGGACAATCATTTTTTGCTACGGCAGGCGGTAAAAACTCCGATGGTATTGCCCAAGCCCTTGAAGCCGCAAAAGAGTTGGTGCTACGCTAATACTAACTTTTTTCCAATACTTCGAAAGGATTTTCGCATCCCACAAGATTACTGAGTTTTGCGATGTTACTATTCACTTTTACTGGGAGGGTAGGCAGCTAAAATGTCAGCAACAAATAAACGAATACGCTCTTCACGTTCTTGCGGTGTTCCTTGGTTTAAATTTCCAGAACCTTTTCCTTGCCAAATCAGTTTTTTGCTAGACGCATCAACAATGTCAATATATAGCACACCTGTTATGGATGTATTTACGTTATAGGGTCTGTTAAAGCCCCAGCCCCAGCCCCAACCTCCAAAAGGACCGTAAAATGGACTACCCCAACCCAAATAGCTTTCGCTTACTTGCACATTTTTCTCAGCTTTGGTATGAAAACTAATGAGTGCATCAGGTGTTTCAGAGGCGGTAAATCCTTTAGCAGCAAGGGTGTTTTCAAGCGCTCTGAGCACACGGCGTTTGTCCAAATCGGAGATTTCAACCTTATCTATCCCAGGTTTAAAAAACGCATAGGTCTTGTATAAATTAAAGTTTACGTTTGTGTCATAATCGCTTGAAACACGAATACTAGCACAAGATGTTATCAGCAGCACAGTTGTAAAAAGTAAAATCCGATTCATTGAATAATTTTTCTAAAATTAATCAAAAAACATGCCGAAAATACTGGGCGAAAATTATTGCAGCCTATATCATCACAACAGTTATTTTTGAACATGGATTTTTCTCCAGCAATAAACCAAGAATTGGATTTGGCTCCATTTGCCGCCACAACTATATCTGTGCATCTAAAACGGGAGGATTTGGTTTTTCCTAATGCTTCGGGAAACAAATGGCGTAAATTAAAATACAATCTTGCTGCATTTAAAGCCTCAAACGTTAGTGCATTGCTCACTTTTGGAGGGGCGTTTTCCAACCACCTTGCCGCCGTAGCTGCTGTGGGCGCACAAAATGGAATTGCTACCATGGGGATTGTTCGCGGAGTAGAGTTGGCACACATGCCACTCAATCCAACCCTTACAAGATGCCGTGAAAACGGAATGCAACTCATCTTTGTTTCTAGAGAAGAATACCGTCAAAAAGAGCAAGGAAAAACGGTAATAGCAATGCAAAAAAAACATGGAGGATTATTTGTTTTACCCGAAGGAGGTACAAATGCCCTTGCAGTAAAAGGCTGTAGCGAAATCTTAACGCCAGAAGATGCGGTCTTTGATACCGTTTGTTGTGCTGTAGGTACCGGCGGAACCCTAGCAGGTTTGGCAGTTTCATGCAAAGCGCACCAACACGTTGTGGGGTTTCAGGTAGTAAAAGATGCGTCTATCCCAGACCGTATTCGTACCTTTGCACCGAAAGATAATTGGACACTTGTGCAACATCCCGTGCACCGTGGATATGCACAGGTAAGCAAACCGTTGTTTGCTTTTGCACGTGATGTGCTCAAACAATCGGGTGTGCTGTTAGACCCAATATATACTGCACCTATGCTGTTTCAGTTGGTGCAGATGATAAAAGAAAACACATGGACATTTGGAACAAATTTGCTTTTAATTCACACAGGAGGAACACAAGGAATAGCGGGGTTCAATTCGCGCCACGAGCTGCAGTGGCCCGAGCAGTAACGCTTATTTTTGTGGGGTTATTTTTAGTTTCTTGTGGCTCCAAAAAAGTGGTTTATAATCGAGAGGTAAAGCGCACAACCAAAAAAATTGAGGAAGCTTCGCCAAAAAAATCTGCTAAAAAATTAGCAGGGCTTGATGCACATACACGGATGAAAGTATATGTGTTGCAATACGCTGAAATGGCGCAAAAGGAGATGAAAAAATTTGGTATTCCTGCCAGCATAACTTTGGCACAAGGCCTGCTGGAATCGCAGGCAGGCATGGGCGAATTAGCGGTAAAGTCCAATAATCATTTTGGTATTAAGTGCCACAAAGGATGGAGCGGCGCAAGTGTTTCGCATGATGATGATGCCAAAGGCGAATGCTTTCGGAAATACAAGAAAGTAGAACAATCGTATAGAGATCACTCTGAATTTTTAATTAATCGTAAGCGTTATAGCGATTTGTTTAAAATGAAAAAGACGGATTATATTAGTTGGGCGCATGGACTCAAAAAAGCAGGCTATGCTACTGACCCACAATATGCCTACAAGCTTATTTCACTTATTGAACGGTATGAATTGTGGCAGTTTGATGGAAGTAAAGCACCTCTAAAAACACCAAAACGTTCAAAGCAAGAATACACCTATGTGGTGCAACAAGGGGATACATTATATTCTATTGCTAAAAAATTTAATCTTTCTGTGGAGCAAATAGTAACTATCAATACGCTTAATTCAATCTATTTGGCAATAGGACAACAACTCAAAATAAAATAATGCAATACCAACGAAGCAGCTCACTTTTTGCTGAAGCAAAACAAGTTATTCCAGGAGGGGTGAACTCCCCCGTGCGTGCTTTCAACGCAGTTGGCGGAATTCCTATTTTCCTAACCCACGCCAAAGGCGCGTATTTGTTTGATGAGGACGGCAATACCTACATTGATTATATTGCTTCTTGGGGGC
>CBFICG010000087.1:0-6181 GCA_965661025.1 Flavobacteriaceae bacterium | reverse complement strand
AATCAAAATATAGCTTTCAAAGACCCCTTGCAATTGTTAGAAACAGCAGTAGACGAAATATCGTTACGATCAATAGTGCAAAAGCTGGCAAACGTTTCCACTTGGGAGCAAACCAATACAGCGCCTGAGAAAGCACTTTCCTTTCGAGTAGACACTCATGAATATTTTGTTCCTGTAGCAGCATCAAACATAGCAGAAGAGCGCAGCAAAATGGAAGCGGAACTTGCCTATCAGCAGGGGTTTTTAAAATCAGTAACGAAAAAACTTTCTAACGATCGCTTTGTCTCAAATGCACCTGAACACGTAGTGGCTTTGGAACGCCAAAAAGCAGTCGACGCAGAAGAAAAAATCACGGCACTAAAATCCCGACTAGCTTCACTTTAGTTTGTTTGGTCTGATATTAGTGTAACACCGCCTTTTACTTTCTGTCCAATTTCTACCTTTATGGGAGTATTTGGTGGTAGAAACACATCCACTCGAGAGCCAAATTTAATAAATCCGGCATCTTCTCCTTGTACAGCTTGTTCGCCTTTTTGCGCATAATTTACAATTCTTCGTGCTACAGCACCCGCAATTTGCCTGTAGAGGACATCACCAAAAGTGGGGTTATGGATTACAATAGTGGTACGTTCATTTAGTGTAGATGATTTTGGATGCCATGCCACGAGATATTTTCCTGGGTGGTATTTGCTAAAGACTACCTCACCCGATACGGGATAACGCGTTACATGTACATTTAACGGAGACATAAAAATAGATACCTGTAACCTTTTACCCTTAAAATATTCGGGTTCTTCTACCTCTTCAATAATAACTACTTTTCCATCTACTGGAGCTACAATGGCACTGGGAAGTGCAAGTGGTGGACGGCTTGGATTTCTAAAAAATTGTAATATCAATACTAAAAATATAAGTAAGCCTACTTGTAGAACAACACGTAACCACTTAATAGCTACAAACTGCTCTACTATTAACCCAGTTACTGCAATGAGAATAAAACTTAAAACGATGATGGTAAAACCTTCTTTATGAAACATATCCAAAAACAACTAAGATTATAATATATAACGGTATGGCCAATAATAAACTGTCTAATCGATCGTACATGCCGCCATGTCCTGGTAAAATTTTACCACTATCTTTTACCCCACACTGACGCTTGATTTTTGATTGAACCAAGTCGCCCAAACCACCACAAATAGCGGTGACTAAAGCGCCTGTGAACATGGTTACGGTATCTAAAACACCAAAATAACTCCCCAATAACATCATGATACCCGTAGCGATAACAATACCGCCAATACTGCCCTCTATGGTTTTGTTGGGCGAAATACTAGGCGCTAAAGCGCGCTTACCAACGGAAGATCCAACCAAATACGCAGCAGTATCGTTAAGCCAAATAACACCAAAAAAAAAGGTAACAAAATCTGGATTTTGATTGCCCAAAAGGACCAGTAAAATTAGCGGCGTGCTCACACCAAAAAGTCCTAAAACAGCAACAAAATTTTTGGTAAATGCTATTTTTTGACTGCTTTTGTAAAAATTGACGATGAGCAAAACACCCATAATGCCGAAACCGAGTAGTACTATGTTTATTTGTTCAGTAATAAATGAAAGCAACAATGCTAAAGGGTAAAAGAGGTAAACGGCAGGGGCTTTTTGATTGGTAATACGATGTATTTCTGAAAGTGTTAGTGTTGCCATAACAAACACAACTACCGCAAAAAAGTAAGAGTTCACATATAAGCTCACCAATAGAAGCGCGGCGTAGCAAAGTGAAGTGATAGAACGAACAAAAAGAATCATGAAAAATCCTCAAGTAACAGTAAATACACCTCTTTCACACCATTTCCATAGTTCATGTAATTATCTTCACTGAGTACATCAGATTTGAATTGTTTAATAGAGGTAATGTTTAGGGGGATATTATCTGCGTATCGATGTTTGATGTTTTTTAATGCATCTGAAACCGTATTAGAAAACTGTCGTGTCCCCGCCAAAATGATAAGTGTTTCGGGTAAATCTGCAAGTTTATGGGATCCTAATTGATGTTCACAAACCACCACGCTACCATCGTAGGCAACAAGTGATTCGCAGCTACACAGCATTACTTTTGCATTAAGATTTGTTTTGGTAAGGGTAATCCCAACATCCAGTTTAGATGCTAAGGCAGGGTCCAAGCAAAGCAGTTCAGAAATTTTCGTTGGGGATTCTTTTACAATATCGGCAAAGGTTATTGAAGCATCGCGTATTGTTTCGCAATACACAAATTTACCACCACGGTGGGTAAATTTTTCGGCAAATGTCTGTTCAATAGGGGTTTCTTTAACAGGCATATGTGGTCCGCGCTCCTCTGAATCCACTTCTTTAAGGGCTACTTTCTTTCCAAATAATGATGACCAGAATTTACTCACAAAATACGCTTGTTACACAAAGGTAACAAATCATAGTTACTTCGCCTCTTTTGGGGTTTCAGTTTTAATTGGTTTTGCTTTGGGAGCCGTACGTTTTTTAGGCGCAGCTTTTGTTTTTGGCGAAGTTATTTCTTCTGATTTCTCAAATGGTCGCGCACCAAAAATTCGCTCCAAGTCGTCTTTGAAAATTACTTCTTTTTCTAACAAATGCTCAGCAAGTTCGGTGAGTTTATCTTTGTGTTTTTTCAAGAGTTGAATGGCACGCTTGTATTCGTGCTCTACAATAGCAGAAATTTCAGCATCGATAAGTTTTGCCGTTTCTTCCGAATATGGCTTTGTAAATCCGAACTCACCTTCGTTTGATTGATAATACGTGATGTTGCCAATTTTAGCGTTGAGCCCATAAATGGTTACCATAGCTCTGGCTTGTTGCGTAACTTTTACCAAATCGCTAAGGGCTCCTGTAGAAATTTTATTAAAGATGATGTCCTCCGCGGCACGCCCACCTAATGTAGCGCACATCTCGTCAAGCATCTGCTCAGTGCGTACTATTTGTCGTTCTTCAGGTAAATACCAAGCAGCACCCAAGGATTGCCCCCGAGGTACAATAGTTACTTTTACAAGGGGAGCGGCGTGTTCCAACATCCAACTTACGGTAGCGTGTCCCGCTTCGTGGAACGCGATGGTTTTCTTTTCTTCAGGTGTGATGATTTTGCTCTTCTTTTCTAAACCACCTACAATTCTATCAACGGCATCTAAAAAATCCTGACGGCCTACTTTTTTCTTGTTTTTTCTGGCAGCAATCAGGGCAGATTCGTTACACACATTGGCAATATCTGCACCCGAAAAACCTGGTGTTTGCTTCGCTAAAAAATCCACATCTAATTTTGGATCAGATTTTAGTGGCTTCAGGTGTACGTTAAAAATTTCTTTGCGCTCGCGCAAATCGGGTAAGTCTACATAGATTTGACGATCAAAACGTCCAGCGCGCATAAGCGCCTTGTCTAATACATCGGCGCGATTGGTAGCCGCAATGACAATAACGTTGGTGTTTGTGCCAAAGCCATCCATCTCCGTAAGTAACTGATTAAGTGTGTTTTCGCGCTCATCATTGGATCCAGTGATGTTGTTTTTCCCTCTCGCTCGACCTATAGCGTCAATCTCATCTATAAAAATAATGGCTGGTGATTTGTCCTTGGCTTGCTTAAATAGATCACGGACACGTGATGCACCAACACCTACAAACATTTCTACAAAATCTGAACCTGAAAGCGAGAAAAACGGCACTTTTGCTTCGCCAGCAACCGCCTTTGCCAATAGTGTTTTCCCTGTTCCAGGCGGTCCTACAAGCAAAGCACCTTTTGGGATTTTACCACCAAGAACGGTGTATTTGGTTGGGTTTTTAAGGAAATCTACAATTTCTTGAACCTCTTCTTTGGCACCTTCAAGCCCTGCAACGTCTTTGAATGTTACTTTGACGTCAGATTTTTCATCAAATAACTTTGCTTTCGACTTTCCAATATTAAAAATTTGAGCACCGCCGCCTCCGCCACCAGTACCAGACATACGGCGCATAATAAACAACCAAACGGCAATGATTAAGATTAAAGGTAAAAAACCAATAAGTACATCTAACCAACGGTTTTCTACAGTTTTAAATTCGTAACTAAACGCTACACCATTTGTTTCAGCGGCTTCCAATTTCTTTTGAAAGAGCTCTAAATTTCCTACTTCAAATTGGTAATGAGGTCCTGCATCGTTACTGCGTCCTAAAATATCTGAACTTTTGGCGTTTTTATGCTTTGTTTCTTGTAATGCTTCTTCTGTAAGGGTTACTTGAGCAGTATTTTTATTAATTACAACCACACGGCTAACTTCACCATCGTTTAGGTAGCGTTCAAAGCTTGAAATATTTATTTTTTGATCTTCTCCTAATCCGTTCCCGCCACCAAAAAATGACATCCCCAAAAAGAATAATACAATAGATCCATACAGCCAGTAGGGATTTAATGCGGGTTTTTTTGGTGGTACTTTTTCGTTTTTAGCCATAACTAATATTTAGATTCCACAAGAGTTTGCTTGGCATCACCCCAAAGTGATTCAATGTCGTAATGTGATCGAGTTTGTTTTTGAAAAATATGCACCACAATATCTACAAAATCCATCAACACCCACTCACTTGTTTCTTGGCCTTCCACGTGCCAAGGTTTTTCATGAAGGGCCTTGCTAACCACTTTTTGAACTGAACTTGAAATAGCACGTACTTGTGTGTTTGAATTTCCAGAACAGACTACAAAATACTTACACACATTGTTTTCGATGTCGCGCAAGTCTAAAATGTTGATGTCTTCACCCTTAACCTCTTCAATACCTTCAATGATATGAGCAAGTAGTGCGTCTGTATTGGTTTTCTTTGTCATGCAATTTATGTATTTGTAAAAGTAATCGATATTTGTGTAACTACTTTACAAAACAATTATTTTTGTTTATGCTATTAATCAAACTTAGTGCCATTGATTCTACGAATGCTTTTTTAAAGCAATGGGTGTCGCAAACCAAGGAACACAATGCTATAGGCGTAAGGGCAGAATACCAAACTCAAGGAACAGGGCGCATGGGTGCCAAATGGCAATCTGCGAAAGGGCTCAACCTGTTGTGTTCTGTGTATTTGGGCGGCATTACTCACAACGACACTATTTTTGAAATTAATAAACGTGTTTGTTTGGCTGTTTTGGATACCCTGACAGCTCAACAGATTCCAACACTCCAAATCAAATGGCCAAACGACATTTTGTCAGCGAATAAAAAAATTGGCGGTATTTTGATTGAACCTATTTTACGCGGAAAAGAAATAACAGGAGTTGTTATTGGCTGTGGAATTAATGTAAATCAACTTGATTTTCCCGATTTACCTTGCGCATCATCACTTAAAAAGGCAACAGGGAAGACGTATGCAATCGAATCTTTGTTTAAAGATTTAGCAAAAAATATTGAGCGCACTGTTCGAGCACGCTCTACAGACAACGTACGTTATTTGGATATGCTCCACGGGTTGAATGAATGGTGTGATTTTAAGCGAACGGACGGAACGTTGTTTTCGGCAACCATTACAGGGGTAACTGATGATGGAAAATTAATGGTCAAAAACAAAGAAGGAACTACAGAATTATTCGAAGAAAAAAAACTGATTTTTACAGCTTTTGCACATTGCCAATAAGTGCTTCTAAAAATTGGGTCAAAGGCTTTTTAACCATCATTTGCATCATAGGGTTAATGTCTCCTGAAAAGACCAATTGAATCTGGGTATTCTCTTCCACCATACTCAAATTCGCTTGAAGTTCAAAAGGCACATTTCCTCCATCGGCTGCCAATACAATTTGACTATGAGGTGTTTGACGTTCCATTTTAAGGGGTATTACTGGCATGCTGCCTAGCTTAAAACTAAAATGAGATTCATCCGAAATTCTAAAGCTTGCATCATCAGGCATAAGACGTTTGTATGTGCTTGCTTTAGTGAGTTTTTCAAATACCTCTTCCAAAGGGCTTTCTACTATCGCAGTACTGCTTTCTATTGTCATAAGTTAAGCGTTTGGCGTCCAGAGGTGTGGTGCTTGGCGCCATTTTTTTAATATTTTTTCTTGTTCAGGGGCAATATAATTTGTGGTAATTGCGGTGTCAATAAGCACATTATAGCCCGAAAGCGTAGTCAACTCTATCGCTGCCTCTTGCATGTTTTGCGAAGCTACATCAAATTCATAGCTAAATAA
>CBFICG010000086.1:0-6378 GCA_965661025.1 Flavobacteriaceae bacterium | reverse complement strand
CAAAGACACTGATATTAAAAAAGGAAAAAAACTAAGCAAAAACTTTTTAGCTACTACCAAAAACTACATCGAAAATAAATATCGAAAAGATGGATACTTAAATGCCAAAGTGACCTTGGATACCAAGCCAGACACGACTGGGGTGAACAATCGAAAAATGTTGATTTCTGTTGACCGTGGTGATCGCGTGAAAGTCCGTTCGGTAGATTTTGAAGGAAATACTATTTTTAAAAGTAAAAAACTACGTAAAAAGCTTAAAAACACTAGAGTTGAATTCCCTGGACGCTTTTGGAAACGTTCCAAATATATTGAAGGGGATTTTGATGAAGACCTTAAGTCATTACTCGATTTTTATAAAGAAAAAGGCTATCGTGATGCTAGAATTGTAACGGATACTATCAAAATTGATAACAACAAAATTGACATCAACATTGCCTTGCAGGAGGGAAATAAATACCACTTTGGAACCATTGATTTTATTGGAAATTCCGTGTATTCAGACGCACAACTCTCTCGTGTTTTAGGTTTGAAATCTGGCGATACTTACAACGGAGTTTTACTTCGTAAACGCATTGCTGACCAAACCAAACCCGATGGCGAAGATCTTACCAATTTATACCAAAATAATGGATATTTATTTTCTAGTATTAACCCTGTTGAAGTAAGTGCTGCCAACGATACCATTAATTTTGAAATTCGCATAACTGAGGGTAAACCTGCCTACTTTAACCGAATTACGGTTGTTGGTAATGACCGAACCAACGACCACGTCATTTTTAGAGAAATTAGAACACGACCAGGCGAGCTTTACAGTAAAGACAAAGTAGTGCGCTCGGTTCGTGAGCTGGGGCAACTTGGTTTTTTTGATGCAGAACAAATTTCACCTGATTTTAAAGATGTAGATCCTAATGCGGGTACCGTGGATATTGAATACGGATTGGTGGAAAGAGGGGCTAGTCAAATAGAGCTTCAAGGCGGCTATGGCGGTGGTGGCTTTATTGGCACCCTTGGATTGTCTTTCAACAATTTTTCAATGCGTAATATTTGGAACAAAGAAGAATACAAGCCTGTTCCAATGGGCGACGGGCAGCAATTATCACTTCGCTTACAAGCAAGTAGATTTTTTGAAACCTATAGTTTTTCCTTTGCAGAACCTTGGCTTGGTGGTCAGCAGCCAGTACGGTTTTCAACTTCAATTTCCCAAACCACACAGTACCGCTACGACTTTAGAACTGGACTTGCCAACAAAAATCAATATTTTAAAATTAAAGGGATAAACTTTGGCTTGGCAAAGCGCTTACAGGTTCCTGACGATTATTTCACCCTTTCGCAAACTATTGGCTTTCAACATTTTGATTTAAATAATTATTATACTGGACTCTTTACTTTTGGTAATGGTATATCAAATAACTTGTTCTACGCTATAGCACTTTCAAGAAACAACACCTATACCAACCCCATTTTCCCTGTAGGTGGTTCTTCTTTTACCATTGGAGCGAAATTTTCATTCCCATATTCCTTAGTTAATGATATCGATTTTGGTGATTTGGAAAATCAGCCTGCATACCAAAAGGCAGACGGCACACCCAACAGAGAGAAAATCGACCAAGAAAAATTCCGTTGGTTGGAGTATTACAAACTCAATTTTGAAGGAAGTTGGTATACTCGTATTATCGATAAGCTGATTTTACGCACACATGCCGAGTTTGGATTTTTGGGTGCTTATAACTCCGAGAGAGGGGTAATCCCTTTTGAGCGTTACTATTTGGGGGGAGATGGGTTAGCACAATATGCATTGGACGGAAGAGAAATGATAGCCCTTCGTGGATATGAAAACCAATCGCTTTCAAGTACTGATGGTTCTACATTATATAACAAGTTCTCGTTGGAGCTTCGCTATCCAATCACTTTAAAGCCAAGTGCGTCTATTTTTGCGCTCTCTTTTTTAGAAGCCGGAAACGGGTATAACAATTTTCGTGAATTTAATCCGTTTAACAGTAAACGCTCTGCTGGATTCGGCATCCGCATATTTATGCCAGCGTTTGGACTGTTAGGTATAGATTTTGGGTATGGGTTTGATAGTGCGTTAGAAAACGATTTAAATCCACACGGATGGGAAACGCATTTTATCATTGGACAACAATTCTAACAAGAAGGAACATGACGACTCGTTTGCGCCCCTTACTTTTTGGATTACTACTTTTGATAGCTGCATTTGGCTATGCCCAAAAAAATGTTCGAATCGGGTTTTTAGATTTAGATAAAGTTTTAGAAGCCCACAAAGGCTATATTGCATCTAATCAGGAGCTTGATGAAAAAATCGGAATGTGGCGTAGTGAGATAGAGGCCAAACAAAAAAAATTAAATCAACAACAAGAGTCTTTAGACTTAGAGCGTCCGTTGCTTACTGAAGAAATTTTTGAAGAACGTGAAGCGGATATTTCCTTTGAGCAAGAAAAATTAAACCAATATATTGAAAAACGTTTTGGAACGGAAGGAGATTGGATAAAACAAAAGGTTTTGTTAGCCCAACCTGCACAAGACGAAATCCTTACTGCTATCAAAGAAGTAGCCGATGATCGCAATTTGGACTATGTTTTTGACAGCACTGCGGAGATTTTGGTATTGCATTCTGAAAAAAAATACGATATTAGCGAACTTGTTATTCGATACATAGAAATTGAAGACAAAAAAGAGGCCCAAGAGTTTTTGAGTAAAACCAAAAAGGAAGAGCGTCGCCAGCGGGAAAACCCAGCATTAGAAGAAAGACGCAAAGCACTGGAACAGCGCAAAGCGGAACGCCTTAAATTGTTGGAGGAACGCAAAGTCGAACGAAATCGTAAAAAAGACGCTAAAAGATCAGAAGAAAAGTCGCCAAGTGGTGCTGAAAACAGCTCTGAAGAAGAACAAAAAGCAGCTCGAAAAGCCGAATTAGAACAAAAACGAAAGGAACGTACAGAAGAACTGGCACGTCGAAAAAAAGAACAAGCTGAGGCACTAGCAAAGCGCAAACAAGAACGCCTTGAGGAACTAGAGCGTCGCAAAAAAGAAATAGAAGATAAACGCAAAAAATCGCAACAAAAAAAGTAAAATTCAATTTAATCTTAATCTAATGAAATATATATCTACACTCGTTTTAATCCTAGTTTTAATGCTAAGTAGTTCAAGCTACGCACAAAGTAAAGTGGCTCACATCGACTTTCAAAAACTTATCAGCGAAATGCCTAGTGTATTGGCTGCGCAAGAAGAAGTTCAAAAACTTGAAAAGGATTACCAAACCGAAATTGAGGCTTCCATTAAAGAATACCAAACGAAGTTGCAAAATTATTCTGCAGAAGCTGAAAATCAAACCGATGTTACCAACCAAGCGCGTCAACAAGAGTTGGCTGGTATGGAGCAAAACATCCAACAATTCCGCCAAACAGCAGCACAAGATATTCAGAAAAAGCAAGCCGATTTGCTTCGTCCGATTATTGAAAATGCTCGCGCTAAAATTCAAGAAGTAGCCAAAGCACAAGGTTTTGACTACGTTGTAGATGGAAGCTTAGGTGGTGCATTACTTATGGCAAATGGAAAAGACCTTGCGCCAGATGTAAAGAAAGCTTTGGGCATTTAAAAATTTTTTTAGCTATTATCAAAAAACTGCTTCGAATCGGAGCAGTTTTTTTATTTTTAACCATGCGCAATTTACCAATTGGTATTTTCGATTCAGGCGTTGGTGGACTTTCGGTACTAAACGCACTAAGAGAACTTCTTCCAAACGAGGATGTTATTTATGTCGCCGATCAAGCGTTTGCCCCTTACGGCAAACGCACAAAAGCTGAAATTCAATTGCGTTCTGTTGCCATTAGTGAGTGGCTTATTGCACAGGGGTGTAAACTTGTTGTGGTCGCCTGTAACACGGCAACTACCAACGCAATAGCACAGTTACGTAAGACTTTTTCGGTGCCTTTTGTGGGTATAGAACCCGCTATAAAACCTGCTGCTTTGGGTAGTAAAACGGGTGTAGTTGGGGTGTTGGCTACTGAAGGAACCCTTTCGAGTGAATTATTTCAAACTACAACACAAGACCACGCCAAAAATATTGAAGTGATTACACAAGTAGGTCACGGATTGGTGGAATTAGTAGAAAATGGAAAGGCAACGAGTTTGGAAGCTGAAAACCAACTTCGTCAATACCTTGCGCCCATGCTTAAACACCCTATAGATCATTTGGTTTTGGGCTGTACGCACTATCCGTTTTTACGCGAAACACTTTTACGTATTTTACCAAAAAACATAACCATTGTGGATTGTGGCAATGCCGTTGCTAAACAAACGTATAAACTTTTGGAACAACATAATTTACTTCAAAACAGCAATGGAGAAATAACTTATTTTAGCACACATACCCCCAATACATCTCTTTGGCAAATGTTTGGGGTAGCAGCTGTTTCGCAAGTCAGTATTTAGTCTTTATACCAACTGGCGTAAAGGGTGTAGTTTTTGGCAATACGCTCAATTTCACCTGAAACCAATGCTGGAGAAGTGTCTTTGATTTTTTTTGCTGGTACCCCCGCAAACACAGACCCCGCTGGCACTATGGTGTTTTTTGAAACCACCGCACCGGCTGCAATAATGCTATTCGATTCCACTACGGCATCGTCCATGATTATTGCCCCCATGCCCACCAACACATTATCGTGAATGGTGCAGCCATGAACAATGGCGTTATGCCCCACCGAGACATTATTGCCAATAGTGGTAGGCGAAGTATTATAAGTTGCGTGAATAACAGCCCCATCTTGAATGTTTACATGGTTGCCCATACGAATACGGTGTACATCGCCGCGCACTACTGCCTGAAACCAAACCGAGCAATAATTTCCCATAATAACATCACCAATAAGTGTTGCATTATCAGCAAAAAAACAATCGGTTCCGTATTGGGGTGTATGTCCTACAACAGATTTTATTAGCATACCGCAAATTACAAAAATCTAAAGCTATCACTGAGACATACAATACAGGAATGTGTATTTTTGTAAAAAAGCTTATGAGTCGTTTTCGTATTCTCCCGTCTGATAATTCCGATTTACTTGTGTTTGCTACCAAAACTCCGTTAGTAGATCGTGCTTATGCCTTTAATAATGTTGCAGAAGCTGCAGAAGTGCCTCTGGCTCAACAACTTTTTTATCTTCCATTTGTTAAGGCAGTCACTCTTAATAGCACACAACTTTCCATTGAACGTTTTCCTATTGTGGAATGGGATGAAGTGCAAGACGAAGTACACGAACAACTTGAAAAATACCTCGCCGATGGTGGAGCGGTAATAAAGGAAAAAAAGACTGCTCCAGCAAGTGTATACGCTGAAAGCACGCCAAATCCTGCCGTGATGAAATTTGTTGCCAATAAAAAATTGGTGCCGACTAGTGTTGAATTCACATCAATTGATGCTACTAAAGAAGCACCCCTAGCGCAAGCCTTATTTCATTTTCCGTTTGTAAAAGAAGTGTATATGGACGAAAACTTTGTCTCGATTACCAAATACGAAATTACCCCTTGGGAAGAAGTGGTGCAACAAGTACGTACGTTTATACGTGAGTATATTGCTGCAGAAAAGCCCATTTTAGCTCCAGGGTTTGTTCCCAAAAATGAAACTTCAGAACAAGTGCAATCCGATTATTCTCCTACTGAACAGGAAATTGTTCGCATTTTAGAAGAATACATTAAACCAGCCGTAGCCTCAGACGGGGGAAATATTGTGTTTCAATCTTTTGATGAATCCGCAAAAGCGGTACATGTCGTCCTACAAGGGGCGTGTAGCGGTTGTCCTTCTTCTACGTTTACCCTAAAAAATGGTATTGAAACCATGATGCGGGAAATGCTGCCCGGTAAAGTAGAGCAAGTGGTAGCTATTAATGGGTAGAAAATGTTATAATAGTACATATTCATCTATAATGTTGGATAAAATAGTACAATAATACAGATCGTATATTGATAATCTGGACGCTACTGCTCATAGCCAAACCGTTACATTTAAACGATAATCTACACCACCCTGCCTAAAGTATCTTTTTTGGAAGGTGTAACCCTTACAGGCTTTATATAGGCAGGTGCAAACGTAGCACTATTGGAGAATTGCTTCTTTTGAAAGGCTGTTGTCGTTAAGAGCAGCATAGCGGTTGCTATGGGGTGTGTTGGTAAAAAGTGCCAATTGGCGTTTTTGGGCAATAGGGCTTTTGTTTTTTCGGCACCCGTGCCCACAAAGCAAACTGGTTCTTGAGCAAGTTCGGCAAAAGAGGTTTCGGTTAAAATATGGGCTTGCGTTTTAGAAAGTTCCTTGCCCCCTATGTCATACGTTGCAGTATATACTTCATCGCGGCGGGCATCTAAAAG
>CBFICG010000085.1:0-6509 GCA_965661025.1 Flavobacteriaceae bacterium | reverse complement strand
CAAGCACAGCTATGCGCTATGCCACTATCCGAAAGGGAGACCCTTTCATTTTCAAATGCGATTAAATCCAACCCTTTGGGGATTGTAGCAGAACACAAACGGCGGTCACCATCAAAACCAGAAATCAAATTACAGTCTAGAGTTGCTGCTGTGGCACAAGGCTACGAACAAGCTGGTGTTGCCGCAATGTCAGTACTTACTAATAACCAATATTTTGGAGGGTCAATTGAGGACTTACTGCTTGCACGCAGTGCATGTCATCTTCCGCTGTTGCGAAAAGAATTTATTACAGACACGTATCAAATTCACGAAGCAAAAGCTTTCGGTGCAGATGCTATTTTGCTTATTGCTGCTTGTTTATCTACCACTGAAATGCATCATTTGGCTCAAACCGCAAAAAATATAGGATTAGAAGTCTTACTCGAAGTGCATAGCAAGGCAGAACTCCATGAATCTCCATTAGATTTTGTAGATGTAGTTGGGGTAAATAATCGAAACCTTAAAGATTTTTCGGTAGCATTGGAAACTAGCCTCTCGATTGCGGACCTCATCCCTAACAATAAAGTCAAAATTTCAGAAAGTGGAATCTCCTCACACAACGCTATTGCCACATTACAAAAAGCGGGGTTTGATGGATTTTTGATCGGTGAATATTTTATGCGCCAAGCATCGCCGGGCGATGCAGCAAAGCAATTTATTCAAAATGCAACGCCATGAAATGGAAAGTATGTGGTATGCGTGACCCCAAGAATGTTGCTGAAATAGCTGCATTGCAACCCGATTATATGGGGTTTATTTTGTGGGATGGCTCTAAGCGCTATTGTCCAGAACCCCCCGAAGTGCCTGATGGCATTATAAAAGTTGGGGTGTTTGTAGACGCTCCTTTAGACGAAATTGAATATGCGATTACCACTTTCAACTTAGGTGCGGTGCAATTGCATGGAAACGAAACGCCGAGTCACTGTCGCGCTTTGCAAAGCAAAACGCAAGTGATCAAAGCATTTGGTATTGGAGAAGGTTTTGATTTTGATGTATTAATAGATTACCTCCCCTTTTGCGATTTCTTCTTGTTTGACACCAAAGGTCCGCTTCCAGGTGGCAATGGTATCTCCTTTGACTGGACATTACTGCAAAAATATTATTTTGACTTGCCCTTTTTTATAAGTGGCGGCATTGGGGTGACGGAAATTGCTAAAATTAACGACATTCGCAATACAGATTTGCCTGTTTATGCGGTTGACGTAAACAGTTCGTTTGAAACTGCTCCAGCACTTAAAAATGCAGAGCAATTAAAAAATTTTAAAGAAAAATTAGCGCTATGAATACATACCATGTTAATGAAAAAGGGTTTTACGGCGATTTCGGTGGAGCCTATATTCCAGAAATGCTCTACCCAAATGTGCAAGAACTACGACAAAGCTATTTAGAAATCACTGCTCAGGACGAATTTAAAGCAGAATTTAACCAATTGCTTAAAGACTATGTTGGGCGACCTACCCCACTGTATTTTGCCTCGCGCTTGTCTGAAAAATACAACACCAAAATCTATCTAAAGCGCGAAGATTTATGTCACACAGGAGCACACAAAATCAACAACACCATTGGGCAGATTTTGTTAGCAAAACGCTTAGGAAAAAACCGAATCATCGCAGAAACTGGTGCTGGACAACACGGTGTTGCCACAGCAACCGTTTGTGCACTTATGGGTATTCAGTGTGTAGTATATATGGGCGAGTTGGACATTAAACGACAAGCACCAAACGTGGCCCGTATGAAAATGCTAGGTGCTGAAGTCCGTGCCGCACAATCGGGGAGTAAAACATTAAAAGACGCTACTAACGAAGCCATTCGCGATTGGATTAATAATCCTGTAGACACACATTACATCATCGGTTCAGTGGTTGGACCACATCCCTATCCTGATATGGTGGCGCGTTTCCAGGCGATAATTAGCGAAGAATGCAAAGCACAACTCTTAGAGGCCGAAGGGCGCGACTATCCCGACCATGTGATTGCATGTGTTGGAGGTGGAAGTAACGCAGCTGGCATTTATTATCATTATTTAGACGACCCAAGGGTAAACATCATTGCTGTAGAAGCGGCTGGAAAAGGTATCGATTCGGGTGAAAGTGCTGCAACCTCAGCTTTGGGGAAAGAAGGCATTATCCATGGAAGCAAAACATTGTTAATGCAAACTCCTGATGGACAAATCACAGAACCTTACTCCATTTCTGCAGGGCTAGATTATCCTGGTGTTGGTCCTATGCACGCGCATTTGTATCGCAGTCAACGTGCCGAGTTTGTTTCAATACCAGACCAAGAGGCCATGGATTGGGGACTTACACTTTCACAAACAGAAGGGATAATCCCTGCCATTGAAACCGCACATGCTTTTGCGCTACTAGATGAACGCACATTTGAACCCAATGATATTCTTCTATTTAATTGTTCGGGGCGCGGAGATAAAGATCTTGAAACGTATATTGATTATTTTAAACTTTAGTTTATAAAAAAACAGTATTTTAGGTATTGAATCAGCCCCAAGCTTATTCTACGATTGAATTAATACATTTCATTTATGAAATTGAGAGGGGTGCTAAATACACCATTTGTGAAAGCGTTCAAAAAGTTCATTAGCAAAGGCAACGTCATAGAACTTGCTGTTGGTCTTATTATGGCCACCTACTTTGGAGCCATTGTAAAATCTTTGGTTAACGATATAATTATGCCGCCCATAGGAAAACTTATAGGAGGCATTGATTTCGCTTCATTCAAATATGTAATTCAACCTGCTGTTGAAACAGAAGGTACCGCAGAAATTGCTATCAGGTATGGTATGTTCATCAACACTGTAATTACTTTTATTATTGTTTCCTTTTCTATTTTTTTAGTGATAAAGTTTTACAACAACATTAAAGAAAAATATACGGCAGAAGAGGAAAAAGCGCCAACCAAGCCATCAGAACCCACTAACGAAGAAGTATTACTTACCGAAATTCGAGACTTGCTAAAAAAGAAATAACCAATCAAAATCTTTTTGTTGCTGATCGAATTTGAAAAGAGTATTTTTGACTTCTTAAAATAAGACTCATACCGTTTTATGAACCGTATTCAATCTGCACTCGAACAAGACAATAAATTACTTTCCATTTATTTTACCGCTGGGTTTCCAAGCCTAAACGATACGGTTTCGATTTTAAAACAATTGGAACAGGCGGGTGTTGACATGATTGAATTAGGACTTCCATTTTCTGATCCATTGGCAGACGGTCCAACCATTCAAGAAAGCTCAACGCAAGCGTTGCGAAACGGTATGACTACGGATAAACTTTTTGAACAACTTAAAGATGTTCGTAAACACGTGAGTGTACCGCTTATTGTTATGGGATATTTTAATCCAATGATGCAATATGGAGTGGACCGTTTTTGTAAAAGATGCCAAGAAGTTGGTATAGATGGGCTCATCATTCCAGACCTTCCTGTTGATGTATATCACGAAAACTATCAAAAATTGTTTCAGCAATACGGACTACTTAATATGTTTTTGATTACACCGCAAACACCTGAAGAGCGAATCCGCTTTATTGATAAAGTTTCTGAGGGCTTTATCTACATGGTAAGTAGTGCTGCAACCACAGGAGCACAAAGCAGCTTTGGTGATGTACAAACTGAGTATTTTAAACGCATTGGTGCCATGAAGCTTAATGCAAAACTTTTGGTTGGGTTTGGTATTAGCAATGCCGAAACGTATCAAGCGGCTGTAGCAAACAGCAAAGGAGCTATCATTGGGTCAGCCTTTATAAAGCACCTTGAGGCAAATGGTGCTGATAGTGTGGCAGATTTTGTTTCACGGATACGCTAATCAATTAGCCTATCTAAATTTCGTAATTCCTTTTTTTCTTTTATGTCTGTATGTTTATGATTTTTCATACATTTATAAAAGACACCCAAATCTACTTTTTCAAACCATCATGGATTTGGGTAAAAACCAAATCGTTATGGGAAAAGGAGATAAAAAAACACGCCGTGGGAAAATAGTAAACAAATCTTTTGGAGTTAGAAGACCACGACCAAAGAAGAAGCGAAAAGCTATCGCACAAAAACAGGCTGATTAGCATCTGTGGTTTCTCCTTCGCTAAAAGCATAACCATCAGAGCTAAATACCAAGATATCATCAATGGTTTTGGCATTTGTTTCTATCAAATGACGCGCCATAAGTCCTCGGGCTTTTTTTGCGAAAAACGAAATAATTTTAAGCTTACCGTTTTTGAAATCCTTAAAAATTGGGCTGATAACAGCGTTATCCAATATGCTAAAATCAACCGCCATAGCGTATTCTTTACTTGCCAAATTCACTACCACTTCTGAGGGTGAGAGTTCGTTTTTTAAATATGTTGACAGTTGCATTTTCCAAAAAGCATAAAGAGAATTTTGACCATTCAGACCAAAAGAAGTGCCCATTTCTAAGCGGTAGGGCTGCATCAAGTCTAAGGGCTTTAATATACCATACAGACCAGATAAAATCCTAAGGTTTTGTTGCGCAATTTTCAATTCCTTTTCATCTAGTGAATACGCATCCAATCCAGAATACACATCTCCGTTAAATGCAAATACTGCAGGGCGTGCATTTTCAGGTGAGAATGGCGTTGTAAAGCCTTGGTTTCGTTCCCAATTAAGCGTTGCCAATTTCTCAGAAATATGCATCAGTTTTTGCAGCTCCGCTGGTGACTTTGCCTTTAAAGAAGCGTTGAGTGCTGCTGCCTCCGATAAAAACACAGGTTGACTATACGCTTTTGTTGGAACTTCGCTTTTATAATCTAGTGACTTTGCGGGTGAAATCAGAATTTTCATCGATATAATTTTAAATAAAAATACAATTCTTATGGGCTTTGACAACCCCAAACTATAAATCTAACAAATAGTACTATTAGGAATTTCCCAAACGCTGGTGCTGTGCATAGCTGCGCCATTTGGTAATTACCCCTTCAAAATCCTCAGGTAGCGGACAACTAAACGCCATTTTCTTACCACTTTCTGGGTGAACAAATCCTAATGTTTGTGCGTGTAATGCTTGTCTTGGTAGTTGCTTCAAGCAATTATCTACAAACTGCTTGTATTTTGTAAACGTGGTTCCTTTTAGGATTTTATCGCCCCCGTACCGTGCATCATTAAACAATGTATGCCCAATATGTTTCATATGTGCTCGTATTTGGTGTGTACGACCTGTTTCCAACACACAACGTACCAGTGTCACATAACCAAAACGCTCAATTACCTCATAATGCGTAATGGCATGTTTGCCTTGATCTGCATCTGGAAAAACAGTCATTAGTAGTCTGTTTTTGGGGTCCCGCCCCAAATGACCTTCTACTGTTCCACTTACATCCACTACATCACCCCAAACCAATGCCAAGTATTGACGATCTGATGATTTGTCATGAAATTGCTGTGCCAAATGCGCCATGGCGTGTTCGGTTTTGGCAACCACCAATAATCCGGAAGTGTCTTTATCAATACGATGCACAAGCCCCGGGCGGTTATTACTATTTTTTGGCAGTTGACCAAAATGATGCAACAGCCCATTTATAAGGGTACCCGTATAATTTCCATGCCCTGGATGCACAACAACCCCAGCGGGCTTGTTCACCACCAAAAGAATGTCGTCTTCATACACAATTTCGAGCGACATCTCTTCCGGGATAAGTAAATCTTCATGGGGGGGATGCGCCAAAAGCACACGTACGACATCGCCGCCTTTTACGCGGTAGTTGGATTTTACAGCTTTATCATTTACAATGATTGACCCTGCAGAGGCAGCTTGTTGAATTTTATTTCGCGTGGCGTTTTCAATTCGATTCATTAAAAATTTATCTACGCGTAGCGGCTCTTGTCCCGCATCGGCGGTAAAGGCGTGATGCTCATGGAGTCCGTCAAATGCAGTTTCTGATTCCATTACAATTGTTCCGGTCTAATCCCGTTTCCTAATACCAAATCCACACGAGATGTTTTGGGTAGTTTTTCCCCAGGTGCAATAGGCGCATTATCGTAACGAAGTTGCAAAACCATATCTTTTCCAATATTGTCAATGTACAATATTTCTCCAATTTCTAAGCCAACCGCACGAAGGCTAGATTCCGCGGATCGACGTGTGATTTGAATAACTTCGGGAATGCGTACCTCATTGAAATTAGCAGGATTAAGGGTCAGGTAAATTTTTCGATGCTTTTTTACGTATTCGCCAGCAAGTGGTGATTGTTCAATTACAGCAAAAGGGCTATAAGCAGGATTAAAACGTGCCGAATCGATAACTTCAAAATTCAATTTTTTTTCATCCAAAAGGGTTTCTACCTCAGCGATGGATTTAGTTTGCAAATTGGGAACTTCGATAAAATCCCCTTGTCGCGTGTGCAAGTGCAACCCATAAAAAACAATAAGAAGCAACGCAGTTAATGCAACTAGCAAGAAAAAAATTTGCCAAAAAAAACTACGGCTGAACAAAAAACGAAAGA
>CBFICG010000084.1:0-6523 GCA_965661025.1 Flavobacteriaceae bacterium | reverse complement strand
TAGGGCGCAGGCAGCACAGGTTTGGGAGGCACTTTTAACATCAGGCGAAGCTTACGGAGTTCAACCTGTTGGATTGGCTGCTAGAGATACGTTGCGTTTGGAAATGGGGTATTGCTTATACGGACATGAACTTTCAGATACCATCTCCCCGATTGCGGCGCGATTGGGTTGGTGTACGCATTCTGACAAATCTTTTGTTGGGGACGTTAACATTAAAAAAGACAAAACCAAAGGCACAGCAAAAATTCGTGTAGGTTTTACCATGATAGACCGAGGGATTCCACGTCAAGGCTATGCCTTAGTGGATAAAAATGGAACCAAAATTGGCGAAGTAACCTCAGGAACATCTTCGCCTTCGTTGAATGTGGGTATTGGTATGGGGTATATCAACAGAGAAATTGCCAAAGAAGGTACCGGAATTTTTGTACGTATCCGAGAGAAGAATATTAAAGCGCGTATTACAAGACTTCCTTTTGTGTCATGACTCGGGTGCTAATTGTTGGGGGAAGTGGCTTTTTGGGACGTGCCCTATTTAAGGAGTTGCATCCGTATATGGATGTATATGCCACCTATAATAGCCAAGAGCGTTACACTAAAAACAAACGCTATTTTTCTTACGACATTAACGAAGATTCACCCACTGCGCTGTTGCGATTCATCAAGCCACACTTGATCATATCAGCCCTTAGAGGTGATGCCCAAGCGCAGTTTGTGGCGCACGATATGCTTATTGAATACGCTCAAACACACGGCACAAAGCTTATCCTGTTGTCTTCTTCCAATGTATTTGATAGTTTTAGGCATTACCCCAGCTATGAGCACGACAAAACCCTTTCGGAAAGTGCGTTTGGAAAACTAAAAATCACACTGGAAAACAAGCTGATGCGTATGCCTTCATTTAGTTGGATAATTGCACGCTTGCCGATGGTTTTTGGCAGTAGTTCACCCAGATTACAGGAGCTAAAAACGGCCATATACACCCAAGAACCCTATGAAATTTTCCCTAACGCGGTGATAAACGTGGCCTCAGATTATTTTGTTACCCAACAATTGCATTATGTCATTAACCGAAATCGTTGGGGCATTTTTCATTTAGGCAGTTACGACTTGATACACCACGATGCCTTTGTGTACCAATTGGTGGAAGGACTGCAACCCCGCAAGAAACCAGTATATAAACATGTTTTTGCCAGCAACCAAGACCGCTATATTGCCGTATTACCTAAATACAACAACTTGCCCAACCACTTAGCCTACACCACCGAACAAGTACTGGCAGATACATTGCGAACCAATAGCCCCAAAACAAAATGAAAACGCATGGGGTTGTATGTGCAATAGCTATTTTATTAGCACTAGTTATAGGCTGGTTAGACCATGAGACAAGCTCGTGGAAAATACTTTTTTGCAACAATGGTAACCTTTTGGCCTTATTGATGTATACCTCCATTTTTGTTTTTATAGGGCATTTTTTAACTAAGCTATTTAGGAAAAAATAGAAGTTTAGGTGTCTTAAACATTTTTTACTACATTTTAATTAGAAGCAGTCCCAAATCTGTTCTACTACCTAAAAACCTATATTTTTTAAGGACTTATTGGATTGCTCAGAATCGTCATAATATGAGATAAATAAACGCTTATTAACATGAGGTGTTATGCAAATGCAGTCATGCCTTTGTCAGCCATCAAATCAATAGTAAAACCTACTTATAAAATTATGGAAAAATCGCTTAAAACATTAGTAACATTTTTACTTCTTGTAGTGTTAGGATCAATTCTATCCTATTTTGTTAACCCCACCTTATATCATGAAATAATAAAAGAAGATGGTATTATTGAATACTTAACAGCATTACTTATTACAGGCATTTTTTTATTTATTAAAGTCCTAAAAAGCATAGGCTATAGAAGTCGTGGATGGGTTGCTTTTAATATTTTTATATCGCTAGGGTTGTTTTTTGGATTTGGAGAAGAGATTTCATGGGGCCAACGAATTTTTAACATCGTACCCGGTGAGTATTTTATTGAACATAACGCACAAAATGAAACCAACTTACATAACCTAAAGATTTCTGGGTTTAAAATTAATAAATGGGTATTTTCATATCTGTTCTTAATTATTTTTGGCCTTTATTTTTTTCTATTAGGATTTTGTTATAAAAAAATCAGATTTATTAAAAAGTATGTGGACAAACTTGGTGTAACATACCTAGAGCTAAACACATTTTCATTTTTTCTCTGTTATCTGTATTAATATTTAATATTACCCACGAGAAAAAATGGGAATTATGGGAATGTCTTTTTAGCATTGTGTAATTAATTTTTATTGAACCCTACAACATGAAAGAAAAGCTTATACGAGCAAAAACAGACATACATCAATGAAAAACTTTATCAACTCAAAGAGAATTTTTTCACACCCATTAATGTTAGCACACTTTGGTTTTACTGAAAAAAAGCAAGTACAGCACAAGTAATTAGATAACACTTTTGCTAACAAAGCTTACAATTGACCCAATAGTATGTGTTAGATCCGACTTGTACCAAAACCAAAACCTCTTTTTGCAAACACTATTGGCTTTTATATCTTTACCAAAACAAGATATGGGACGGGCATTTGAATTTCGCAAGGCACGAAAAATGAAGCGTTGGTCTGCTATGGCAAAGACCTTTACACGCATTGGCAAAGACATTGTAATGGCAGTCAAAGAAGGCGGTCCAAATCCCGAAACAAACTCCCGTTTACGTGCCGTCATTCAAAATGCAAAGGCGGCAAACATGCCCAAAGACAATATCGAACGTGCCATAAAACGTGCCACAGATAAAGGCACCGAAAACTACAAAGAAGTCTTGTTTGAAGGCTACGCGCCTCATGGTATTGCTGTATTGGTAGAAACAGCTACAGACAACAACAACCGCACCGTTGCTAATATTCGTAGTTATTTTAACAAGTGTAATGGCAGTTTAGGCACCTCCGGTTCGGTGGAATTTATGTTTGACCATACGTGTAATTTTCGCATTCCCAACGAGGGCTTAGATGCCGAGGAGTTAGAATTAGAGTTTATCGATTTTGGCGTAGATGAAGTTTTTGTAGACGAAGACGGCATTTTACTTTACGCTCCATTTGAGTGTTTTGGTGGCATTCAAAAAGAATTGGAAAACAGAAAAATCGAAATTCTTTCATCTGGGTTTGAACGTATACCCACCACTACCACTACACTCTCTGGCGAAGCCGCCGAAGAAGTAGAAAAACTCATCGAAAAAATTGAAGAAGACGACGACGTGCAAAACGTCTATCATTCCATGGTGCTAGCCGAGTAATGCCTTAGCACGTGCTAAATCTTGTGGGGTGTCAATGCTCACACCCACAAAGTCTGTAGGTAACATTTGCATCACTTTTCCCATCTCCAAATAACGAATGGCTTCTATTTTTTCTGCCAGTTCTAATGGGGTTGGTTCTTGGGCATAAAAATCGAGTAAGGCAGCTTTTCGAAACGCATAAATCCCCACATGTCGATAGGCCGTCCCTTTTGCTCGCATAAACGGAATGGGTGAGCGTGAAAAATACAATGCCCTACCCTTTTGATCGGTAACTACTTTTACCACATTAGGGTTTTCCAAGTCTGCTTTGGCTGTTATCGGAATCATAAGCGATGCCAAATCGATGGTTTTAACGGTATCGTTTTTAAATGCTTTAATCAAATCGGTTAAGGCTTTTTGAGCAATAAACGGTTCATCGCCTTGTACATTAATCACCACATCGGCATCCATATCTTGCACACATTCCGCCACTCGATTACTCCCACAATCGTGATCCCCTTTACTACGAAATACGTTTCCTTCTAATGATTTTATATGTGTTTCAATTTCATCGGAATCCGTAGCCACCCATACTTGGTCAAATAAATGGGTGTTTACAACCGCCTCATAGGTGCGTTGCAATACGGTTTTGCCGTTTAAATCTGCGAGGAGTTTGCCCGGAAAACGTTGGGCTTCCAATCGTGCGGGAATGACAGCTATAATACGCATACGGCAAAAATAGGTAAATCATTCCTGTTCAAAATACGCATCGCTAAAGCCGACTAAAAAAAGTGTTTCGGTGGCACGGGTAATCGCCGTATAGAGCCACCTAAAATAATTAGCATCTAAACCATCGGGAAGGTAAGGTTGTTCAACCAAAACTCGCTTCCACTGCCCGCCCTGCGCCTTGTGACAAGTAAATGCATATGCATATTTAACCTGTAAAGCATTAAAAAACGGGTTCTCTTTGACCTTTAGATACTGCTTATACTGTGGTAAGTGCGCATAATCTTCCCGAACCGCTTGATACAATTTGGAATTGTCTTCAAACGATAGCGCATGGGAGTCTGACTGTAGTGTATCCAAAATAAAAACGGTGTCGAAAGATTCTTGATCCGGATAGTCAAGCATACGAATGTGAACTTCCGCAAATGAAAATCCATATAACATTTTTACTGCCTTTACTGAAAGTACTTCTACAATATCACCATTGGCAATAAATCCAGGGCCCGAATCAGGTGCAAGCCAATGATAATTGTTTTTTACAACCATAATCAAATCACCAGCGGCAAGTTCGGGTTCTTTGCCTAAAATTTGGGTACGAATCTGAAGGTTGTATCCGTTAGCACGTTTGTTAGAGCGCACAATACAGGCCGTTTCTTCCATACCCACTGTACGAAATGCCTCTTCTATCGCGTCTTGTATCTCATACCCATCTTGAAGTCTAACAATATCAGGAAATTGAGCTAAAATAAACTGAAATTGTGTGGTTTGCCCTGTGGTAAGTTGTTGACGAATTTGGGTAGCATTAAACAAAATCCCAGAATCTTTTCCCTGTCGAACCACTTCGTTGAGCTCAATTTCGTGTGGGGTAAGCCCGTGTTCCATGGACAATACGCGAGCGTCTAAGGCAGGGCTTAATTCGGTGTGTACTGGTGGAAGTTGGGCGGTATCGCCAACTAACAAAAGTTTACAGTTTTCGCCTGAGTGTACATAATGAATCAAATCGTGTAGTAGCGAACCGTTTTCAAATAGTTTGCTTTGTTGTTGTTGATCGGCAATCATCGATGCCTCATCAACCAAAAAGAGAGTCCGTTTAAATTTATTTTTTTGGAGCTTAAATTTTAAATTTCCTTGACGCTCTTGTTGGGCAAAATAAATACGTTTATGAATGGTGTGTGCAGGCCGGTTGGCGTAAGCGGCCATGACTTTTGCAGCGCGTCCTGTGGGTGCCAACAGCACCGTTTTATATCGCATTGCTCCAATGGACTTTACCAGTGTTCCAATAAGTGTAGTTTTCCCTGTGCCAGCAAAACCCTTGAGCATAAACACTTCATTTTCAGCAGATGACAATAAAAATACAGCCAGGTCTTGAAGTGCTTTCGACTGAATGGGCGTAGGTTCAAACGGAAAATTTTGTTTTAATCTAGAAACAAAAGCAGATAAATTCATTGGTTAAAAGTAGGAATGTTTTACGTAAGGGCGTAGCGAAGGAAAAAAATTGTAAGTTTGTGTGCAACAAAAACCATATGTTGAAATGAAAAAAATCTTACTTCCTGTACTTTGGATTCTCATCGTTTTCTTCGGATACAAGCTGTATAATTCTATTTATGAACCCATTCAATTTAACAAAGTAAAAACCGAACGTTACGCGGACGTTATTCGTATATTAAAAGATATTGGCAGCGCACAAGTGGCACACAAAAGTGTTACTGGTATTTATGCGCAGGACTTTAAAAGCTTAGTCGAATTTATTGATACCGCTCAGTATGTGCTCATTGAAAAAAGAGACTCTAGTTATTTAGAGTACGATCGTGTATATAGAATTGATATGCTTAGGGAAGTACAAATTATTGATACCCTTGGATTTGCCTCTGTTAAAGATTCGCTTTTTGGCACTTCCGATCACTACAAGAGTATGGATAAAATACCTGTGGAAGGTGTAGACGCCAGTTTCAGTATGAAAGCAGATGTTATCGACAAAAACGGATATCAAGTTCCTGTGTTTGAGGTACGTGTGGCAAAAGATGTTGTACTGCATGACCAAGATGCATATTTGTTAGAACAAGAAAAGGCTACAGTTTCAGTAGATGGTGTGAACGGCCCAGCCATTATTTTGGGTTCGCTTTCTGAGGTAAGCACCAACGGAAACTGGCCGACTATTTATGATGCAGAATCACAAAAATAACACAGCAACAAATAACACTATACTGTCCATTCACATTCATGTGAATGGACTTTCTTTTTTCACGCAAAACAAGAAAACGAAAATAGCGACTTCAATTGTACGTAGATCTTTTGCAGCTCACACGCCTATTGAAAAAATACATGAAGAAATTTTCAAAGCACTAAAAGAGCATAAACTCGTAGAAGCATCGCAGCACGAGGTATACTGTAGCATAGAAAACAACTTGGTTACACTAGTTCCAATGTCGCTTTTCGAAGAAAGTTCTTTAAACGAATTCGTGCAAACAGTTATTGCTATTGAGGCACATGACTTTGT
>CBFICG010000083.1:0-6727 GCA_965661025.1 Flavobacteriaceae bacterium | reverse complement strand
ATTAGAAGTCATGGAGCAAAACGGCGGACTGCCGTGTAATGTAAAATTTATGATTGAAGGCGAGGAAGAAGTGGGCAGTGACAACCTTGAAGATTTTGTTCGTGCAAACTCCAAAAAACTCCAAAACGATGTGATTCTGATCTCTGATACAGGCATGCTTGCCAATGACATTCCATCCATCACTACTGGGTTGCGTGGACTCAGCTATGTGGAAGTGGAAGTTACAGGACCAAATCGAGATTTGCACTCGGGCTTATACGGCGGAGCCGTTGCCAATCCCATCAATATTTTAACGCAAATGATTGCTGCCTTGCACGACGAAAATAACAGCATTACCATTCCTGGTTTTTATGAAAACGTTGAAGTAGTTAGTGCAGCTGAGCGTGCTAAAATGGGTAAAATTCCATTCTCTTTAGACGACTATAAAAATGCACTTGACATCAAAGCCGTTTTTGGCGAAAAAGGCTACACCACGTTGGAGCGAAAGTCTATTCGCCCAACTTTAGACGTAAACGGGATTTGGGGAGGCTATACAGGAGAAGGTGCCAAAACTGTAATTCCGAGCAAGGCGTTCGCTAAAATTTCTATGCGATTGGTGCCCCATCAAAAATCAGCGGAAATCACGGAACTCTTTACCCGACATTTTATGTCACTAGCCCCTGAAGGCGTGACGGTAAAAGTGACGCCCCACCATGGCGGCGAAGGCTATGTGATGCACCCTGACGGGCTGGAATTTCAGGCAGCTTCAAAAGCCTATGTCGCTACTTTTGGGAAAGCCCCCATTGCTGTAAGAGATGGCGGTAGTATCCCTATTGTCGCACTTTTTGAAGAGACGCTACAAAGCAAAACGTTACTAATGGGTTTTGGACTGGATAGTGATGCCATCCACTCCCCTAACGAGCATTTTGGGGTGTTCAATTTTCTAAAAGGGATTGAGACCATTCCGCATTTTTACCATCATTTTACTGCCTTGCATCAAGCAAATCAATGAGAAACAAATCGGCAGCAATGCCATCAGCTAAAAAGGCTCCACTGCGTGTGGTTTTAAGACAATTATCTGCAATTTGAAGTAATCCTTCATTAATAAAACGTTGGGCTTGCTGTTCTAAATGTTCTCGGTAGCGACTTCCTAACTCTTGTCCCATTTGATTTAAGGAAACCCCCCAAGAGGCACGTAATCCTATCATAATTGCTTCATTGAATTTGTCTACAACACTTAGTTTTTCAACAGTTTGGGGCAACTGTCCCTCCCCTATTTTTTTCAAATACATCGCATTGTTGCTCACATTCCAATAGCGTTGTGCGCCATCAAAACCATGTGCCGAAGGCCCAATGCCCAAATAGGGTTTCCCCTTCCAATACGCCGTATTGTTTTTAGAATGAAATCCAGATTTACCAAAACTGGAAAGCTCATAATGCTCATAGCCGTTTGCCGTAAGGGTATCCACGAGATATAAAAATTGCTCCTCTACATCTTTTTCATCAAGAAGAGAAACAACCCCTTTTTTTACAAAATGTTCCAATGCCGTTTTTGGTTCAAGTGTTAGGGCATAAGACGAAATATGTGGCACATCGAGAGTAAGTGCTTTTTGAAGATTTTTTTTCCAGTCTGAGAATGTGGTGTGAGGCGTGCCATAAAGTAAATCTATAGACACATTTTCAAAAACATCTAGCGCCCAAACCACCGACTGCATGGCTTGCTTTCCAGAATGTGCACGATTCATCAGCTTGAGCTCGGTATCATGAAACGATTGTACGCCAATTGACAAGCGATTTACTCCTATCGCTTTAAGCTGTTTCAAATACAAGGGCGATAAATCATCTGGATTAGTTTCTACTGTAATTTCAGGTGTTGTTACAATACCGTAGTGCGATGTAATCTCAGTTATTAATTCAGAAAGTGCCGCTGTAGAAAGCATGGATGGCGTTCCACCACCAAAATATATGGTTTCCACTGGATGTATGGTCTCGTGTTTTCGCACAATTAGTTCATTTTTAAGTGCAGCAACCATTTTATCAATATAATTTGCCGATGTGGAAAAATGAAAGTTGCAGTAATGGCATGCCTTTTTACAAAAAGGAATGTGAAGGTAAATGCCCGACATGACTATTTTTTTACTCGGTGCGCTTGTTGTTTGACAAACGAACTCCACCCAGAGTAGCTTTTTTCGGTTTGCTGCCCAGGATTATAATAATGACATAGGGCTGCGGCAAGTCCATCTGTGGCATCTAAATTTTTGGGAAGTGATGTTAAGCCTACTAATTGCTGTAACATTTTGGCTACCTGCTCTTTAGAGGCATTTCCATTTCCTGTAATTGCCATTTTTATTTTGCGTGGAGAATACTCAAAAATGGCCAAATCATGGGCGATTCCGGCAGCAATTGCTACCCCTTGTGCTCTACCTAATTTTAACATCGATTGTACGTTTTTTCCAAAAAATGGTGCCTCAAGTGCCATTTCATCGGGCTTGTAGGTTTCGATGAGCTCAGAAGTACGGGTGTAGATATGTCCCAATCGCATATAATGACTTTCGTACTGGCTCAGTTTTAGTTCATTTAGCTGTAAGCAACTAATTTTTTTCCCTTCTACCTTGATAATCCCAAAACCCATAATGGTAGTTCCAGGGTCAACTCCTAAAATAATGCGCGAATCAGCCATATGTAAAAATACGGAATAAATGCTATTCAGAAATAGCAACGGGTAACGTCCAATGGACTTCAACTGGAACTTCTAAGTTTGTTTTAAATGCAGGCTGAAATCTAGGTAATGAAGCTATAACTTCTTCAAGGTAAGAAAAAACCAATGGTGAAATACTACCTTGTTTTTTGTTTGAGTAACCCATAACTAAAAGCTTCCCGATAGTATCAACTTTTAAAGTAACATAAAGGGTATCTCTTGAAACACTTGAAATACGATCAGAAGCCAACTTCTCATCCAATTTATTTTGAAGTATTTGAGTAAAACAGGTCAGATTTTCGTTGGTATTGATTTTTGGGCAATCAGGATATACTGGTGGTTCGTCCATTTCTGTCCAATTCACATTGGGTGCTTTAAGTTTCGTTTTGGGGGAAATGCATCCAATACTAAAAAGAAATACAATCAATAAAAACCGCTGTAATTTCATCGTATAAATGTAAAAAATAAAGCTTTGTTATTTGATTGTAGCCGTGAATTATTTGTATTTTAGAATTATGGATTTAGTACTTTTAATTCTAGGCGCGTTACTCATTATGTTAGGATTGGCAGGTAGTTTTTTGCCTGTAATTCCGGGGCCGATAACCAGTTGGTTTGGATTACTGTCACTACACTATACCAGTAAAATAGAACAAGACTGGTGGTTTTTGGGTTGGACACTCGTCATTGCACTAGTCATTATGATATTGGATTATATTATTCCCATTTGGGGCACAAAAGCTTTTGGGGGAACAAAATCAGGGGCCATTGGCTCTACTATTGGTTTGGTGGTTGGACTATTTTTTCCTCCTTTTGGGATTATTCTGGGGCCTTTTATTGGCGCATTTGCAGGTGAGCTAAGCAAAAATCCAAACCGCAAAATTGCACTAAAAGCAGCCTTTGGTTCTTTTTTGGGCTTTCTTTCCGGAATGGCCCTTAAGCTGATTGTATCCTTAGTTTATATGTTGTTTTTTGTTTCAACGTCTTGGAAAGGATTTCAGAGTTGGTTTTAGAACCAGCAGCAATAAGGCATTTGCCGTGGACTTTTGTCCAGCGTCCCGCTTAGGTGGGACATTTTTTTTGCATTTTATCTTGGGTTTGCTAAGGGTGCTGGTCGAGAAAACTCCCGACCGCAAACCCTAAGCGTAGCATAACAATCAAAGCAACAAAAAGCGGTTCACTGCTACAAAAAGAACCTAAAATGGGCAAAAAAGGTTAATGGGAATAACTACTCCTTTTACGGTTATCGAATTCCCACGAGCACAAATGTGTCTTATGAACAGTTTTTTGTGTAAATAAATAAGTAGCGTGTACAAAAACGGCTATGAACATACGTTTTCAGCTGTTGAATAGGCTGATAAAGTAAATCATTTAGTGTGTAGTAAATACCTTGCTTGATGTAAGTGTTATGCTAGTAATACAGGCTGCGATTGTCTGTAACTTCAAAAGTGCTTTTGACTGCTTTGGCTACATTCGCCTGAATGTTTTGTTTAGAAACATTAAAAAGTGAAGCTTTATATCCTGCGTAGTTAGATACATTAGCTGCAGGAGTTATGCCCTTTAACTGCACTACATATACCCCTGTATTTCCCGCTATGGGCTCAGAAATCGCATCTTTTTCCATACCAAATCCGGCACCAACAACCTCGGGTTCATTGGAAACACCTGCTAACATGCTCGTAAGGCGGTTTACTGCTTTAGCTGTACTAATTGTTTGTTCAAACTGTATAGCAACGTCTTGCAATGAGCTGTAATTGTCAATCTGCTTAAGCAGTGATGCTTTCTTTTTTTCCCTCATTACTTTGGGATAAACGGTAGCATTGACTTCCTCGACGCTTAGAAGCCCCGCTTCTTTTACGTCAGAAACCTGAACAATTATATACCCACCAGAAGACAACGAAAATCGCTTCACATCTAGTGCTTTACGTTCTTCTTCAAATGCCCAACGTACCACTTGACGTTGCGCACCCAAAACGGGTAACATTTCATCTAATATTTTGACATCGTTGATGTCTTTTACTACATATTTTTTTTGTGTTGCTGTTTGTTGGAAGTCTGCTTTTTGCACATCCAATTCAAACTGCGTAGCCTCAGTAAATACTCGGTTACTCGTGGCTTCTGAAGGGGTTAATTTTTTTGAAATCGTAGCAAGTTTTACCACATCTTTCTTATCCTGTATTTCAATCACATGAAAACCAAATTCGGTTTCTGCCATACCAATAGCTCCTACCCGATTCCTAAAAACAAAATCACTGAATGGTGCAACCATATCTTCACGCACAAATTCAGGTAACTCACCACCACGTGAAGCCGAAGGACCATCTGAATTATCACGAGCCAATTGGGCAAAATCTCCCCCATTTCTAGCTTTTCGCAGTAATGCTTTGGCCTCTTTTTGGGCTGCTGATTTTGTACGGATTACTGTTTCAGCAGCACGAGTTGCTCCTTTGTAAGCAATAAGAATATGACGTGCTTTGGCTTTTCCTCCTTTAACACGATCAATCACTCGCGAAATATTCGTGGAATTGTTGTCCTCATAAGGACCAAAAACCTCTCCTAAGGGAAGGTTAAAAAGTGTGCTGGCATAGTTGCTAGAAAGTTGCCCCTCAGTTACAAAAGTATCTTGAAAAGGCACATCAGAGTTTTCGCTGACAAATGCTGCTATTGCTTCGGTTTGGACATCAGCAAACGAAGGAAAAGTTTCCTCTTGTTTAGATACCTCATTAAAGGCAACACGAGATGAAAGCAATTTCCGTAATTCGTTCTCAATTAACACTTTGTCTTCTGGGGTTGGCGCTTCTGTAAACTGTACATAGCGCAAATCTCTTGCCGCCTCTCGCTCATAGGAAGTTGCATTGGCTGCAATGTAAGAGGAAATATCCTTTGAAGAAACAGAAACAAGGCTATCTGGAATGACGTTAAATGGAATGCGAACGTAGTCCAAATCAATGAGGTCGTTTTGTAGTGCGTAACTTTGCTGTGCCTCAAAATTGGTTACATTTAGTCCAACAGAAACCATATCTACGTATTGCTGTACACGTAAACTGTTTTTGATAGACAGCTCTTGTGACTTCCATTGCTCAAAACCTTGCGGGTTGTTTTGTCTTAGGTCTAAAATAAATTCTGTAAAACGGGCTGGATCAAACAAACCGTCTTCACCCAGAAATTGTGGATCTGAGGAAAAATTAGGGTCATTTTTAATAAACTGCTCTATATGATTTTTTCCAACCGATAACCCTAAGGCATCAAAAGTTTGTTCGTAGGCTTTTGCATCCGTTGTTTGTTCGTAAGCAAAGTTAACGGCTTGCATAGTAGACATGCGGTAGTTTCGTTCAGCAAAATCAACCTGACGGCTGAATTCATCAATACCAACTTCTTCTTCACCAACCAGCAAAACAGGGTCTTGACTCGCGGTGGAATTTCCATCAAATAATCCTGTGAATACAAACGCTAATAACGCCATACCAATGATGAAAATTAAAAAGATAGAACGCTCTCTGATTTTACCTAAAATAGCCATGGTTAAAAAATTTAGACTGGTTGCGAAAATACAACTAAAAAGAAGAATTTAAAATGCTAATTCACATAGACACGCACCAAATCCACTTTGGTGTTAGACACCTCTAACATTTCGAAGGTAAATTCTCCAATAATAAGCTTTTCACCTTCTTGAGGAATGTTTTCATTGTGATGTACAATAAGTCCGCCCAAGGTTCCATAAGACTCCGAAAGGGGTAATTGCACTGCATAATTGGCGTTTATTTCGTCTATTTCCAAGCGGGCAGAAAACGTATAAGAGCCATCGTCATGGGCAATAGAAACATTGGTAACTGTGTCGTGTTCGTCTTCAATTTCTCCAAATAATTCTTCAATGATATCTTCCAGTGTAAGCATGCCTGCTGTTCCACCGTATTCATCCATTACCACGGCAATACTACGTCTTTTCTTTACCAAAAGATTAAAGACATCTTGGATACGCATGGTTTCGGGAATCCACTCTACTGCCTTGATAATAGAGTGCAGCGATTTGGGCTTTTTGAACATATCAAAAGC
>CBFICG010000082.1:262-6770 GCA_965661025.1 Flavobacteriaceae bacterium | reverse complement strand
CATAGCTGTGCTTGAGAAACCACAGCTTTTTTAAGTGCTATTTCTTTCTGTTGATTTGAAACAATCTTTTCTAAAATGCTCATGCCTTGCTTAGTTCTAAAAGTGTGGTAAAAGAATTCAAGGCTTTCTTGGATTCAATGGACTCTTTTGCTTTAGCATATCCTTCAGCTAAAGAAATATCTAAAGCAGTAGCGATAGCAGTTCCTGCATTTGCGCAAACAACTTGTTTCTGTGCCTCGGTAGCCTCATCGTTTAAAACTGCAGTAAAAATTGCAGCAGCCTGAGCAATCGAATTCCCTCCGCCAATTGATTTTGGGGTTAGGGTTTTTACTCCAAAATCGGAAGGTTGAATAAGCGATTCTCCATGCTTTGTTACAGCTTTTGTAGCTCCAGTTAGCGAGATTTCATCATAGCCATCTAAGGCATGTAAGACACAAAATTGATTTTCTGTTTCTTGAAACAGAAAGTGGTACAAGCGGAGCAAAGCCAAATTAAATACGCCAACCATTTGTCGCTTAGGGGCGCATGGGTTTACCAGTGGCCCCAACATATTAAAAAAGGTTTTAAGCTGCAATGCTTTTCGAATAGGCGCTACATGTTTCATGGCTGGATGAAAAAGCGGTGCATGCAAAACACAGATCCTTGCTTGGTCTATACATTTTTCTAAAAAACCTATGTCGTTGGAAAATTTTATACCCAAATATTCCATAACATTACTTGAGCCACACGACGATGAGACTCCGTAGTTCCCGTGTTTTGCTACATGAATCCCTGCGCCAGCAGTGACAAAAGAAGACAAGGTAGAAATGTTAAAAGTGTCTTTTCCATCGCCCCCTGTTCCGCATAAATCAATAGGATTATAGCCAGAAAGATCAACAGCGACACAAAGTGTTAAAAGCGCATCACGAAAGCCTGCCAACTCCTCTAGAGAAATGCTTCGCATCATAAAAACACTCAAAAAAGTAGCAATTTGGTACGGATCTCCCGAACCACTTCCAATAAACAACATTGCTTCTTTCGCTTCTTGACGTGATAGTCTTTCGTGTTGGGTAAGTCGGATTAAAAGTTCTTTCATAGCGCAACCCAATTTTTCAGCAATTGTTTACCATCTGGTGTTAAAATCGATTCAGGATGAAACTGTACTCCATAAACAGGGTACTTTTCGTGCTTATAGGCCATTACTTGCCCATTTTCTTCTTCGGCTAAGAGTACAAATCCTTTAGGGAGTGGTTTGTCAACTACCCACGAATGATAGCGTCCAACATCAAATTTTTTAGGAAGTTTAGCAAATAGCGGATCTTCTTGCAGTACGGTCATGGTACTAGAAACACCATGAAAAACCGTAGATAAGTTAGTAAGCGTTCCACCAAAAACTTCCGCAATGGCTTGATGCCCTAGGCATACCCCAAGCATTGGAATCGTTTTTGCGTAGGTTTCGATAACTGGCTTTAAGAGCCCTGCTTCATCAGGGATTCCAGGACCTGGAGAGAGGACTATTTTGTCAAAAGCCGTTACTTCTTCTAGCTCAAATTGATCGTTTCGTTTCACGGTAACTACACAATCGAGTTCTTCCAAATAATGGACCAAATTAAAGGTGAAGGAATCGTAATTATCTATAACTAATATGTTCATGAAAATTGTTTTTCAGCTTTTTCAATAGCGGTGTTCAACGCCCGTAATTTGTTATATACCTCTTGCAATTCACTTTCGGGGCTGGACTTTGACACCACACCCGCACCTGCCTGATAGTGCAATACATTATCCTTGCTTAAAAACGATCGGATGATAATAGCATGGTTATAGTTGCCATTAAAATCAATAAATCCAATAGCACCACCATAAAAAGCGCGGTCTGAATTTTCATAATCATCAATAAGCTGCATGGCTCGATGCTTCGGTGCGCCACTTAATGTTCCTGCGGGAAAGGTATCAGCCACCACTTGCATGGTAGAAGTATTTGTTTTCTTCTGTCCTGTCACCTTAGAAACCAAATGAATAACATGCGAATAAAACTGCACTTCACGGTCTTTTTCTACAGTAACATTATGCCCATGACGGCTTAAATCGTTGCGCGCCAAATCCACCAGCATCATATGCTCGGCATTTTCTTTCAGGTCTTGTGCGAGTTCTTTGGCTTTTGCTTCGTCTTGCGCATCGTTCCCTGTTCTAATAAATGTTCCCGCAATAGGGTGAATTTCTGCCACCCCGTTTTGCACCACTAATTGCGCTTCGGGGGAGCTACCAAAAATCTTATAGTTTCCTAAGTCAAAATAAAAAATATAAGGCGATGGATTTATAGAGCGCAGTATGCGATAGAGGCTAAAATCGTCACCTTTAAACGCTTGTTTAAATCGGCGAGACAATACGATTTGGAACACATCGCCGCGCATACAATGATGAATGCCTTTTTTTACCAATTCCACAAAATCTTTATCATTCATATTAGAAGTAGGCGCCCCTTCTTTACGAAACGAAAACGAGTCGCGCGCAGGAGCTTGTAGCAGCCTTACTACTTCATCCAAATTACTTTCTGCTTCATAGCAGTGGGCAAATAATTTTGCTTGGTTGTTGAATACATTTACCGCAATTATGTTTTGGTATAGCGCATAATAAATTTCTGGAATCCCCGTCGTATTTTCTTTGTCTGCTAAATCAATGTCTTCAAAATATTTCACAGCTTCGTAAGCGGTATAGCCAAACAACCCATTGGTTAAAAAACGGCTTTCGGGGAGATTAGACTCAAAACGCGATATAAATGTTTCAAGCGCATCTACTACTGAAGTTTCTTCGGTCAGGACGGTTTCTTGCGTAGAACCGTCGGGGAAAGTTTGCGTCATTTGGTTGTGGTACACCTTAAAATATGCAATAGGATTAAAACACAAATAAGCAACGCTGTTGTCGTTAGCACCATAATCAGAGCTTTCCAAAAGTACACTTTCTGGAAATGCATCTCTGATTTTGAGGTACATGTTCACCGGAGTCATGGTGTCGGTGAGTAACTCTCGTGTTTCTGTTTTGAGTACAAACTTCATGGGTCAAAAATAAAAAAAGGCTTATCAACACGACAAGCCTTTTGTATTATTCTAAAACGCTTATCTGCTCCTAATTAGGAGTTCCACCAAAGCGATTTAGTAGTCATTTTTTTCATCTGTCCAAATATACAACCTGGCAGTTAAAAAACAAGGGATTAATAGTTAAAGCTTACACTTAATTCTAGTTCATCTTTAATAAGCTTGTCTCCAAGGTTTTCAAAAAACGAACCAGAACGGAATTTTACATTGTATTTAGAACGGTCAATTTCTAAATCTGCAATGGCTTTACCACCATCTAGTTTAAGGATAAATGTTTCTGTGTGCGTAATCCCACGAATGGTAAAATCACCAGTAATTTTATAGCCTCCATCAAGAGCTGTTGCAGCAGTAATTTTCAAGAAAGCCTCAGGATGCTCTTCAACTCCGAAAAAATCATCTGACTTTAAATGCCCCACCAATCTTGCTGCAGAATTTCCTGTTAGGTCTGTACAGACGATGCTATTCATATCTACTGTAAAGGCGCCCCCCTTCAGTACAGCGCCATCAAAATTTAATGCTCCTTTGCTGATTTCAATCGTCCCTTCGTGAAAATCAGTTGTCAATTTAGATCCTTTCCAAATGATCAAACCATTTGTAATGGTGGACGTTTGTGCGTAGGATCCAACGGATAAAAATAGTGTAACCCCAAGGGTGATAAATGTTCTCTTTTTCATGTGTGTGTATTTAATGTTAATGTTTCGATTTTAATTTCGTTAATAGTAGCAATAAGTGTTCCATTTCTATTTTAGATAAAGAAGATGTAATTTCTTCTTCTGTGGCATCTAAAACAGGATCAATTTCTTGGAGTAGATTATTACCTTTTTGGGTAATAAAAATATCTACTTTACGTCTGTTTTGAGCGCAAATTTCTCTGCGGGCCAAGCCTTTTTCGATAAGTCTATCCACAAGCCTTGAAGTGTTGCTCATACGTTGTATCATGTCGTTAGTAACGCTTTCAAGACAAGCTGCAGAGCCGTTTCTGCCCCGCAAAATACGCAGTACGTTAAACTGTTGTAGCGTTAACCCAAAAGGCTGTAACATGGAATGGATTTGGTCGTATGCCAAATTTCCACTACGCATTAACCCAACTACCACATCTCGACTTTTCATTGTGATAACAATTATTGTTATGACAAATGTAGTATAATTTTTTAAATTAAATTTGATACATGAAAAAATATATAAGTATTGCAATTGGAACGCTAATTGTTTCTTGTGTATTTTCGCCCAAAAAACAAACAACTATGAACGAATTGACACCCAGCGAATGGGCTAAACTGCACAGCGAAACTCCTAAATCTGTTATCCTTGATGTACGTACCGAAGAAGAATTTGAAAGTGGCTACATTGCTGGAGCTAAGAACTTGGATATTCGAGGTGGGGCAGCCTTTGTTGCTTCGGTTGAACAATTAGACAAGTCCGTAGCGTATTTTGTGTATTGTCGTTCTGGTGCCAGAAGCGGTCAAGCGTGTCAGCTAATGGAGCAAATGGGCTTTGAACGCGTGTATAATCTTGAAGGTGGCGTCCTTGCTTGGGAGGGCGATTTGGAGGAGTAATCCACTTATGTTAGGTGCGCGAGGAATTGCTAACCTATTTATGGAAAACACAAAAACTTGGACGTAGTCCATTAAAGACTACTTGCGGGGATGCTGTTGTTGTGGTAAAGCCTGGACAAGAAAACATCCACACTAGACCAGACTTTTTCAATGCGCACATACAAATCAACGGATTGCTTTGGGTAGGCAATGTGGAACTTCATGTACAATCCTCTGACTGGTTTCGCCATCGGCATCAAATAAACAGGCATTATGACAATGTGGTACTCCATGTTGTTTGGAACGATGATGTACCTGTTTGTAACGCGAGTCAACAGCCCATACCAACACTACGTTTGTCAGACTACGCCCCCAAAAATTTTATAAATAAATACATTAAATGGTTGGCGCAAACCAATAAATGGACCCTATGCGCCGATGAGTTATACAAGCTTCCAAAACTTGTACGAAAGCAATTTTGGGAACGACTTTATGTACAGCGATTGATGGAAAAAACCGCTTTATTTCAAAGCTGGCTAGCGTTGACGCAAAACAACTGGGAGGCGGTGTTTTTTGTAGTGTTGGCAAAGGGTTTTGGACTCAAGCAAAATGGTATGGCATTTGCCCAAATGGCACTCTCTATTCCATGGAAGGTTATTCTTAAAAACATACATAAATTGGAAACTACAGAAGCTCTTTTAATGGGTCAAGCAGGACTTTTTGATGCGCTGGTGGAAAACGAATATTTTCAGAAGCAGAAAAAATCCTTCGGTTATCTAAAGCATAAATACAACCTGAGCACACCACCCGAAACAGCTAAGTTTTTCCGATTACGCCCAACCAATTTTCCTACTATTCGTTTGGCTCAATTGGCTTGGCTTTTACATCAAAAACCACAATTGCTATCACGTATCCAACAAGCAAAATCCATAAAAGAATGGTATGATATTTTAGAAGCCAGAACCGCAACTTTTTGGGAATCGCATTATCACTTTTCTACCCCTTCAACTAAACGCACACACCGATTGACCAAATCTTTTAAGCAATTGTTACTACTCAATACCGTTTTTCCGTTTTTATTTCAGTATTGTAAGAATACTGGAGATGCACGTAAAGACTGCGTTTTAGATTGGGTGCGCCAAATCCCTCCAGAAAAAAACATGTATGTTTCGAAATTTAATCAATTGGGTTGTCCTATTGAAGACGCTCTAGAAAGTCAGGCGTGTATTCAACTAAAAAACACGTATTGTACGCCACGCCGATGTCTAAAATGCGCCTATGGGCACAAACTTCTAAATCTTTGATTACATTTGTGTAATGAGTTTGTTGCACGAAACGCGTTATTTTCTTGAAAAAAGAGGATTTGAAGTCTGTTCTAGATTAGCTGAGCGACTTGGGATGAAAGCAAAAGATGTCCGAATCTTTTTTATTTACTTGAGCTTTTTTTCGTTGGGCGTGGGCTTTGCCTTATATTTAGTGCTTGCATTTTGGCTCAGAATGAAAGATTTCTTATTTGCCAAGCGCTCATCCGTTTTTGATTTATAATCCTAAAAATTTTTATGAAATATTTAACCACCCTTTTTTTGATGCTTTTCTGTTTGCCACTTTCCGCACAAACCACAGAAAAGGGACTTGACGAACGCATTAATGAAGCCTTTACGCCTATCGCCGATTGGTGGGGTGACGTGGTGTTACATAATTTTCCTGGAACTGGGATTCCTACAATCATTTTTTTGCTTGTTGGCGGGGCATTGTTTTTCACCCTGTATTTTGGTTTTATTAACATACGCCGTTTTCCTTTGGCTATTGGTGTAGTTCGTGGGAAATATGATGAAATAGATCATCATCAAGCCGACAAAAAAGCGGCCGTAAATGTTGCTGATGGCGATGTAGTAGATACCA
>CBFICG010000082.1:0-252 GCA_965661025.1 Flavobacteriaceae bacterium | reverse complement strand
CGAAAGGAAAGAGGGTGAGGTTAGTCATTTTCAAGCCCTTGCCACTGCCGTTTCGGGAACGGTTGGTAACGGAAACATCGCAGGCGTTGCCCTTGCTATTGCTGTTGGTGGTCCTGGTGCCACTTTTTGGATGATTTTGTGTGGGCTTATTGGCATGTCAACTAAGTTTGTAGAGTGTACATTGGGTGTTAAATATCGTGATGTCGGAGATGATGGGACGGTTTATGGTGGCCCAATGTATTACCTTACCAA
>CBFICG010000081.1:278-6871 GCA_965661025.1 Flavobacteriaceae bacterium | reverse complement strand
ACCAAGCCCCAACGTAAAATGGGACATATTACCCTAACAGGTGATGATTTAAATGCTATTTTTAAAAAAATTAAAGAATTAAAATCTGTACTCCAACTAAAAGCAAAATGATATGAAAGTAGCTGTTGTTATGGGAAGCAAAAGCGATCTTCCCGTTATGCAAGACGCCATTGACACTTTAGCGTTATTTGAAATAGAAACACACGTTGATATTGTGTCTGCCCACAGAACACCGGAAAAAATGATGCAGTTTTCCTCTACGGCGCACGAAAAAGGCATTGATGTTATCATTGCGGGTGCAGGAGGTGCAGCGCATTTGCCTGGAATGGTAGCAGCTGCAAGCCCACTCCCCGTGATTGGTGTTCCTGTAAAATCCTCCAACTCCATTGATGGTTGGGACTCTATACTTTCCATTTTACAAATGCCCGGTGGTGTTCCTGTGGCCACCGTAGCGCTAAACGGGGCTAAAAACGCAGGTCTATTGGCATGTCAAATATTAGGCATAAAAAACCCTGCACTTAGAGAAGCTATGATTGCTTATAAAGCATCATTGGCTGAAAAAGTACATCAAAGTGCGAAAGACATTAACCAAAAGTAAGCACGAATACACTTGCTGCAAACCATACGAAAGGAATAGCTTCAACCCAAAAGGAAGTGAAAACAATATGACGCTTTGGCGATGACCACAAGATGGCAACACCAAGTACCAAAAGCATTAACCATTCTACCCACAATAGCGTATTTACTCGGACGGTTTGATATGCTAAAACAGCTGCTAAGCAAATCAGTATAGCCCCCAATATTTTCAAACCACGTGCACCAAAAAGTTGTGGTAGGGTTTTTAGTGTTGGGGCATCCTTATGCATATCACGAAGTTCAAAAGGCAACATAAGGCAAATCATCCACAAAAATGCTTTTACTGCCACAAGCAATAACAGGTGGTTTGGTAGTGCTTGTATATTTAGCATGGCAAGTGTAGTCCAACAAAGGGCAACAACAAAAACTTTAAGGGTAGGCACAAAGCGTAAACCCAAGGTTTTGCCAAAAGGCAGTGCATAACAAAACGTAAGTAATCCAACAAACCCAAACTCAACCCAAACGGAAATGGGCTGTGAAATTAATCCGAAAAACCCTAAAGCCAACCCCAATACAAATGGAATTACCTTTGGGAAGCTTAACGCGTGTTGACGGTACAAAACAGGAACAAAAACATGTAAATACTGATATGCCGCCCACCCAAAACCAAAAATGGCAAACTGCAACGAAGCTGAAAACCCTGATCCTTGTTGTAATGCAATAACCCGACAAAACGCCCAAAGCGCAAGGGCGACATGAAAATTAAATAATGTGTAGCGTTGAATCAATTTTGTGCGGTGATTGGCAAAAATACCAAACGTGTTAATAACACAAGGTTTTGCGGTTAACAACTTTAGGATGAAATGATTAAGTTCTGTTTTTGAATATGACGCAAAAAATTAACTTTGAATTTAACTTAATGTAATAGTATGAAAATACAAGGTTTTGTTCACAGGCATATCGGCCCTAATGGCCAAGAAGTTAACGAAATGCTTTCAACTATAAAGGCATCCTCTATTGACGAATTAATCGCTCAAACCGTTCCTGATTCGATACGCCTCAAAAAACCTATCTCACTACCACATGCTATTAGTGAATATGCCTTTACAAAACATATTTCGGCATTAGGCAAGCGGAATAATGTATTTTTATCATTAATTGGATTAGGGTATCACGAAGCGATTTTACCTGGAGTAATTCAGCGAAATATATTAGAAAATCCAGGCTGGTACACTGCCTACACTCCTTATCAGGCAGAAATTGCACAAGGCAGAATGGAGGCCTTACTAAACTTCCAAACCATGATATCCGATTTGACCGGTATGGAATTGGCGAATGCATCGCTATTAGACGAAGCTACATCAGCCGCTGAGGCTATGAGTTTGCTGTTTGGACAGCGAACAAGGGCCCAAAAAAAGAACAACGCTTCATTGTTTTTTGTGGATGAAAACACCTTACCACAAACTAAATCTGTTTTGGAAACACGTGCAAATCCCATTGGGATTGAATTGGTCTATGGAACTCCGGAAACTTTTGTACCGACTGCAGATTTCTTTGGCGCACTAATTCAATATCCAGGCGCAAATGGTAGTATTCCTGATTTAAGATCTTTTATAGAAACTGCCGCTGAAGTAGAAATTAAAACTGCGGTAGCTGCTGATATCATGAGTTTGGTGTTACTTGAATCTCCTGGTACACTCGGTGCAGATGTTGTGGTTGGAAGCACACAACGCTTTGGTATTCCTCTTGGCTATGGAGGGCCACATGCAGCTTTTTTTGCAACGAAAAACGAATACAAGAGAAGCATTCCTGGAAGAATTATTGGCGTAACCCAAGATAAAGTGGGGAATCGTGCGTTGCGGATGGCGTTGCAAACTCGCGAGCAACACATCAAAAGAGATAGAGCTACATCCAATATTTGTACCGCTCAAGTACTTTTAGCAGTTATGGCCGGCATGTATGCCGTGTATCACGGCCCAAAAGGATTGACAGCCATTGCATCAAAAATACATCGCAATGCTTGCCGGCTAAATAAGGCATTAGCTGAGTTAGGTATCACACAAAAAAACAAAGCGTTCTTTGATACGCTTTGGATTGAAGCACCTGAGAAAAAGATTCGCCCGTTAGCAGAACAAGCAGGTATAAATTTACGTTACATCAACGAAAATGAACTGACGCTTTCTGTACATGAGGCAACAGAAGAACAGCATATCCAGTTGTTGATTGAGGTTTTTGCTCAGGCAACCCAAGCAGCACCAACCAAATCAGCAATGATCAATGAAAACTGCCTACCAAATTCACATAAACGCAGCACGCGTTTTTTGACTCACGGCGTATTTCATCGCTATCATGCAGAAACCAGTATGATGCGCTACATTAAATCGTTGGAACGAAAAGATTTGGCCTTAAACCACTCCATGATTGCACTAGGTTCATGTACCATGAAACTTAACGCCGCCACGGAAATGTTTGTACTTAGCGACCCGCAATGGAACAACATTCATCCGTTTGCGCCCAAGAATCAAACGGAAGGCTACAACGCTATACTGAGAGATCTTGCAGATTACCTAACTGAAATTACAGGTTTTGGGGGGACGTCTTTGCAACCCAACTCAGGCGCACAGGGTGAGTTTGCAGGACTTATGGTTATTCGAGCCTATCACCAAGCAAACAACCAAGCACAGCGGAATATTTGCCTTATTCCAGCATCTGCACATGGTACAAATCCTGCATCTGCAGTAATGGCAGGTATGCAAGTGGTAGTGGTAAGCACTGATACTCGTGGGAACATTGATCTTGAAGATTTAAAGGAAAAAGCCAATGCGCATGCAGAAAATTTAGCTGCACTTATGATTACTTATCCGTCTACGCATGGTGTTTTTGAATCTTCCATTAAAGAAATCACAGCCTATATTCACAGTAAAGGCGGTCAAATTTACATGGACGGAGCAAATATGAATGCGCAGGTTGGACTTACAAATCCTGCTGCAATCGGTGCAGATGTTTGTCATTTAAACCTCCACAAAACTTTTGCTATTCCACATGGAGGCGGAGGTCCTGGTGTAGGGCCTATTTGCGTGGCAAATCATCTAGTGCCGTTCTTACCCAACCATGCTGTCGTGCCAACAAGTGGAAATCAAGGGATTTCAGCGCTATCTGCTGCGCCTTTTGGATCGGCCTTAGCCTGTTTGATATCCTATGCTTACATTCGACTGCTTGGGGTTGATGGGCTGACAAAATCCACTGAAATTGCCATTCTGAATGCAAATTACATCAAAGAACGTATTACAAAGCACTATCCAGTACTGTATAGCGGAGATAATAATAGAGCTGCACATGAGTTTATTATTGATTGCCGTGGCTTTAAGGAAAAAGGTATTGAAGTGATGGATATTGCAAAGCGGCTGATTGATTACGGTTTTCATGCGCCAACGGTATCATTCCCCGTTGCAGGCACCATGATGATAGAACCCACAGAAAGTGAAAACAAAGAAGAATTAGATCGTTTTTGCGAGGCGCTAATTTCTATTCGTTATGAGATAGAAGCAAGTGATGCAAATCAGGAAAACAACATGCTTAGAAATGCTCCGCATACGCTGGCACAGCTTACAACTGATAACTGGAACTTACCTTACTCACGTGCTGAAGCAGCATATCCATTGCAATTTGTTCGCGAAAATAAGTTTTGGCCAAGCGTTCAGCGTGTTGATGAAGCTTATGGAGACCGAAACTTGGTGTGTACCTGTGCACCTATTGAGATGTACAAGGATATAAAAGTTACGCAAGACAAGTAATCGTGCAAATTCATCAGCATAAAATTCTCAAAAATATTTTCGAACCCCATATAGATTTATATCTTTGACATTATATGGATAGCAACCATATATAAAACAACTTAAAAACTCCATGGGAATTCACATCACTGGTGTAGGGAGCTATATTCCTACTCAAACCGAAAAAAATGAAGCCTTTCTAAACCATTCATTTTTAGATAATGACGGAACTCCGTTCAAAAGTGATAATAGTGAAATCATTGAAAAATTTAAAGCTATTACGGGAATTGAAGAACGCCGCTATGCCAAGCCACATCAATCTGCGTCTGACCTTGCGTTTTTAGCAGCCGAAAGAGCATTAGAAGATGCCGCATTAGATCCTGAGATATTAGATTATATCATTGTTGCGCACAATTTTGGCGATATTCAAGACGGATGTATTCAAACGGAAATGTTACCTTCGTTAGCTACACGTGTTAAGCATCAACTTCAAATCAAAAACCCAAATTGCGTTGCATATGATGTTATTTTTGGATGTCCAGGTTGGGTAGAAGGCGTGATACAAGCGCAAGCATTTATTAGAGCTGGGATGGCAAAAAAGTGCTTGGTTATTGGGGCAGATACCCTATCTAGGATTGCCGATCCCAATGATAGAGATTCTATGATTTTTGCGGATGGAGCTGGCGCCACTGTTATTGAAGAGACTGATACCGATGGTGGAATTTTAAGCCATTGTACGCAAACCTTTAGCAACGGAGAAGCCTTCTATTTATATGCGGGGAAATCGTATCATCCCGATGCTAGCCCTTCAGATAAATACATTAAAATGTATGGGCGAAAAGTGTATGAGTTTGCTATCAGTCATGTGCCACAAGCATTAAAAACATGTTTAGACAATAGCGGTGAGGATATTAGCGCATTGTCAAAAGTGTTTTTGCATCAAGCCAATGAAAAAATGGACGAAGCCATTGTAAAGCGTTTTTACAGATTATACCGCCATCCACAACCCGAAAACGTATTACCCATAAGCATTCATAAACTAGGGAATAGTTCTGTGGCAACAGTGCCCACACTTTTGGATTTGGTCAAACGCAATCAAATGGAACACCATAAGATTCAGCAAGGTGACGTTGCGTTGTTTGCCAGCGTAGGAGCAGGAATGAACATCAATGCGTTTTCTTACAAGTTTTAAGGTCGTTTTAGCACTTCTTTAATTGGATTTCCAATTGCTCCTGTTGGATTGCTTACCCCCAAAATAGCACAAACGGTGGGTGCAATATCTGTAATGTTAGTGCGCTTAAAAGTATCTCCTTTTCTTACGCCCGATCCAAATAACATTAACGGAACATGAGTGTCATAAATGTATGCAGAGCCATGCGTAGTGCCCTTTTTCCCGTATTCTCCATGAGATATAAACCCAGGTTCTAAAACAAATACAATATCTCCAGAACGTTTTGGATGATGCCCGCGTTGTAGTCGCTCAACAATAGCATTGCTTTTGTTCATTTTCATAAGCTCATCAGCATCGTATGCCACAGCAATACCATTAAATGATGTAGAAAAAGAAACCAATGACGATTTAACTTGATTTAGATTTAGATTTTTGGCAACTAACTCTTTATGATTTAAAAAGATTTCATTGTTAGATATATTCCGGATAATGTCATCTGTACCAAACAAAGAGAAGGAGTATTCTTTTATTTTTTTTACAAATTGCTTTTTGTGGAAATACCCAGCAGGAATATTTTTGTCCATCAGGTATTGAGGAACATGCGCCACGCCATGATCTGAAGTTAAAAAAACAGTATAATTTTTCCTGCCCACTTGTTTGTCTAGCGCACGAAATAAACGCGCTAAGTCCAAATCTAATCGTACATAAGTATCTTGCACCTCTTTTGAATTTACGCCAAAGGCATGCCCTACATAATCTGTAGAGGAATAGCTAATCATTAACACATCGGCATGAGAATCTGTGCCTAACGCCTCGCCTTGTAACGCAGCTAACGCAAAATCTGTAATTAAACTATTACCAAATGGGGTTTCTTTTAGTATGTCATACCCATATTTTTTTTGCGCTAAATCAGCTAAGTCGTAGGGAAAAGTTGCGCTTTCTTTGCCATTTGGAATTCTTTCATAGGGCGTATTATCAGGTCCACTCTCTGTATAAGTTTCCTTGGGATAATAGGTGTTCCATGTAGTCAAATATTTATCAACACTTCTGCTTTGATTAAAGGCTGTGGCCCA
>CBFICG010000081.1:0-268 GCA_965661025.1 Flavobacteriaceae bacterium | reverse complement strand
TACTACTCACAAAATTTCCATCGGCTTTTCCAGAAAACCAATAGGCGCCATTTGCCGCATGCCCAATAGAAAGGATAGCGCTTCGATCTTTGATAGAAATCCCAATGGCTTTGCCGCGCAACTGGGTTGCTAATCTATTTTCATCAGAAAATGTAGACACCATCAACTGCGTAGGTGCTTTTTTACCAGTATTTGTGGCAGTGCCTACACTTTGATATGAAGCATCATCGACACAATATTGTGCTGTGCCGGAAGTCTTATCAAACCA
>CBFICG010000080.1:0-6996 GCA_965661025.1 Flavobacteriaceae bacterium | reverse complement strand
TAAAAGCGAATAATCAAGAGCTTATAAATAACATGGGCAACCTTACAACACTTTCACAAAAGGGTGCTGAAAATTTAGAGCGTTCCTTGGAGTCGTTAAAAGAAAAGGACATGCGTATCACCCGAATGCAAGATGCTGTTACACGAAGAGACTCGGTAACACTTGCCTTAGTTACTAGCTTAAAAGGCGCACTTGTTGACATTAACGATGCGGATATTGAAGTAAATGTTGAAAAAGGTGTTGTGTTTATTTCCATTTCTGATAAACTTTTATTCCGTAGTGGAAGCTATACAGTAACACAGCGCGCAAAAGAAGTACTTGGCAAAGTGGCTCGCGTAATCAATGACAAAACAGATTTGGAATTTATGGTTGAAGGACACACGGACAATGTACCTGTAAAAACAGATAGTAATGTACTGGTAGATAACTGGGATTTGAGTGTGAAACGAGCTACTGCTGTAGTTCGCATTTTGCAGGAAGATTTCTTGGTTGATCCTGCGCGTATGACGGCTGCAGGGCGTAGTTCATATGTCCCTATTGAAGACAATGCAACAGCAACCGGGCGTGCAAAAAACAGAAGAACACGTATTGTAGTTCTTCCAAAACTTGACCAGTTTTTTGACTTGTTAGAACAAGGAATGGAAGCTGCTTCAAAATAATTAAAAGCTGTCTTCGGGCAGCTTTTTTTATTGTACTATTTTTAGCTTAGCAAAACGCAACAACAGATTCTTTTCACCTGATTGATCAAACCGAATTAGGGCTTTTGCATCGTTGCCGCTGCCTTCCAAATTCACTACTGTTCCAAATCCAAAACGACTGTGCGAAACACGAGATCCCTGTATAATTTCAGACACGTCCATTGGTAATGCTGTTGTCGCTTTAGACACAGCTTTCATACGGGCTTTTGGCGGAACAGCTGTAGGTTTCTTTTTTGGTAACGATTTAAACCGAACTCTGTTAGGATCTGGTGCATCAAAAACAGAAGTATCCATCATCGGTTTAAACGTATAATCATCTTTTACCACTCGATTGTCTACGCAAGTTTCATCCAGTTCCATCAAAAAACGACTGGGTTCTGCATCGATAATTTTTCCCCAGCGATATCTTGAAAGTGTATACGTTAATGTAACGCGTTTTTCAGCGCGTGTCAATGCTACATAAAACAAACGTCTTTCTTCTTCTAACTCAGCACGCGTATTTACACTCATTGCTGAGGGGAATAAATCTTCCTCCAATCCAACAATATACACGTTTGGAAATTCCAATCCCTTTGCTAGGTGAATTGTCATCAACGATACTGCTCTTTGATCTTTCACTTCGTTGTCAAAGTCGGTAGCAAGGGCTACATCTTCCAAAAATTCTACCAATGATCCAGTAGCATCAGCAAGCTCTCGCTGTCCTTCCACAAAATCTTTAATCCCATTGAGTAACTCTTCAATATTTTCTACACGAGTAATCGCTTCTGGTGTGCCCTCTTTTTTGAGTTCGGTTACTAGGCCCACTTTTTTGGTTACCAAATCAGCCATTTCAAAAGCATCGAGGGTATCAAGCTGCGTTCGTAACGATTCAATCATGGTATAAAAATCCTGTAATTTAGTACGTGTACCAGCATTAATGTTAAGGGGTAACGCTTGCACTAGAGCCAAAACTTCATAGAGTGTGCGTTGATGTGTTTTGGCTGCAACAATAAGTTTGTCAAGAGTCGTTTGGCCAATGCCTCGCATGGGATAATTGATAACGCGCTTTAAACTTTCCTCATCATTTGGGTTTACCAAAAGACGTAAGTACGCCAACACGTCTTTAATTTCCTTTCGTTGATAAAACGAAACCCCACCATATACCCGGTACGGAATATTGCGCTTGCGCAAGGAATCTTCCATGGCTCTAGACTGCGCATTGGTGCGATATAATATGGCAAAATCTTCATACCCAAGTTGGGATTGCATAGCACGTTCAAAAATAGATCCTGCCACATAACGTCCCTCTTCTCCATCTGTTGGACTCCGGTGAATGATGATTTTATGGCCTTCAGCATTTGCAGTCCATACATTTTTTTCCAAGCGGTTTTTATTATGTGCAATAACAGCATTCGCAGCTTTTACAATTGTTCCAGAAGAACGGTAATTTTGCTCGAGTCTATACACTGTAGCATCAGGGTAGTCACGTTGGAAATTTAGAATATTTTGAATGTTAGCACCACGGAATGCGTAGATACTTTGAGCATCGTCACCCACCACACAAACATTTTGGTAACGATCTGCCAAGGCACGAACAATAAGGTATTGCGAATGATTGGTATCTTGATATTCATCTACCAAAATATAGCGGAAACGCTCTTGATATTTTGCCAAAACATCTGGAAAACGATTTAATAGCTCATTGGTTTTCAGCAATAAATCGTCAAAATCCATAGCGCCAGCCTTAAAGCACCTGTCTACATATTCCTTATAGATGGTTCCCATTTCTGGGCGTTTTGATTCGCGATCTGCTTCAGTGAGTTCAGGATTATTGTAATAGGCGCGAACGGTTATCAAGCTGTTTTTAAAAGAAGATATACGAGCACGAATTTGTTTTACTTTATAGAGGTCTTTATCAAGGTTTAACTCTTTAATGATAGAAGACAACAAACGCTCAGTGTCTTGCGTATCGTAAATAGTAAAACTGGAAGGATAGCCCAATCGATCGGCCTCAGCGCGAAGAATTCGCGCAAAAACAGAATGGAATGTCCCCATCCATAAATTCTTTGCCTCACTCTGCCCTACAATTTGTGCGATACGCTCCTTCATTTCACGGGCTGCCTTATTGGTAAAAGTGAGTGCCAGAATGGAAAATGCATCTACGTCTTGCTGCATCAAATAGGCAATCCTGTAGGTAAGAACACGTGTTTTTCCCGAACCCGCACCAGCAATAACCATAAGAGGACCATCTTTATGAATAGTTGGTTTTTGTTGCGCTTCGTTGAGTAATTGGAGATAGTTTTCCAAAATGTAGATTTAAAAGTGAAAATAACCAAACCACAACGCTTGATAAAGACACAACACAAATAGTTATTAACAGGAAACTACTATCTTCGTTATTTATGGCTGTGCTGCTTCAAAAACCGATTGACTATCTTAAAGGCGTTGGGCCAAACAGAGCACAATTCCTCAAAAAAGAATTGGGAATTCATACGCTTCAAGACTTACTGTATTTTTTTCCACATCGCTACATTGACCGAAGTCAGTACTTTACACCAAGTCAACTCCCTAAAACGACTGCCGAAGTGCAAATCAAAGGAAGCATTATCCATTTAGAAACGGTGAAACAAAAAAGGGGTAGCCGATTGGTAGCGACTTTTTCAGACGGGCAGCACAACATAGAATTAGTATGGTTTAGGGGGCATCAATGGATTCAAAAATCGTTGCAACTCAACAAACCTTACATGGCTTTTGGAAGATTAAATTGGTTTGGAAACAAATGTTCCATTGCGCATCCCGAATTAGAATTTTTGGAAGATCATCAACAGCGAAAAGGAAACTTTCAACCTGTATATCCCTCAACGGAAGCGCTGACAAAAGGTGGCATATCGCAAAAAGTAACGCGTCAAATCGTCCTGCATTTGTTTGAAGAAATTGGGATTGGAATTGAAGAAGTATTACCAAAATCAACCCTTGATGATTATCGTTTGGTAGACAAAAATGTGGCGCTTACAACTATTCATTTTCCAAAAAATCAAGAGGAACTAGCACAGGCACAGTATCGAATGAAATTTGAGGAGTTGTTTTTTGTACAACTGCAATTGGGACTAAAAAAACTACATCGAAAACAGCAACTAAAAGGAATTCCGTTTCCTAAATTGGGTGAATATTTTAATTCATTTTTTCAAAACCACTTGCCCTTTCCGTTAACAGGAGCACAAAAACGCGTTGTGCGTGAAATTCGCAGCGACCTAAAAAGTAATGCCCAAATGAATCGTTTACTGCAGGGAGATGTAGGCTCTGGAAAAACTATAGTAGCGCTATTGTGTATGCTTATGGCTCTTGATAATGACATGCAAGCCACGCTTGTTGCACCTACAGAAATTTTAGCTCAGCAGCACTATGCTAGTATTAGTAAATTATTAAAACCACTTGACATTAACGTTGGACTCCTTACGGGATCGGTCAAAAAAAGTACACGTATTCCACTACTGGAACAATTAGCCGATGGGACACTTCACATACTGATTGGTACGCACGCAGTACTTGAACAGCACGTAACGTTTCGTCAACTTGGTTTAGCCATTGTTGATGAGCAACACCGCTTTGGCGTAGCACAACGTGCTAAGCTTTGGCGAAAAAACAGTATTCCGCCCAACATTTTGGTAATGACAGCTACACCCATTCCACGAACCTTAGCCATGACTGCCTATGGAGATTTAGATTTATCTGTTATTGATGAACTTCCTCCAGGAAGAAAACCGATTACTACCTTACACCGAGTTGACAGTAAACGTTTGGCAATTTTTCAGTTTATGCGCGAAGAAATTGCCAAAGGCAGACAAGTGTATATCGTTTATCCGCTCATTCAAGAATCCAATGTGTTGGATTACAAAGATTTGATGGATGGCTACGAAAGTATTGTTCGAGAATTTCCACTACCTGAGTTTCAAGTTAGCATTGTTCATGGCAAGATGAATGCAGAAGATAAAGCCTATGAAATGGCGCGTTTTGTATCTGGAAAAACACAAATTATGGTAGCTACAACGGTAATAGAAGTAGGTGTAAATGTCCCCAACGCAAGCATTATGATTATTGAAAGTGCCGAGCGTTTTGGATTGTCGCAATTACACCAACTACGCGGGCGTGTAGGGCGTGGTGCAAGTAAAAGTTATTGTGTACTAATGACTGGGACAAAACTAAGTCAAGATGCACAAACGCGTATTCAAACTATGGTACGCACGCAAGACGGATTTGAACTTGCCGAAGTAGATTTATCATTACGCGGTCCCGGTGATGTGATGGGAACACAACAAAGTGGTGTACTTCCTTTTTTGATTGCTAATCTTAAAAAAGACGGCGATATTCTAAAAACTGTTCGCCATGCTGTAGATGGAATTCTTGCAACTGATCCAAATTTAATGCAAAAGCAACATACCGTATTGCGTTCGGCATTGGCCCTTTCACAACAGGGAAAATCGATTTGGAAGTACATTGGTTAAAAGTTAAATTAAAAACTTCATAATTGTATCTTTGCAACTTAAATTATTATCATGCATATCTCGTTTAACTGGCTTCGCGATTTCATTCAAACAGACCTTAGCGTAACTGAAGTAGGCACGATGCTTACCGATTTAGGTCTTGAAGTCGAAGGTATTGAACAATATCAATCTATAAAAGGAGGTCTTGATGGGGTTGTAATTGGAAAAGTTTTGAGTTGTGAAAAACACCCCAATGCTGATAAATTAAAAATTACACAAGTTGATATTGGATCCGACAATCCCGTTCAAATTGTTTGTGGTGCTCCGAATGTAGCATCAGGACAAACGGTTCCTGTGGCAACAATTGGCACCACGCTTTACACGGATACAGAAGAGTCATTTACAATCAAAAAAAGTAAAATTCGAGGCGAATTAAGCCATGGAATGATATGTGCTGAGGATGAACTTGGACTTGGCGGTAGCCATGAAGGTATTATGGTTTTGGAAAATCACCATAAAGCTGGCACTCCCTGTGAAGAGGTTTTTTCTATTGTAACAGATCAAGTATTTGAAATTGGGCTTACCCCCAATCGTTCCGATGCAATGAGTCATTTTGGTGTAGCACGTGATTTACGTGCAGCACTATTACAACAAGAAGAAATGCCAGCGTTAATCACTCCAGCAACAAGTTCATTCCGACCTGATAATTTTAGTGGTGCTACTAAAATTGAGATAAAAGATAACGAAGCAGCTCCGCGATACTGTGGGGTACGTATTTCAGGTGTAAAAGTAAAACCCTCACCTGAGCATATTCAGCACCGCTTAAAAGCCATTGGACTAAAACCGATTAATAATATTGTAGATGCTACCAATTATGTATTGCATGAATTGGGACAACCCCTACACGCATTTGATGCAAGCAAAATTACAGAAGGCGTTGTTCGAGTTCAAAAGCTAAAAGAAGGTACGCCTTTTGTAACATTAGATGGCGTTGAGCGTAAACTCAGCAATGAAGACTTAATGATTTGCAACGGAGACACTCCCATGTGTTTGGCAGGTGTTTTTGGTGGATTAGATTCTGGAGTTACAGAAAACACCACCGAAATCTTTTTGGAAAGTGCTTATTTTGACCCTATTAGCATTCGAAAAACAGCAAAGCGACATGGCTTATATACCGATGCCTCATTCCGCTATGAACGTAGCATTGACATTGAGCTAGTAAAATATGCGCTTAAGCGTGCTGCATTGCTTATTCAAGAAGTTGCAGGAGGTGTGATTTCTTCAGAAATTACTGATGAATATCCCACAAAACAAAAACCGCATCAAATCCTATTGAAATTTAATTACATGACCCAACTGATAGGTTATGAAATTCCGCGTGAAACGGTAAAGAAAATCATACAAGGGTTAGATATCAAAATCACGAATGTAACTGAAACTTCTATTGGTTTAGAGGTACCTACCTATCGTTCCGATGTGAGGCGTCCTGCAGATGTGGTAGAAGAAATACTTCGAGTGTATGGCTATAACAATATCCCAACTGGAAAGAAGTTAAATAGTTCTGTCCCCGATTATGCAAAACAACAAGGTAATATAAAGGAGCAACGCATTGCACAACAATTGGTTGCCCAAGGGTTTTATGAAATTTACAACAATTCGTTAACCTCGCCAAAACACAACAATAATGGCGAGGCTATGGTAGAAATTCTAAACCCATTAAGCAGCGAGCTGTCTGTAATGCGCACAAACCTACTTTACGGAATGTTAGAGACAATGGCGTTTAATGTAAATCGTCAACAACAGGATTTACGGTTTTTTGAATTTGGAAGTACCTATCA
>CBFICG010000079.1:328-7084 GCA_965661025.1 Flavobacteriaceae bacterium | reverse complement strand
TACTTATTATAGGCTCTGGATTTTCTTCCCTTTCAGCTGCCTGTTATTTGGCAAAAAAAGGGCATAAAGTGCAAGTGCTTGAAAAAAATGATTCTTTGGGCGGGCGGGCGCGCCAGTTCAAAAAAGAAGGCTTTACCTTTGATATGGGACCGTCGTGGTATTGGATGCCCGATGTGTTTGAATCCTTTTTTGCCGATTTTGGCAAGCGAGTTTCCGATTATTATCAGTTAGATCGATTAGCGCCTGGCTATCAAGTGGTTTTTGGCAAAGATGATGTGTTCCCTGTTGAAGACAGCATTGCTAAAATTGCGGCTCGGTTTGATAAAATCGAACCTGGAAGCGGCGTAAGGTTGGAACGGTTTTTAGCTAAAGCCCGCAACAATTACGAAATTGCGGTTAAAGATTTGGTTTATCGACCAGGGGTATCACCGCTTGAACTTATTACGCCCCAAACAGTCAAAAAAGTTGGCTTATTTTTTACCAATATCCGCAAGCAAGTAGAGCAACAATTTACCAACCCCAAGCTTCGCTCTTTATTGCAGTTTCCAGTGCTTTTTTTAGGGGCAAAACCCGAAAGCACGCCAGCCTTTTACAACTTTATGAATTATGCCGATTTTGGCTTGGGAACTTGGCATCCTAAAGGCGGGATGCACCAAATTGTAAGTGCTATGGTAGCACTTGGAAAATCGTTAGGAGTGGAGTACCATATTAACCACAGCGTAGACGAAATTTTAGTAAACCGTGGTAATGCTTGTGGCGCTCGAGTGGGGGATGTTGTTTTTGATGCAGACATTGTGATTTCTGGTGCAGATTACCACCATACGGAAACCTTATTGCCCAAAGAAAAGCGTGCCTACAGCGAAGCCTATTGGGACAAAAAAACGTTTGCCCCTTCATCGTTGTTGTTTTACATTGGATTGGATAAAAAATTGGACACCCTTGCGCATCATAACCTCTTTTTTGACGTGGATTTTGATGCACATGCCAATAGCATTTACGACACTCCTGAGTGGCCTAGTGAGCCACTATTTTATGTGAATCTGCCCTCACAGAGTGACCCATCTATGGCACCAAAAGGCAAAGAAGCTTGCTTTATTTTGATTCCTATTGCGCCCAATTTGACAGACACCCCTGAGCTTAGAAAACAGTACTTTGATATCGTATTGAAACGCATGGAAGAACTCACCGGTATAGTAATTAAGCCGCATATTTTGTTCAACGAATCGTTTTGTGTAAAAGAGTTCAAGGAGGTTTACAACTCGTATAAAGGCAATGCCTATGGCATGGCAAATACATTATTACAAACGGCCTTTTTACGCCCAAAGATGAAAAGCAAAACAGTTGGAAATCTTTATTTTACAGGACAATTAACCGTACCTGGCCCAGGGGTGCCACCAGCACTTATCTCTGGGAAAATAGTTTCAACATTTATTTAATCCAATTTCTTTAATATGCATACCATTTTTCACCCTGCCGATTCTAGAGGTACTGCCGACCACGGATGGCTACAAGCTAAACACAGTTTTAGTTTTGCGGGATGGTTTAATCCAGAACGTGTTCAATTTGGCGCCTTGCGCGTACTTAACGATGATATTGTTCAAGGGGGAATGGGCTTTGGGACACATCCACACGACAATATGGAAATTATCACCATTCCACTTCGTGGCGATTTGGAACACAAAGACAGCATGGGCAATACAGCCGTAATAAAAGAGGGAGAAATTCAGGTCATGAGTGCTGGTACAGGCGTTTATCATAGCGAATACAATAAAAATGCCGACAAAGACATTAACTTATTGCAGTTGTGGATTTTCCCAAACAAACGCAATGTGGAACCGCGATATGCACAAATTCCCATTCACACGCTCCACAAAAAAAATGAACCGTTCCAAATTTTATCCCCCAATCCAGCCGATCAAGGCGTTTGGATTCATCAAAATGCATGGTTTCATATGTTGGACATGGATGCCGAAAAATCGGTTTATTATGATCTAAAATCAGATGGGAATGGTGTATATGCCTTTGTCATTGAAGGTGAAGTTGAAATTGGCGAACAGCTTTTGGGCAAGCGCGACGCTTTAGGTATCACAGAAATTGCTACATTTGAAGTTACCGCACATCAAGAGGCTCAAATTTTATTGATAGAAGTGCCTATGGTTGTGGATTAATTCCGAGCCCTATGTACAACCAATCTTTTTATATTTCTGGCATTACCTGCGCAAACTGCGTACAAGCTGTAACCAACGCATTGGAAACTATTGAAGGTGTACTGTCACTTTCTATTGACCATAAATCAGGGAAGGCAACACTACGAGCAAACCGCTCTATTTTAAGTGAAGAACTCGAAAAAGTATTGCCTAAAAAGTACGCACTAGTGCCACAGCAGTTGCAACCTGTTTCAAAGCTAAAACAGCTATTCCCACTTCTATTGATTTTTGGCTTTATACTTCTTGCCGTTTTCTGTATTCACATACAAACGCGACAAACAAATGCCATGATGCTTGATTTTATGGCGCTGTTTTTTTTGATCTTTTCGTTTTTTAAGTTTTTAGACCTAAAAGGATTTCAAACGGTCTTTAAAACATATGATCCACTTGCTGCAGCAGTGCCCATGTACGGCTGGGCATATCCGTTTATAGAATTGGCTTTAGGGATTTGTTATCTAATGGATTATACTCCTTTATTTGTTTTGATTACTACTGTAATTGTATTGGGCATTACTACTATTGGAGTGATTCGGGTATTGTTGCAAAAGCGCGATATCAAATGTGCCTGTTTGGGCAGTGTGCTTAACCTTCCTATGACTGAAGCTACATTGATAGAAAACGCTGTAATGCTTATTATGGCAGGAAGTTTATTGGTCTAGCTGTGCCACAAAAGTAGCTAAAGCTTTATCAAAAATAGCTTTGTATTTTGGAGATGTGATGCCGTTTGTGTCGCTAAAGTTTTCATGAAATGAAGGAAGCGAAAAGGAGGGGATATTTGGCTGTTCCCTCGACAATCGTAAATGGGCGAGTTCCAACACTGTGATAGCACCTCTTGCTCCAGTAGAAGTTGCTAATAGAAACATGGGTTTACCACACCAAATGGGTTTTTCTAATCTAGAAATCCAATCAAAAATATTTTTAAAAGCAGTGGTGTAAGCCCCATTGTGTTCTGCAAACGAAATAATGATACCATCAGCGGCCTTGAGCGATGCTTTAAAGTCAAGGGCTTTTTTTGGAACCCCATTTTTTTCACGATCTGTACTATACAAAGGCATTTCAAAATCATTCAAATCCAACAGGTTTATATTTCCGTTGGGAATGTTTTTTGCCGCAAAGTGAGCCAGTTTTTTATTGATGGAGTTTTTACTCGAACTTGCGCCAAAGGCAACAATATTGGGCATAGCGTAATTTTTTGCTAAGATACCATATTGTGTTGAGCGATGTTGTCTCCTATGGGAGTTTAATTTTGGCTAAAAAAGGGGGATACTTGCGTGTTTTTTCAGAAGTTACCCATATTGTTTTCGCATCAATAATAGCAACGGCTTCGATTTGTGCACCATCAAAATCAAGCTCATATTGATTGATTTTCGCATCGGTTATGGCAGAAAGCGAAAAATTGTTGATGACATATAGATATTGGTTTTCATCTTTGAGATATCCTGTTAGAGCCAATGTTTTGCTCTCTTGGTGATAATCAGCTCCTGTAATCATTGACCCTACAGGAAAAGACCCCATTTTTGTTGCAGCTCCTCCCATGGGGGAAATCACATAAATTTCGGAAGTAAGCGCACTCTTGTTCTTGGTGAAAACCACTATTTTATTATCTACATATACAATGCCTTCAGCGTCAAAAGGCGTGGCTAGTTGAAAACCAAAATTATCTTGTTCTGGATAATGAAAGGGAATAGAATCTAACGAAGTTACACCTCCATTGCTCAAGTCCATTTCCAATAAGTATAGGTTTTTTCGCGTTCCAAAATTATTTCCCATATCGGCAATAACCATGTTGCCGTTGACAATTGTCATGTCTTCCCAGTCAATATTTGTTTTGTTTGTGACTCTTTTTTCGAGAAGTTTTCCTTTGGTACTTATGGCATATAGTACAGCTTCGTTTCCCGAATCATTATGTGTCCATAATGTGTCATTAAGTATCGCAAGCCCCGAAGTTTCTTCTAGAATATCGGGCAGATTGTATCTTTCTACAGGTCGTACTTTATTTTGCTCGGTACTATAATTATATTCAGATTTGCAGCCAGTTAGCGCAATAATAAAGAAAATAACAAATACTGTTCTCATGGAAGTAAGTATGGTTGAATTTTGGACCAATTTACGTATTTAAAGTTTTGTGGGTCGTTCCCGTTTTCACCGTCTTGTACGATGAGTAATCCGTTTGGAAATGTTGGCGTTTTTAGATTGGATACATCAAGCCCGTCTGTTTCTTGAACGCCGTCAACAACGCCATCTTTGATTTGAATAATATTTTTCAATTGTAAACTTTTCCGGTCAATAAACGCATAGGCATTTGAACCCTGTATAGACATTACAATCCAACCGCTTCCATCTTCATTTTCACGAAGGGCTATACCTTCAAAATCTGACTTTAATTTGTTGTTATCTACTTTTAAAATCATGGTTTTTTCATCTGCTTGCCAGGGCAACGCATTTAACTGCCAAAGTCCACGATCTTCTTCACCAACATATAATTTTTTATTATTTGGATCAACGACAAGCCCCTCAACGGTTTTGCCAAATTTTAGTTTGCGTACCAGCGCCATACGTACTGTTTTGTCCTGTAATCCAATCTGATATTGCCAAACCTTTCCTTTTTTGGTACTCACAATAACATAAGGCTGCTCTGCAAGGTAGGTTGTAATCCCATACACCTCTCTTAGTGGCACTTTGATGTCTTGAATGTCAGTGAGTGAACCGTCTGGGTTAAGAAATGCAAAAGTAATGGTTTCTTCTGTTCTGTTGGAAGCGCAAATCAGCGGTAAATCGTTATTGAGGATGTTGTTTGGCGTAAACAATGCCACATTGTTGGGTCTGCCAACAGGGTATTGATACAGTTTTTTGCCTTGCAAATCATAGGTGATAAGGCCATATTTTTTATCTGTTGCAACAACTATGGATTTTGTAGCGTCATTTGGATTTTCCCAAATACAGATATCGTCAGCGGCATCGTCAACAGATACAACAGGTTCTGTTTCAAGGGTGGCTTCAACTTGGGGAAAAGCAAAAGAGCGAACCGAAGTCCGCTCTTGTGCAATTGCCGTGAATCCAAAAACTAATGTTAAGATTCCAGCGATGTAGTTCATTATAAATCTATTTTAAGACCTAAGTTCCAGCTCATTTGGTAGTACTCAAGTTGCATGGTTTTTGCCTTTTCACCTTGGTAGTAACGCAACGGTTGGTTGGTCAAGTTTTTAGCTTCAGCAAATAAACGAATTTTATCCGTTAGGTTGTAAGAAGCGTTAAGATCTAAAAACTTTTGCTCATCGTAATAACGATCTTCCCAAGCAGCTCCACCAAGCTCATCAAGTTGCTCACCAGCGTAGTTATACGATGCTCTAACAAAAAACTTACCTGTTTCATAAGCTAACGAAACATTGTACATGTTCTCAACAGCTCCAACAAGTGGCACATCGCTTCTTCCTTCTACGCTATCCGTTTCAGAATCTGTAAAGGTATAGTTAGCTGCTAAGTTAAGGTTGTCTGTTAGTTGCTTTTGTACCGCAACTTCAAAACCAAATACGCTAGCGCTTTTACCATTTCTTTTCTGCGTAAACTCATAGTCGTTGTCGCCGTTGTATGTATACCCGTCAGTAGAGTAGGTGTAAATCCAGTTATCGATAGATTTATAGAATACCCCCCCGGAGATAATTCCTGTATTGCCTACATACTTTTCTGCCATAATATCAAAGTTGTTTGATTCTGTGGCTTCTAAGTCAGAATTACCAAATTCTACTTCATCATCGTCAGAGTTTGAATATTGATAAGGTACTAAGTCATAATAGTCAGGACGCGCTAATGATTTTGAATAAGCAAGGGTTACATTAAAAGCATCTGAAAAATTGTGTCTGATATTGATGCTCGGTAAAAAGTTTGTGTAGTCTTTAGAGCCTGTTGTTTCTGTAATATCATCAGGAGTTTCACCGGTTTCTTCATCAAAAATTTGACCTACATAGCTAAGATCTGTTTTTTCTACACGGAAACCAGCAACTACTACGGTATTTGCACCCAAATTGTTTGTAGTCATGACGTATCCAGCAGAAATGGTTTCATCCGCAGTATAGTTTGCACCAGCAAACTCATCCATGACATAGCTATCAAAATTAGGCCCGTCAACACCACCTAATTCAAGACGCCCTAAATAACGCGCATCCATAAAGTTGCCAATCTTATACTTGTTTCCTGGTTCATAGCTATCTATATCTGCATCAAATTTAGGTGTTTCAAAAAGACTACCTAAGTTCATGTCATGCTCATACCAAACGTTATCACGCATTTTGGATTGGTCTTTATATGCAGCACCAAATTTTAGCGCAGCTGATTCGCCATATGGCAACTCAAAATTGATTTTAAACTGCGTGTTTTCTTCTTCTGTTAAACTTTGTGCTTCTTCTGTTTTTTTGTATTCAAAGTTTCTATCATTGTTCCAAGATAGATCAGCAAAGTCTAAGTATGGGCGCTCAAGATTAGAAATATCCCATGGTGTTCCATTGCTATTTGGCGTGTAAGGTACTGGGTCATATTGGTAACGCGTATAACG
>CBFICG010000079.1:0-318 GCA_965661025.1 Flavobacteriaceae bacterium | reverse complement strand
CGTAGAAACTTTCCAGTCTATAGCTAAGTTTCCTGCTTGGTGCTCACCACCTAGGCTATATTTTTCAAGGCGTTGGTCTTCCAAACGACGCGCGTCGTTTTCTTCATTGTCAATACCCCCTTTGGTTTGTTTTCGTATTGTGAGTTCTTCGTCTTCATAAATAGCCCTCCATCTGTAACGGTTTTCCCAGTCATCACGATGGTTATAAATAGACTTTAAATACAAATAGTTGTTTTCGTTAATGTTGTAGTCAAAGTTCAACGAAACGGAACGACGTGTACGTTTTACATCATAACGACGGATATCCATTTCTTCAAT
>CBFICG010000078.1:0-7169 GCA_965661025.1 Flavobacteriaceae bacterium | reverse complement strand
CGACAACACTTATCTGTAAGAGGTAATAGATATAGATATATTAAATATGCAAACGGCAATGAAGAACTATATGATCACAAAAATGATCCTTACGAATGGAATAATCTAGCTAGTAGTGCTGAACATAACACTGTCAAACATAAACTTTCAAGTATTTTAAGCCAACAATTAAAAAATGTAAAATAGTTCATACTTATACGTTTATTATGATTGCCACATTCAGTGCACTCAAAAAAACTAATTTTCCAACTAAACATCCCCAATGATCATAAACGCCAACGAATCTGACATCATTGTAAAATCCCCTGGTCGCATAATCCTAATTGGCGAGTACATCGATTACAATGGTGGGCATGTGTTGCCCACAGCTATAGACAGAAAAGTCACCATGTGGTTTAAAAAAGGACAAAAATCTTTGTCGGGTCAATTCTGAAGATGCTTTTACTTTTGATATAAAAGACCCTTTACAAATTAGCGACACCCACTGGGAGAACTACGTACTAGGCGTTGTTGATGGGTTGTAAAGCCCGTCCTGGACAGCTGGGAGGTTTTGATTGTGTGATATCCAATGAGCTGCCTATTGGGGCAGGTATCAGTTCATCTGCCGACCTGGAATTCGGGGTTGCAACTTATTTGTTTTCTAAAAAATACAATTTTTAAGCAGAAATAGAAGTGTATTTCTATATTAAAAGTAAAGACTTAGTTGTCTTCAATCAATGTAATTCCTTTCGGCACCATAGGGTAAGTAATATTTTTCATCAAAGCCCTCATATTTGCTGTCTCGGGATGTGATTTACCAAAAATAAGATTGTTTTGTTCTTTTGGATCTAAATTTTTATTATACAACTCCTCTTGCCCAGTGTTGTATACGATGTAGCGATAGTCTTTGGTACGTATTGAATAGTGATGATTTTCTGTGATATTTTTATTTAAATCTGAACTGTAAACTACTGACAAAGCCCCCTCTGGACCTTGCCAATTATCTGTATTTGGGTTTTTTAAAAAGGGAATAAGAGAATACCCATCTAGTCCATGCCCTTTTTTGTTTTTTCGTGTTTCTAGATCAATTCCTGCCAATTCCAAAAGAGTAGGATACACATCCACTAAAGAAACAGGATGCTCAACGACCGTATTTGGCACTGTCATTTCTGGAACTCTAATAATAAGAGGCACTCTTGTGCTTTCTTCCCATAAAGAGTTTTTGTAAATATGATCTTTCTCCCCCATGGTCCAACCGTGGTCACTTGTCAATATTACAATCGTGTTGTCTTTAAGCGAAGTGTTGTTAATAGCACGTATTACTTGACCTACATTGTCATCAACAGCAGTTACACAGGCCAAATAAGCTTGTGTAAAGCGTTTTAATCCCTCGTGTGGATCTTCATATGATGCTACCAAATTTTCAAACATTTCTACCGATCGGGTTCTTCTGTTTTTTGTTTCAAACTGGTCTACCAAATGCAGAAAAGTATCTTCTTTATCGCCGGGTAAAATATCTGCCAACTGAATGCTGTCTAGCGGATACATGTCAAAATATTTTTGAGGGGCTATAAGGGGGGTGTGCGGACGAAGAAACCCAACTGACAAGAAAAAAGGAGCGTCTTGCTCTTCTTCAGCCAACTCCAAGAGACGCTTTTCAGCCCATTGTGCATTTAGTTCATCGGGTGTTAAATCACGGTCATTATCATTATTATATTTTAGTTCTTTGCCACTTCGAAACCCGCCATAGACCCACCATAGCCGTTCGCCATTGAAAGTTTGTTCCCCAAAGTTTTTCATGGGGCCATAAGAACCATCTATAAAACCACCCCCCATATTGAGTCCATCAACGATACGGTTGGTTCTAAAAGGAGCGGGTACATCAGGATGAGAGATAGGCTTTTTTTTCGGGCTAAAATCCCCTGCATAAACAAAAGGGCTATAATCTGATTTGTACTTAAATTCAGACCAAACATCTTCTTTGTTGTGGTGAAGCACTTTTCCACTCCCAATTACATGATAACCATCATCTTTAAACTTTTCCATAATGGTCTTGGTGTTGGCCAGCACTTCATTATCTAACCACGATTTCATCCAAAAATGAGAGGAATTATGTGGGTATACACCCGTAAACATGCTCGCACGTGAGGGGCCGCACATAGGATTATTTGAATAGGCATGTATAAAACGAGTGCTAGAGACTCCCAAGGCTTTCATATTTGGCGTTTTAGCTTGTGGGTGACCATAGAAACCCTCAGGAAAATCGTTTAAGTCATCAATTATGATGAGTACAACATTTGGCTTTTTGGTAGATTGCCCATCAATATTAGAAAAGCATAGGATTGCCAAAATAAATACGAGATAACGTGTAATCATATGAAATACATATTTTCTTAAATTCTTTTTTCTAGTAAGTTTAAAATTAATTAGTCTTAAACAAGAAAAATCGATTTGATTAATTTACTAAACTATTATACAATAATTAAATTTCTAAAGTGGTCAAAAATTAGTCATAATTGAACAAATTTAATCTACTTATTATTACAAAGGGTAATGCTGAAGATAGAAAAACCAGGTTGATTTCATAAGTCCGCTCTATCATTTTGACAAAGTTCGAACTTCCAAAAGCTTGGGTCACGAATAAATAGTCCAAACAAAAAAACGCCAAGCTTGCTTGAGCGTTTTTTTGTTTGTGTGATTTTCAAAGTGGAGCATTGTCAGGAAATACAACCATAACAAGGTCATAAATTATTCCAAGAATAACTTTTATTTCTTGAAGATTTCATTGTTGTTTCTAAATGCCTTGAATTCCAGCACATACCCTATGTTGGGGCTGATGGGATAGTCAACTTTAGCTTTACGCTACGGCAAAAAACCATCTAAATGCCACTGGCCTTCCATCCTTTGTTAAACTGACGTAACAACTCTTGAACGAGCTTCTCGTTTTCTTGAGCAATATTTTTAGTTTCTAAGGGGTCGTTTTGATGATCGTACAATTCTAGGAATACAGGCGTCGCATTTTTATCTCTATAATCTTTCCATACAATAAATCGATAACGGTCTGTTCGCATAGCATACCCCATCAAATATTTTTCATATAATTCTCTATTCCATTTTTCTTTTTGTTGCGCCTTTATTTTTTCTTCTACTTCTAATATTAGAGGACCGAAATACGTTTCCCGCATCCCTTTGGAGAGCGGATTTGCTGCCCATTCGCGTAGTGCTGGACTTGGAAAAAGACTGAATGCAGCTTTTTTCCAGGGTTGCTCTGGGTTTGATAATAAGGGCTTAAAGCTTTGACCTTCAACATGGTCAGGAATTGGGAGTCCAGCCATTTCAGCTAAGGACGGATAAATATCTATCAATTCGACTAAAGCCTCTGTGGCTATTCCTCTATTTTTATCTGGCATATCGGGTGTCCAAACAATCAATGGAACACGAGTGCTAATCTCATAATTGGTGGCTTTCCCCCAAATACCCATTTCGCCAAGGTGCCACCCGTGGTCACTCCAAACTATAATTATAGTATTGTCACGAATACCAGCTTGTTCGAGAGCATTGATCATTTTTCCGATTTGGGCATCTATGTAGCTTACACAAGCCAAATAGGCATGTTTTAAAGTTTTGGCAAGTTCATCATCAATATCCCCACGTTTTGGAATTCCATATCGTGCTCTTAGCTCAAAAGAGGGATGGAGTCCCATTGTTGCTCCATTTTCAGGGGCTGAGGTTTGAGTAGTAAGCTCAATATCATTTATATCATACAAATCCCAATATGTAGAAGGTGCTAACCAGTCTAAATGTGGTTTTTTTAGCCCTAAACCTAAAAAGAAAGGTTTGTTGCTATCCTTTTCAAGCATATCATGAAGCGTGGCAATAGCAAGTTCTGTATTGTAGCCATCTTCATAGAAATGATCAGGCACATCTGCTTTTTCATAGGCTGGACCTTTCCCCAGACCATTTCTGGGTGCATTGGGCCCGTATTTCTCAATAACTTCACGTTGATTTTTTTTAAACATCTCTTGACTTTCCTTAATGGCAAAACCACCAGGCGTCTTGGAGGGTTTGATTGTCATACGGTGACGAGCAGGCGTTCTACTCCAAGAAAGTTCTGGGTCTGCAAAAGCTGGTTTGTGATAAATTTTTCCTGCATGAACAGTTTCATACCCATGATGTCTAAAATGTTGTGGAAGGGTAACTATGTCTGGATTAGCTTCCCTAAAATAGGTGAAGTTTTCAATCACGTTAATAGATTCAGGTCTTGCACCCGTCATCAGGCTCGCTCGTGAAGGACTACATATAGCCTGTTGGCAATATGCCCTGTTAAACTGAAGTCCCTGTGCAGCGAGTTTGTCCAAGTGAGGCGTTTTGGCTACAGCAGAACCATAGGTTCCAAGTTCAGGTCTTAAGTCATCTATGGCGATAAAAAGAATATTTGGTTTTTTTGCGACCTGGTTTTTCTGTGAAATTGAATTACAACTCAACAAAAAAGAACTTAGCGCTAGTAAATTCAATGCTATTTTCATGATTCGTTTTTTAACCGCAGTTTATGTTGGATTTCTTCGATGGTCATATTTTTGGTTTCGGGTAAAAATCGAAATAAAATGACCAAGCCAATACTTACTAAGACTCCATAAAAAATAAAGATTGTAGTAGCTCCCATATTTGCCAATTGCCATGGAAAAAAGAATTGGGTTATTGCACTTACTACACTTGAAATAAGGGCAAAAAACGGTATGGCAATTCCTCGAATGGAAATTGGGAAAATCTCAGATAATAACACCCATAAAATGGGGCCAACTGAAAAATGGAACGCTGCTATAAAACTTAAAATTCCAAACAAAATTAATGAAGCATTTATTGTAACAGTAGCTTGTAAAAATTCACTAGAATAGTCTCTGGCCGTAATTTCTCCAACTACATTTGAAAGAGCTTCTTTAAAGGCGATATCGTTTGAAAAAGTTTCTCCTAATAGGAGGGTTAATTTATCCGCATCAGTGATGGTGCGGAGTGCCTCTATAGATGCCTGAGTAACTTCATATTTTGCAGATCCAAAACCTAAAGCACATATTCCTAAGCTCAAAACAATCCATACCAAGCCCCATATAATCATTGGACGTCTGCCCATTTTATCGATTAATATTAGCGAAAGAACGGTAAATACCACACTTGTAATCCCAATCCATATGGCAGACATAAATGAGGCATCGGTGCCCATTCCCAATTGTTCAATCACGGTTGGTGCATAGGTGATAATGGCGTTGATGCCCGTTACTTGCTGTACGATTGACATGGTAAGTGCAACAATTAGAATAATGCGCATGGGTGCACTAAAAACCTCTTTTAATTGGTCAGTTGCAGATGCACTTTGAGTGCTCTCATTTACACTTTCTTTCATATCGTTTATGAGTTCATCAATTTTTTCCATTGGATTTACTCTAGCTAAGGTATTCTTGGCTGCCGCGTATCTTTCTTTAAAAACGAGCCAGGCAGGACTTTGAGGAACTATAAACAACAACCCAAACCAAATTAGCGCAGGGATAATTTCAATCCCTAACATCCATCTCCAAATGTTTTCTTTTACTGCGAAAGTTGTAACCCAAGTTGCACTGGAGTCCGCGACTGTTACCAACCAATAATTAATGAAGTAAGCAGCTGTAAGCCCAATTACGATATTGATTTGGGTCATTGAGACAAGTTTCCCTCTCCACTGGGCTGGTGAGATTTCACCAATATACATGGCGCCCAGTGTAATGGAGCTAAACGCTAAGCCACCTAAAAAACGTGCTGCAAATAGTAATATAAATGTAGACGCAAATGCCGAACCCAAAGCAGAGATGAGATACAATGCCGCAATTATTTTCAGGGTTGCTTTTCTCCCGTAAGCATTACTTGCCCATGCGGCCAAAGGCAAGGCGATAATCACTCCGATTCCCGGTCCAAAGCCCAGCGCACCTACTTGCCATTCATTGAGATTAAACTCTGCGGTTATGAATTTAAAAGCTCCTGAAATTAAAGCAGCATCAAGGCCGAACACGAACCCCCCAAGTGCTACAATAGTTGCGTATGTGAAAGCATTTTTTTTAAATTGACTCATAATGTTATTTTAGTTAGGTGTTTATTTCCCAATGTGAAGGATTGAATTTATAGTTTTGGTTGTTTTTTTAATTTTTTCACCATTTGACCAAATTACTTCAATGGTAACCGGCAATGTACAATTTCCAAGCCCAAAGTGAACCACATTATTTAAACCCTGTGAATACTGTGAAGGTGAACTTCCTACAACATGGGTTTGCACACCACTGCATGATTTGAGTTTTACCACTGCGCCTAAAGCAGTTGTTTTTTTCTTTGGCGCCTTGCCTACGTGTATGGTCAAAAAATTATGATTATTGGAGGTGTTAAAGTTGTTTTTGAACAAATGCCATTTACCACGTTCGTTACCTAAAACCACATCGACTTTCCCGTCGTTATTGTAATCAATCACACCTACTGCCATTCCTATAGCACCCAAATCGTTGGTAGTTAAACCATGATTAGCTGCTTTTTGGAATGATTTTCCTGCCCTATTGATAAAAAGCAATAATTCATTTTCAAAAACCATTTTGCCACGAGGAACGGCTATGATGTCTTTATATCCGTCGTTATTGACATCAGCCACTTCAGAGGCCATTGTGTGCCCTTGATGAAAGATGTTTTTCTTTTTTGTGACATCTTTAAAAATGCCATTTCTGTTTTCTAACAATATATCTGAAGGTCCATGAGGATAAGTTTCTGATTGATAATTTTTAACATTGTGAACGACTCCAGTAGAAGGAGCCCAAAGGTATCCTGCAATACGCCATTTTTGGTTTCCTACATAACCTATATACCAGCCTGTTTTATCCTTAAAATTTGGATGTGTTGGGAAGCCCAGTGCATTGCTGTTTACCAGTTGAATGTCTTTACCAGAATGGGTTTCACCAGAAAACGTGTACTTATATGAAGCCTCTCCGATATAATAGGTGTCGTTATTGGGCCATTGCGATTGAAAATTTTCCAATGTCAATACTTCGCCTACATCCAAATCATCCAATTGAAATGCACCTCTGGTTGTATAAAATCCAAGTTTTTGGGTTTTTGAGTTGTAAAAAGATTGCCCTTTTTTGAACTCCTTCCCTCTTGTAATATACAAATCTAAATCACCATCG
>CBFICG010000077.1:0-7213 GCA_965661025.1 Flavobacteriaceae bacterium | reverse complement strand
TACAATAAACAACAGTGCTGATGAGCAATATTTTGTAACCGAAAACGGTCTTGAGTATCCTTTACGAATTCAAATATCCATTTTATCAAAACGCACCAAACCCGCTACAGACGCTGTATTGATAGATGCATCAAAATTGTCTTTTCCATTAGAATTGCGTCGATGGAAAGACGGTGATTTCTTTTATCCTACTGGAATGAAAGGCAAAAAAAAGCTCTCTAAATTCTTTAAAGATGAAAAATTCACGGGAGCTGAAAAGAAAAATCAATGGCTCTTATGTCACAAAAATGACATAATTTGGGTGGTTGGAAAACGATTGGACCGTAGATTTGTGAGCAAGAACAGATCTAAAACCCTCCAAATCAAAATTGTATGAAACGCCTGTATTTAATTCTTCTAATTACGCAAAGCCTATGTGCGCAAAATACTGTGCAGTGGAGCGCACAAGCACGCCAAACAGACACAAGTACTTACGACGTTGTGTTACATGCAACTATTGCTGATGACTGGAAACTCTACAGCACCGAACTGCCTCAGGGCGGTCCACTACCGACCTTATTTAAATGGAGCAATGCAAAACCTTTTGGGGACATTCAAGGAACAACGCCCAAAACAGGGTTTGACCCTATTTTTGATATGGAGTTGTCTTATTTTACCAAAAGCGCCATGTTGGTACAAGCTGTTAAGACAACAGATACAGTGATAAACCTTAGTATTGAATACCAGGCTTGTGACGATTCCATTTGTATTTTTAGAGAGGAAAATCTGGTTATACCCACTAATGGATCATTGGTTAACGCCACAAATCGTGACCTGACAGATTTTGAAGTTGAGGATAATAACTTGATGTTAAATTTAAAAAATACAGCACTTTTAGAAGCCTCAATAACTACTAAAAACAGTTCTTGGTGGGGAATTTTTGTACTGGGATTATTGGGTGGGTTTTTGGCCTTACTCACACCTTGTGTGTTTCCATTGATTCCACTTACAGTTTCGTATTTTTCAAAGAGTAGTACGAGTCGCTCTGAAGGAATTCAACGCTCATTGACGTATACGTTTTCTATTATCGGCATTTATGTAATACTTAGCTTGCCCTTTCACTTTCTAGACCAATTGCGTCCAGAGGTATTAAACGCTATTGCCACCACTGTGGTGCTTAACATGGTGTTTTTTGCTGTCTTTTTGGTTTTTGCCCTTTCATTTTTTGGATTATTTGACATTACACTTCCTGCGTCTTGGACCTCAAGGTCTGATGCGGCTTCTTCACGATCAAATTATTTGGGGATTTTCTTTATGGCGTTGACCTTGGCGTTAGTGTCTTTTTCTTGTACAGGTCCTATTTTGGGTTCTTTACTGGTAGGGTCCCTTACTGCTGATGGCGGTGCCATGCAGCTTACAGCAGGAATGCTTGGCTTTGGAACAGCACTAGCGTTTCCGTTTGGATTTTTGTCTTTTTTCCCTAACATACTCAATAAATTACCCAAATCTGGAGGATGGTTACACAATGTTAAAGTATCCCTTGGATTTATTGAACTAGCATTGGCATTGAAATTCTTATCTAATGCCGACATGGTACAAAGTTGGGGTTTGATGCCACGTGAAATTTTTATTGGTATTTGGATGGTGTTCTTGTTGCTTTGGGCAGTCTTTTTGTTGGGAGGGTTGTCTTTTTTACATACCAAACCAAAAAAGAGTAGTGTTCTACAAAAAGTACTTGGGCTTACCGTTTTGGCTTTTGTTGGCTATTTGGCACAAGGCGTTTTGCCAAACCAAAACACTCCGTTACGTGCATTAAGCGGTTTTCCACCCCCTACGTTTTATTCAATATATCAAACGGATTCTGATTGTCCACTCGGACTGGATTGTTACAAAGATTTTGAATCGGGTAAGTCCGCAGCCATTGCCCAACAAAAGCCCATACTGCTAGATTTTACAGGATGGGCGTGTGTAAACTGTCGCAAGGTAGAGGAAAACATTTGGACCAAACCCGGTATCTTTAGAATACTCCGTGATGAGGTAGTCTTGATTTCACTCTATGTGGACGACAGAAAACCATTAGCTGAAAAAGACCAACAAACGATTACCTATGCTGATGGCAGCAGTCGAACCCTAAAAACAGTAGGGCAGAAGTGGTCGGCGTTTCAAGCATTAAATTTTAAATCGGTTTCGCAACCGTATTATGTGCTTTTGCTCCCTGACGGAACACTTTTAAACCCACCTATACAATATACCGATGCCAATACCTATTTGACATGGCTAAAAGAGGGAATTGCAGCAAGTACCTCACTCCAAACGCTGATATCCACCTTTAGCATAGAGTAGGGGGTTTCCATCCGTTTTTTCACCCTCAGTTATTTCACCGTAATACACGATATGGTCGCCAACTTCGTGAAATTGAATGATTTTCCCAACCAAATGTCCTAATGTATCTTTTATAACAGGTGGTTTTGCAGAAATCAACGCAACTGTGTTAAAGCGTTCTGCTTGTGTGTTTTTGGGATTGGCAAAGGCATTGGAAACATCTTGCTGATTTTCAGCTAAAATATTAATTGCAAATGTCTTGCTTTTTTGGAATGCTTCGTTGGTGGTGGAACTCGTTTTAAGGCAAAATAACACCACGGGTGGTGTCAAAGAAACGGAAGTAAAAGAGTTTGCCGTAAAACCAATCGATTGGTTATTATAGGAAGTGGTAATCACGGTAATGCCTGTTGTAAATTGCCCACAAATGGCGCGAAAGTCGTTTGTATTCATTACTACAAAGAACGGTATTTTTTATATTTTTATACAAAATACCTACTTATGTTGACCCAAATTTTTGGCAGTGCCGTTTTTGGTATCAGTGCACAATCAATTTTGGACACACATATTGCAGAAGCCATACAGTACCGAAGTTTGGATAGAGTAGGCTGGTTGGGATAAATAACTTCTAATTACACTTTAAAATACACTTCTTCAAAAGGCACCCGAAAGCGATCTCCATATACCCCCTCAGGTTTTCGTATTCCACAACCAATCACCATATTGATTTCAGCCTTTCTGGGTAACTTTAGTATCTTTTTAATTCTCAGGGTGTCACTTCCTTCCATGGGGCAGGTGTCATACCCTACAGCCGCCATGCTAATCATAAAGTTTTGCGCGGCCAAAGCAGCGCTTTTATGTGCCACTATTCTTAAATCACTCCAACGTGTTTGTCGATATACTGGGCGGAAAAGCCCAATCAGTTGAAATATCCAGTATTTAAATGCCCCAAAGATACCTAGAAAGTCAGCGTAAAGGGTAGGTATTACTTTCTTATAATAATTAGACACCATTTTTTTTCGGCGTACTTCTTTTTGTCTCTCAGGCGATTCAAAAATTTTATCATAATGCGCCACATTAGCCTGGGCTCTTTTTCTCCAGACATCTTTTCGAGTCACCACAACAACCATTTGATTGGCAGTAGTTGCTGCATTTTGACTCATGCAAGCTTTGGCGATTTTTTGAAGGATGATTTTATCAGTAATATGATAGAACTCCCACAATTGCAGATTGCTACTTGTTGGCGCCAAAGATGCATTAACAAGACACTGTTTGACTACTTTATTGTCAAGCGGTTCATCTGTATATAATCGTACAGACCGCCTGTAATTTATGGCTTCTGTTACTGCATTTTCTATCATGAAAAATAGTTTAAAAAGCGTTTAATCCATTTAAGGTTTTTCTTGTAAGGTGCATAGCGTTGTTTTGGGTCAAACCATGTAAATCGTTCCACATATGGCTTAAAGTGCGAAAACGTGTCAAAGGAATATTTGCCGTGATAACTCCCAATACCGCTGTGACCAACACCACCAAAAGGAAGGTTATCATTTGTAAAATATACAATGACATCATTTATCATTCCTCCACCAAAACTATACGACTTCATAAGCTTTCGCGCCCATTTTTTACGCTGCGAAAACACATAAAACGAAAGTGGCTTTTCAAAACCTTTTACGATATCATGTATTTCAGTTTCTTCTTTATATGTTAGAATAGGTAATAGTGGACCAAAAATTTCATCTTCCATGAGGCTATTTTCTAAACTTTCCAATGCAATAAGCGTTGGACCAACATAACGGTCGTTCTCATCAATATCACCACCAAATAAAACGTTCTGCCCTTTAAGAAGTGCTTTCATTTTTGTCACATGATTTTGATGTACCAAGCGTGCATAATCATGAGATTGTTGCGGATTCTCTCCATACATTCGGATGATTTCCGCCTTTAAAGCTTTCAATAAATCATCATAAATATCTTGATGCACCAAAAGATAGTCAGGCGACATGCAAACCTGTCCGCAGTTCATAAATTTCCCCCAAACAATACGTCTTGCACTGACCTTGATATCAGCGGTATGATCTACGATAGCTGGGTTTTTTCCACCGAGTTCCAACGTTGTTGGAGTTAAATGTTCAGCAGCTGCTTTTGCTACAATTTTGGCAATACTTACACCTCCAGTAAAAAAGATGTAATCCCACCTGTATGTAAGTAATTCTTTTGCTATTTCAGGACCGCCTTTGGCAACATATACCCATTCAGACGGGAATACCTCGTTAATAATGTAATGTAATAGTTCTGCTGTTTTTGGTGCGTGTTCCGATGGTTTTAAAACAACCGTATTTCCTGCTGCAACGGCTCCGATAAGTGGGTTTAACGCCAATTGAAATGGATAATTCCAGGGAGCAATGTGTAAGGTTACTCCATAAGGTTCTGGAACAATCCAATCTTTACTCGGAAAATTTAGCCATTTTCCTGAAACCCTTTTTGGTTTTGCCCAACTTGAAAGGTTTTTAATAATCTTGTTTATTTCGACAAGAACGATGTGAATTTCGGCCAACCAAATTTCAGCTTCGGGCTTTGCCAAGTCTTTTTGTAATGCGTCAATTATTGTCTCTTCATTCGATTTAATACATTTTTTAAGTGCTTTTAAATGCAAAATACGTTGCCGAACACTTAGTGTGTGATTTTCTTGAAAAAAAACAGCTTGATTCGAAATCACCTGCTTTAATGTACTTTTTTGACGCATGAGAAATGACTTTTCTTTTTTAGCAGAGTGTAAAAATATGGTTTTCAACCGTTTAATTATTTTCTTTTTCTATTTTTATATTAATTATTATTTCAATGTTTGGCAAACACATACATGACGTTCAATTTTTGTGTATATAGATTTAAAAAGATGTCCTTCTTATTGATTGTCGTTTTGTATTTTAGCGATTTCTTATTTTAAAGTAAACTATGAGTCATAACCGTTATTCCAAAACCGTTACACAGGATTCTAGCCAACCTGCTGCGCAGGCAATGCTTCATGCTATTGGTCTTACTGATGATGATTTTCAAAAGCCATTTGTGGGTATTGCCAGTACTGGGTACGAAGGAAATCCATGTAATATGCACCTCAACGATTTAGCGGTTGAAATAAAGAAAGGCACCGATGAAGCCAATTTGGTTGGACTAATCTTTAACACTATTGGAGTCAGTGATGCTATTTCCATGGGGACACCAGGGATGCGTTTTTCACTTCCCTCTCGAGATCTTATTGCCGATTCTATGGAAACCGTTATGGGCGGCATGTCATATGATGGGATGGTTGCTGTGGTTGGTTGTGACAAAAACATGCCTGGGTCTGTTATCGCCATGCTGAGGCTTAATCGACCGAGCATTATGGTTTACGGAGGCACAATTGCCTCGGGTTGTGTAGCAAATAAAAAGCTTGACATTGTTTCGGCTTTTGAGGCTTGGGGCGAAAAAGTTTCAGGTTTAATTAACGAAGCTGAATACAAGGAAGTGATTCAAAATGCATGTCCAGGGGCTGGTGCTTGTGGTGGGATGTATACCGCAAATACAATGGCTTCTGCTATTGAAGTTTTAGGACTTTCATTACCGTATAATTCATCTAACCCTGCGGTTAGTCAAGAAAAAACAGATGAGTGCGTCGAAGCTGGAAAAGCAATGCGCTTGCTTATCGAAAAAGATATTAAGCCTAAAGATATTGTCACTAAGAAATCGTTGGAAAATGCAATTCGATTGGTCACGGTTTTAGGTGGCTCCACGAATGCTGTACTTCACTTTTTGGCTATTGCAAGAGCTGCAGAAGTCGATTTCACATTAGACGATTTTCAACGCATAAGCGATTCTACCCCGTTTTTGGCAGACTTAAAGCCAAGTGGTAAATTTTTGATGGAAGACGTGCATCGCGTGGGTGGTATTCCTGCCGTGGTTAAATTTATGCTTGATAACAATATGCTTCATGGCGATTGTATTACTGTTACTGGAAAAACACTTGCCGAAAATATGGCTAATGTTCCATCGCTTGCTGTTGATCAAAAAATAATACGTCCTTTGGATAACCCCATTAAGGAAACTGGGCATATCCGTATTTTGTTTGGTAACCTTGCCTTAGACGGTGCTGTGGCAAAAATAACAGGAAAAGAAGGATTATCTTTTGTAGGACCTGCTCGGGTTTATGACGGTGAATTTGCTGCTAATGCAGGAATCAAATCGGGTGAAGTCCAAAAGGGTGAAGTAGTGGTTATTCGATATGAAGGACCTAAAGGCGGACCTGGAATGCCCGAAATGCTTAAACCTACAGCTGCCATTATGGGTGCAGGTTTAGGTAAAGAGGTAGCGCTTATCACTGATGGACGTTTTTCGGGCGGCACACATGGGTTTGTAGTTGGTCATATCACACCAGAGGCACAACTTGGAGGCACTATTGGACTTGTAGAGAACGGGGATATTATCCGTATTGATGCCCAGAAAAACGAATTGCACGTTCAAATTAGCGATGAAGAACTTGCTGCGCGACGTGCTGCATGGAAAGCCCCTGCTTTAAAAGTTAAAAAAGGAGTGTTGTATAAATATGCACAAGCTGTAGCTACGGCTTCTGAAGGTTGTGTAACTGACGAATAACGTATGACATCTAAACAAAACATCACAGGTTCTGAAGCTTTAATTCACTGTCTTCTTGCAGAAGGTGTTGACCTTATTTATGGGTATCCTGGCGGAGCGATAATGCCTTTTTACGACGAACTTTATAAGTTCCAAGACAAACTGCAACACGTACTCACCCGTCATGAACAGGGAGCTACTCACGCGGCACAAGGGTATGCGCGTGTTAGTGGAAAAGTTGGCGTTTGTGTTGCTACCTCAGGTCCAGGAGCAACAAACCTTGTTACGGGAATTGCTGATGCTATGA
>CBFICG010000076.1:0-7263 GCA_965661025.1 Flavobacteriaceae bacterium | reverse complement strand
CATGTCGTCTAACAACTGGTCTTGTTTTTCTCTATCGGTCACGGCACCAGTAGCATCAAGTAACCGGTCGGCAAGTGTGCTTTTACCGTGGTCGATGTGTGCGATAATGCAGAAATTTCGAATGTGCTTCATGGGAAACAAACGCCTTAGCCAACAAAGATACGCTATGCAAGCCTAGAGGCGACGAAAGTGCCAAAGAAAAGTTATTTTTGGCAAAAGGAAATTATGGCACACTTGCGCACCATCTTACAGTTTTTTTTGGCTGCAACCTTTTTGTTTTCAGCTTACACGAAGGCAATTGCCCCTGGCTTTTTTGAAATCCTTTTGGAACAACAAGGAATTGTTCCCAATCGCCTCTACGGCGCATGGGCAACACGTGCTATTATTGCATTAGAAGTGTGGCTCGGCATTGGCTTGTTGTTACCGTTTTACACTCGCTTAGTATTGCGTATCAGTTTTTGGTTGTTGGTTATTTTCTCGTTGCATTTAGGCTATTTGGTTTTTATTGGGGATACAAGTAACTGCGGTTGTTTTGGGGAAATGATTGCGATGTCGCCTTTGGAGTCGTTGGGTAAAAATGGAGTGCTATTGGCAATAAATGGATTTTTATTGCGATATAAATACAAATTTGGAAAGAAGTCATGGCTCACCTGGGCATTGCTTCCTGCGCTATTTGCAGCAGCAGTATTTATTTGGCCCATACAAACTGAACCCGATGAGGTGGTGGCGAAACTCCCTGTGTTTGAAAACGCTGCAGAAATCGATTTTACCAAAGGCAACTATTTGGTTGCCGTGCTAAACCTTAGTTGTGAGCATTGCCAAGAAGCCGCTAAAGAATTGGCTGAACTACAACGCAACGGCGCAGACTTGCCCCAAGTAGTTGCGCTATTTTTTGAAGAAGGCGACACCACAGTGGAACAATTTAATGCACTAACGAATTCAGATTTTCCCTATCAAATGATAGGCGTAAACACCTTTTTTGATTTGATTGGAAGTGCGCCACCACGCGTATATTGGGTCAAAACGGGGAAGATGATGCAGTTTTGGGATACCGAAATTGCCAAAGGAATTCAAAATACTTTTGCACCCTGATGGTTAAAATTGGCGACATAGCACTTGGCGAATTTCCACTACTGTTGGCACCCATGGAAGATGTCAGCGACCCGCCATTTAGAGCTCTTTGTAAAGAGCAGGGCCAACTGATATATACCGAATTTATATCAAGTGAAGGCTTGATTCGTGATGCGGCCAAAAGCGTGATGAAGTTGGATATTTACGAGGCAGAACGTCCTGTTGGTATTCAGATTTTTGGTGCCAATTTAGATTCTATGTTACAATCGGTAGATATTGTAGCACAAACCAAGCCCGATATTATTGACATCAACTTTGGGTGCCCTGTAAAAAAAGTGGTGTCCAAAGGTGCCGGAGCAGGGATTTTAAAAGACATTCCGCTGATGGTGTCCTTGACTGAAGCCATGGTTAAGCGCACCCATTTGCCTGTAACCGTAAAAACACGCTTGGGCTGGGACCATGAAAGCATTCAAATTGTAGAGGTTGCCGAGCGATTGCAAGACGTGGGCGCCAAAGCGATTTCCATTCACGGCAGAACGAGAGCCCAGATGTATAAAGGCGCTGCCGATTGGACGCATATTGCTGCCGTAAAAAACAATTCTAGAATGCATATTCCTGTCTTTGGCAATGGTGATGTAAACTCACCTGAAAAAGCTGTTGAAATGCGCGACGCATTTGGTCTTGATGGCGCCATGATAGGTAGGGCAAGTATTGGCAATCCTTGGTTTTTTAACGAGGTAAAACACTTTTTTAAGCACGGTACACACGCACCCCCGCCAAGCCTTGCGGAGCGCGCTGCTATGGCACGCCGCCATTTGGAAATGGCTATTGACTGGAAAGGCGAAAAATTAGGTGTTTTTGAAACCCGTCGCCACTATACGAACTATTTTAAGGGCATTCCGGATTTTAAACCCTACCGCCAACGTTTGGTAACCGAAGACGACCCCGCAGATGTGTTTGCCGTATTGGATGAAATTGAGGAGCTTTTTGGGGTTGAGGCTTAAAACACAGAGAAAGCATCATAATCGCTTAACAACCCCTTTTACCACCTTAGCTGTAAGCCAAGACACGAGCGTACTTAACCCCCCTACGACCAAAAGCACTGTCCAAAAAGCAGACCACTCCAAGGCTACAGGATACGCCAAATAGGACCCAGGAATTTGTATAAAAGAGGTTGTTTTTTGGAGCACCACCAATACAAGCGCCACCAAAAACCCTATGCCGCCGCCCAAGCCGCTAAGCAATACCCCTTGATTAAAAAACACCCGCTGTAATGCAGTTACGGGTGCACCCAATTGGTACAAGGTGTTAATGTTTTCCTTCTTTTCGAGCACAGTCATAATGATAGCACCCACCACATTAAATAACGCAATAAGCACTACAAGCGAGAGAATTCCAATTACTGCCACGCGCTCCGTATGGAGCATTTTGTAAAGAGCAGGATTACGCCCTGCTTTGGTCAGCACGCGGTAGCTATCACCTAAGGCTTGTTGTAGGCTTTTTTGTACACTTTGATCATCGGCTTGCGGTGCAAGCTTTACGTATAAAGCAGAAATATTTTCAGAAGAAAGACGCAACAGCTTTTGCACCATATCCAGTGGCGCAAAGGCAGTGGTTTCATCCACAGACTCCCCAAGCTGAAACACTCCGCGAACCATTGCCGATTGCGTTCGAAAAGGTTGTTGCTTAAGTACGCTTTTGTTTTTTAGATCCGGCACCAATAATGTTATTCCTTGAGGGTGATCGTAGGCGGAGCCATCCAGTTGAGACAATACGCCAATACCCAACACAATCTCGTAGGCATTTGGGGAAATCCATTCGCCAACCATAGTTTCTCCAGCGACCACCTTGCTAAACAAGCTATCCACACCAATGATGTTGGCAAAAGCGGTGCGGGCTTTAAAGCGCAGCATCATTTCTTGTGACAACGCAGCGGAAACGACTTCAACAGCGGGATGTTGGTGCACGGCGTTAAGCGCACTATAGTTAATGTCAAAAAGTTCGGCGGAGGTAGATTCGATATAAATATCTGGGTCAAAAGCGTGGGTAAATTCCAAGCCAAATTGCCGCAAGCCCCCAAACACCGACAACACAATAAAAAAGGCAAACACTGACACGCCCACCACAAATGCCGCAAAGCGACCGATTAACGTAACCGCCGCTTTTTTTCGTAGTCCAAACGTATAGCGTAAGGCAAGTAAGCGAGTAAAGCGCATCTTATTTTTTTAAAGGGTCGTTTTTCCGTGTAAGCGAAGCTTCAATTACATCGATGTATTCCAGCGAATCATCTAAGTAAAAGGTTAAATCGGGAACCTTGCGCAAATCGTTGCGTAGGTGTTGTGCCAAATCGTGTTTCAGCACACTCTTATTTCCTTTAAGTCCTTCCAAAATCTCTTTGGCTTTGATGTGTGGAAAAATGGAGAGATACACTTTTGCTACACTAAGGTCAACGGTAATGCTGACTTTGGAAACCGAAAGCACCAAGTTTTTTACGCCTTGCGTACGAATGGCGCCTTGCAAAAGCGCTGTGATTTCTTGCTGCAATAGAGCATTGATTTTTTTCTGTCGTTGTGTTTCCATACACCAAAAGTACTAATAACACAGGCAAACCTGTATTTTTACGTATGGATTTTCCTATTCGAAAAATTGTACATATTGATATGGATGCCTTTTTTGCATCTGTAGAGCAGTTGGACAACCCTGAGTTGCGAGGCAAACCCATTGCGGTTGGGGGTGGTTCTGAACGAGGTGTTGTTGCTGCAGCCAGTTATGAAGCACGCCCCTATGGCGTGCGCAGTGCCATGTCAGGAAGGCATGCCAAAAAACTTTGCCCAGACTTGATTTTTGTGTCGTCAAATGGTACACGCTACAAAGAGGTATCCGATCAAATTCGAGAGGTTTTTTACGAATACACGGACTTAGTCGAGCCGCTTTCTTTGGACGAAGCGTATTTGGACGTGACTCAAAACAAAAAAGGGATGGTATCGGCAACACAGATTGCGTCCGAAATCAGAGCGAAAATCTACACCAAAACCCAACTCACCGCATCTGCGGGAATATCTATTAATAAATTTTTGGCAAAAGTGGCAAGTGATTATAATAAACCCAACGGACAAAAAACCATTCCCCCTGAGGAAGTGTTGGCTTTTATGGAGGCGTTGGATATTCGAAAGTTTCACGGAATTGGAAAAGTAACTGCCGACAAAATGTATCAATGGGGAATTTTCACAGGGGCAGATTTAAAAAAGCGATCTCTTGAAGAGCTAACAGAAAAATTTGGCAAGTCAGGGAGCTATTATTATCACGTGGTGCGCGGCATTCACACGAGTGAAGTCAAATCTGCACGCATTGCAAAATCGGTAGGGGCGGAGCGCACTTTTTCAAAAAATCTGTCGAGTGAAATTTATATGGAAGAGCGCTTGGCGGAGATTGTTTCAGCCCTACAAAAGCGTATGGGGAAAAAAAAGGTAGCAGGAAAAACAATTACCCTCAAAATAAAATATGCCGATTTCGTGATACAAACACGCAGCAAGACGTTACCGTTATATATTTCAGACGCAAGTCTAATTTTGGAGGAATCCAAAAAATTATTGTATCAAGAAAAACTACAAGATTCGGTACGCCTATTAGGCATTTCTTTATCAAATTTTAAATCCGAAAAGCAACACCCCCCTATAGAGGAACAATTGCGATTTCGCTTTTAGATTGTTGATACGCGAAGTGTATTTACCATACCGCGTTCGGCAACCGGCATAGCAACAAGGTTGATAAGGGAATCGCCCGCAACAACATAGCCTTTTTCCTTAGCAATTTGATTGACTTCTTTTACAGTATCATCGGTAGAACCATCCCCTTCGTAATAAGACCCTTTTACGCCCCAAATAAGATTGAGTTGGGCAAGAATACGCTTGTTAGAAGTAAAGACTAAAATAGATGCTTTTGGACGCCAAGCTGAAATTTGATAAGCGGTATAGCCGCTATTGGTTAGCGTACATATCGCTTTTGCCTCTATTTCGTTAGCCATTGTTGCGGCATGGTAACAAACCGACTTGGTGATAAAGCGCTCATTTTTATTTTGAGGAGCACCAAGCGGTACCTTTATAAGGGTCGAATTTTCAACACTAACTACAATTTTACGCATGGTTTGAATTACTTCAACAGGGTATTTTCCAACGGAAGTTTCTCCTGAAAGCATTACCGCATCTGCACCATCCATTACCGAATTCGCAACGTCGTTAACTTCGGCACGTGTGGGCGTAAGCCCGTCAATCATAGATTCCATCATTTGGGTAGCGACGATAACGGGAATGCGCGCTTGCTTGGCACGCAGCACCAGTTCTTTCTGCATCAATGGGACCTCCTCAGCAGGTACTTCAACACCCAAATCACCGCGAGCGACCATAAGCCCGTTACTCGCTGCTATAATTTCTTCAATGTTTACTATTGCCTCAGGTTTTTCAATTTTAGAAATGATAGGGATATCGTATTCGCTGTGTTCTTTGATGAGCTTTCGTAAGGCTTCAACATCTTGTCTGTGACGAACAAATGACAAAGCAATCCAGTCTACATTTTGTTCAATAGCAAAAATTGCGTCATTTACATCTTTTTCAGTGAGAGCAGGGAGTGAAATTTTGGTGTTAGGCAGGTTTACTCCTTTTTTAGACTTTAAAATGCCTCCTTGGATAACCTTAGCCGTTACAGTTGTTTTTTTGTCGCTTTCAAGGACTTCAAAAATAAGCTTTCCATCATCTAACAAAATTCGTTCGCCAGCGCTTACGTCTTTTGGAAACTGGCGGTAGTTCATGTAGATTGCGTCTGCGTTTCCTTCTGCTATTTTTTCTGTGGTAAAACGCACTTCTTGGCCTACTTTCAATAGCGTATCAGGAGCCATATTCCCCACTCGAAGTTTTGGCCCTTGCAAATCGGCGAGAATCCCAACATGAAAACCGAGTTCTACGTTGAGCGCTCTAATGGTTTGAATGCGTTCAAGCACGTTTTCGTAGTTGGCATGTGAGAAGTTTATTCGAAAGACATTGACGCCGTTCTCCATCATGGCTTTTATGATTTCTTTACTTGAAGAGGCAGGCCCAAGCGTAGCTACAATTTTGGTTTTTTTAATTTTTCGCATGGTTAAAATGTAAGTTGTTCTTTGATGTTGTTAAGTTTTTTTGGCAGTCTATAACATGAAATTACGCGTCCAATAGATTGAATTTTTCTTAGCACCGTATCTGTGAGCCCGTTAATACAGATAAATAAGTCCGTTTGATCTAATTCGGGAAACAGAAAAAAACGTTGTTCGGTTTGAGCAAAAAGACTGTTTTCAGTTTCGTTCTGTGTTGTAGTAAAGCGATTTTCAATGACGCGCCACGTTTGTTGCAAAACATCACAATTGTATTGATAAACGGCAAACCCACGGTGTGCATTCTTAGGCACAATATCATCATTGCTTCGATAAAGCGACAGCCCAAGTAACCTATTAAGCTGGAAAACAAATAAATATGTCGGAAGCGCAGTGTGTACACAAACAACGTCTTGGTCGTGTACTTCAGGCTCCAAACTAAGTTTGTGGGTTATCATAAAGCTAAGCTAATATACGGCACAAAAAGAGAATTAAAATCGTGTTTAATTAGATATAATAAATACTTAATGTCTACTTTGAATGGATTTAATCTGATGTTGAAATTGAAAATAAGCGCGTTTTGAAACTTTTTCAACAGCTTTTTTTTTGTTGGTTGCTCGGGCAGTAGCTATAACCTTATTGTTTAACCAAAGCTTCGCCTTGTAGTAATTTACGTTTTCGGCGCCATTGTCGTTTGTTACTTCGTATTTGTAGTGTAAGCGGCTTTTTTGAAACCAATCCACCAGAAGACTTTTATAGCTTAATACCTTATTGTGCAATTTGATTAAATCTACATGAGGGGTAATCATACACGAATACACAAACCGAGAGCAGGCATCAAAACCGCAATCCAAATACACCGCACCAACAAGTGCCTCAAACAGGTTTCCGTGTACATCTGCACCGTAGTTTTTTTGTGGTACATTAGAGGATAAATGTTGAATCAAACCCAATCCCTCTCCAATTTGATTAAGAAAATTGCGGCGAACTATTTTGGAACGCATCAGCGTTAGTGACCCTTCGTTATTTTGTGGAAGCTCTTTAAATAAATATGCCGCAACAATTGTGTTTAA
>CBFICG010000075.1:0-7292 GCA_965661025.1 Flavobacteriaceae bacterium | reverse complement strand
CCTCGTCGGTAAGAGACTTGGTATCAATCCCTAAAATGGATGTTGGAATATCTATAACGAGAAAATTTGGATCTTCTGTTTTGGCCACATAATATTCTTGAATACTAGGAGTGGATGAGCAACCAACAACCAAAAGCACAGCGCAGTACATTAAAAACTTATTCATTGTCTTTAGCATTAAGTTTCCCCAACTGCCGTCCGCCAGGAAGGTTCATTTGATTAACGAGTTTAGAAATTTGCGTCAGGTTTATATCACCGCTCAAATACAGTAACACAGTTTCGGGTTTGCGATTACCAAGGTTGATGTTTTCGGAATTGATATCGTTTACAAACATCAAAAGCTCTTTGACCAAATCTTTATCCTTACCCGATTTGATATAGAAATTCACATGGGCATCTTTGTCGCGAACACGCATTAATTCTTCCATTTTTGAGTCCTTAATATGCTTTTCAACCCAGTGCTGAATATCACTTGCAACATCTATACTTTCAGTGGTAATTACCTTAAAAGAATTGATTTCTTGTACAAGAGATAAAAATTGTTCGGCTTCTGGGTCGCCAGTTTCGATGCTAAGTTTTGCCAGCATTTCAAACATTTTTGGACTAATGGAAAAATAGCTTACGTTGTCATCGTATTCGTACTTTTCAAATACATCTTGCCCCCAACTTAGCGAAAAAGTTATCAGAGCGAGTAAAATCATTTTCTTTTTCATGTTATTCTATATTTAAGTATTTATTGGGTGTATGTTCCATTAACGATTATAAGCTGATTTTGTTACAGTACCTACTTTCGATAATTTTGTACATTAGCATTATTGCATAATATCAAACCTATGAAAAAATTCATAGTACTCCTTTTTCTTGTTTCATTTATTGGCTGTAAAGACGACCTCGATGACTCTATACAAGTAGCCACTTCAAAAAATCTGGAAATTGAAGATTTTATATACAAGGCGATGAATACCGTGTATTATTGGCAAAAAGACGTCAAAAATTTAGAAGACAATAGGTTTAGCAACGACAAAGAATATACATCTTTTATACAATCGTATGGCGGACCAAGGGAGCTGTTTGATAGCCTGCTTTACAGGAAAGCAGACCGGTTTAGTGTCATCACAGATGACTATGTTCGTTTTGAAAAGCAATTGAACTCCATTTCGTTAAGTAATGGAATGAAACTTGGCTTAGTTGCTATGTCTAATACAGATACCACCCTTTTTGGTTATGTTCGATATGTGCTCCCTAATACCGATGCAGCTCAAAAAGGAATAAAACGCGGTGATATTTTTACACACGTAGACGGCATTCAATTGACTGTTGAGAATTATCAATCGCTATTATTTGCAAACAAAGCAAGCTATTCTTTATCAATGGCAAACATCACTAATCTTGGCATTCAGTCTACAGGAACCACCATCACATTGAATAACTCCGAAGTGACTGAGAGAGAATTGCACATTGCTAAAGTTATTATGCACGAGGGTAAAAAGGTGGGTTACGTCATGTACAATGGCTTTGCTTCCAAACAAGAAGATGATTTGAAAAATGCTTTTATCGATTTGGCTTCACAGCAAATAGATGAACTAGTGTTCGATTTGCGTTACAATCCGGGAGGAAGTGTAAGCACTTCACAATTTTTAGCTGGGCTTATTGCCGGCGAACATGCAGGAAAAGTTTTTGGGAAAATAGTATTTAACCAAAAATTGTCAAAGTATAATGAGGAAATTGACATTGTAAATTCAGGGATTCAGTTAGGGTTAAATAGAATTATTTTTTTAGTAACCGCGAGTTCTGCTTCCGCCAGTGAAATGATGATAAATGGATTAGACCCATACATGGATGTTGTGCTTATTGGAACTAAAACCTCCGGAAAAAATGTCGGGTCAAATCTTATTTACGATTATATTGACGATATGCAAAAAATTAAAAATCCAAATCATACGTGGGCCTTATTACCCATCACTTTTGGGATTTTTAATAGTGTTGGATTTGGTGATTATGGAAATGGCTTTACCCCCAACATTAAACTTAATGAAGATTTTGACAATTTAGGTATCCTTGGTGATGTGGATGAGCCAATGCTTCAAAAAGCCTTAGACTTCATTAGTGGAAAAGTCACCTTATCTAGCGCATTTACGCCGAAAAGTGTGAAATCAACGTTTAATGAAATCCAAGTTGAAGAAGGCAGAGCCATTTATTTCCCTATCGACTAAAAAGCATATTGTAGTCTTAGGTTTAGATTTCTCCCTAAGACCGAATACCCAATAATTTCGGTGTATTCTGCATCAAGTACGTTCGTTATGGCCAATGTAGCGCTCGCATTTCCAATAAAATTGGGCAAGGTAATGCGTGCATCTAAGAGTGCAAAGCCCTTTAGTTTTTCAGTCATAGCCGGATAGGTTGAGAAGTCCGCATCGCTTCGAGAACCCACATAACGCAAATGCATCCCCCACAGAGCCTTATTAGCAGCATAGGTAAATCCTAAATTAGCCGCGTGTTTTGGAAGGCGTAACGGGGTAGCATCAACTTTTTCTGTAAATGTGTAATTGGCTTGTATGGTTAGAGTATTGATCGAAAAATCCCCCTCAACCTCTATCCCTTTTACTTTTTGTGTAGCATTGCCATTGGTATAACCTATGGGTGCGGGATTCGAAATTATAGTATTATTTTCTTTACGGTGAAAGCCCACTAGAGAAATACGGTTATTGGATGAAACACTTTCAATTCCAACCTCATACGTTCTGTTTTCTTCAGGTTCTAAATTGGGATTCCCAAAATTTGGATTAAATAATTTATACTGTGTTGGCGCAATAAATGAGGTTGCCCAAGAACCAAAGATTTTCCAATAGGATGCATCAGAAAGCGAAAGCACGTAATACGGATTCACATTAAACGTTTGGTGTGCACCAAAACTGCTGTGTACCGTATTTCTACCGCTTAGCTGAAGTGCATAACCATGAGTGTGTTGCCAGTTTGCACTAATAAAGAATGCTATATTTTCGTGTGAAGGACTGTTTTTACTACTAGAACTCTCTGAACTAAAATCTTGAAATAATCCGCCAGCCAAAAGCGTTACTTCGTCAGAAGCACGATACCGCCAAGTGAGTTCAGAAGTAAACACATCTGAATTGGAAGTACTAGTACTCTCGGAAAAAAAACTCCGTTTGGTATCGGACCATGATACATGTGCCTGTATATGTGACTTGCCTTTAGTAAACGAAGGCAAAATTCCGTAACGGTTGTTTTTACTTAACAACGAATTAGGTGCATCAGCATAAAAGCCATCATAATCTGACGCCAAATTATCACGATGAAAAAACGCCTTCCAGCCCCATGGCCCTTCGTACTGACTTTTGGCGTTGAATTGGATATTCTCTCTACTTGCCGCATCTGATTCGATTCCTATTACAGACGACATACCATCTGTTGTAAAACGACTTAACGAAGTACTAAGTCCAATCTTTGCAACACTGCGCTCCAATCGTACGGTTTGCTTTTGTACGTCTGAAAATGAACCCAGTTTTTGGTTTAGCGTATTTTGCGTCCCCCACTCTTGCGAAATATTTAGACGCGTTTTCTGGGTTGCTGCATTTTTGGTAGTAATATCAATCACTGCCGTTGCTGCGCCACTACCATAAAGGCTACTCGATGCCCCTTTTACGACTTCAATAGACGCAATTTGATCTAAATCAAGAAGGCGTATGTCAAAATCAGCTTCTACCTGCGACGGATCGCTCACCACTACACCATCTATACGTACCAATACTTGACGGTTGTTCCCACCACGAAAAAAATAAGACAGGTTTTGACCAGGGTGTGTCTGTGCGCCTGAAATGTACATACCAGCGTACTGATTTAGGAGTTGCGCAAGCGAAATCCCTTGGTTTTTTGCTATTTCTTTAGCGGTTATTTTCACAACAGCTTTTCCGCTGTTCTTTCTTGATTTGGGGATGCGTGAATCTGAAACGATTACCTCATCCAAGCGTTCTTGTGCTTGTGCTATAGCACAGCACAGCACGAATGCCACGATGTATTTCATGTTGTATTTAATTAAAAAAATAAACTGATATTGCTTATCCCGAGCAGCAGCAGTACGAATCTTTTTGGCAGGTCTCCTGACTCGTACTATTCAATGTACCTTCCCATACGCCAAAACGTACAGTGGCTTGAAGCATTAAACGTTGTAGTACTTACAGTTGCGGGAACAGCAAAGGCTTTCCACCTTTTTCCCTTTTCATCTTTCACTACAAAAGAACCAAAAAGCTATGACCAATGTACAGCTTTCTTAAACACAAATAGGTTATAGATAAAAAAAAATATACCTTTGTGTAAGAACTTTATTTTATGTCGTTTAGCAAAAAAGAAACCGTTTTAGTAAGCTTTGTCTTGGTTGCCGTTCTGATGCGTTTATTGCCTCATCCGCCAAATGTGGCCCCTATTACTGCAGTGGCGCTTTTTGCTGGTACGTTTTTTGACAAAAAACACTGGGCAGTTCTAATGCCGCTTTTAGCTATGGTGTTTACGGATATCTTTTTAGGGTTTTCAATGATTACACCTGTAGTATACCTCTCTTTTTTGGCTATTACCGCTGTTGGTGTGGTATTTAAAAAAATGAATGTGGGCACAGTATTGCTAAGCAGTTTGGTGTTTTTTCTACTCTCTAATCTTGGCGTTTGGGTATTGTATTACCCGATTACTGTTGAAGGTTTTGTCACATGTTTTACTCTAGCTATTCCATTTTTTATAAACTCTTTGCTTGGCGATGTTTTCTTCAGCACCCTGTTGCTGTTTGGCTACCGTTTTGCCACAAAACGAATTCAGTTGGCGTAAATCCCTTTGGAATCAACGTAGTAAAATGCAGCATGTAACTCTAAATCATCTAGCACTTGCAGTTAAGGATGTCAACACATCTGTTGCGTTTTACCAAAAAGTATTTGATTTTAAAGAAATTGAAAATACCGCATCAAATTCAAAAACCAGATGGCTTTCTCTTAGTCAGGGGAAAGAACTCCACCTTATTCCACGACCCGAAAAGACCATTAAAACAGTTAGGGCTGTTCATGTTGCTTTTAGCACAAACGATTTTGAAGGATTTATAGCGCGTATTGAATCTTTAAACATTCATTATTCCGATTGGTTGGGAACATCCAATGTCTATAATGTACGGAACGATAACGTAAAACAGTTGTATTTCCAAGACCCTAACGGCTATTGGATTGAAGTGAATGATGCCACTTCAGTGCTGGAGTAATACAGGCTACTCCTCACTTGCCGGGCGTTCTAACAAATCCGGCTGGTAGTCTAAAGCATTTCTTTCGCCAGAGAGGCGAATAATATCCTTATCAATCTTTTTAAACTCCTTAGCCGAGGCATTATATTGATTAACTACCGTACCAATAGATTTTCCCAGTCGGCTATGTACATCCTCAAAGGCATTAAGGTGGGTAGAAAGTTTATCTACATTCTTTAAAATGTCCTGAATAGAACTTTCGATTTTAAGGTTATGCAGTGCCTTCACCGTAATTTGTAGCATAGGAAAAAGACTCATCGGAGAAACAATCATCACCTTTTTTTCATAGGCATATGAAACTAAATCACGAGAGTTGATTTGCAACGCACCTACTCTGCTGTTTAGCAAGTCTTGGTATAGTCCATCGGCAGGAATAAACATATAAGCGTAGTCTGTTGTATCCTCGTTTGGGCGGATGTATTTTGCCGTTTCGTCTATGCGTTTTTTGATATCACCCTTAAAAGATTGCTCTAAGGATTTAATAGCTTCCGAATCGCTGCTTTCCACCATTTTATTATAGTTGTCCAGCGAAAATTTAGCATCAATTGGAATGATAAAATTACCCACTTTTACAATAGCATCTACCGCCTCTCCATTAGCAAAGCTATATTGCATTTGAAACAATTCGGGTGGGAGTACATTTGCCAATAAGTTTTCTAATTGAATTTCACCCAAAATACCACGTTGTTTGGAATTGCCTAAAATCTTCTCCAACGTCTTCATTTGATTGGCAAAACTGAGTACTTGCTCGTTGGTCCCTTTAATTTCTGAGAGGGCTTTGGTTACGTCGGTTATTGCTTTTTTGGACTCTGCAAATTGCTGCGTCATGGACTGATTTGAAGAGCGTTGATAATCGCTAATTCCTTTAGTAATATTATCTAATTTTTGTTCTAGCTCTACTCGTGTTTCTTTAGCATTAGCATCTGCTTCTTTACGAATGCCCTGTATCTCTTCGCGCAGTTGCGCATTGAGCTGCATCAAAAATTCATTCGAAACACTTTTGGATTGATTCTTTTGATTGATAAGATAAAAAACTACAAGTGCTACCAAAACAATGGCAACTAGAATCCACTCCATACTAAAATTGTTTGCTTAAAGATACGTGAATTCACGCAATCTATTTGGTCAGATACATCTTTCTTCGGCCGTACAACTCGTAGAATTCATCGTCTTGAAGATTATCAATAAACAGAATGCTTTCGCCTGTACTTTTCATCTCTGGTCCAAGTGCTTTATTTACATTCGGAAACTTGTTAAACGAAAACACCGGTTGCTTAATGGCAAAACCTTCTAACTTTGGATTGAAATTAAAATCAGACAGTTTCTTATCGCCTATCATGACTTTAGTTGCGTAATTCACATACGGTTCTTTATACGCCTTGGCAATAAACGGTACCGTTCTAGATGCGCGTGGATTGGCCTCAATAATATATACCACATCGTCTTTTATGGCAAACTGGATGTTAATTAGACCTACCGTATTGAGTGCAAGCGCAATTTTATTGGTATGATCGATTATTTGTTGCATCACAAAATCGCCCAAATTAAATGGTGGTAACGTAGCGTTGGAATCCCCTGAGTGAATCCCGCAGGGCTCAATGTGTTCCATAATACCAATAATATACACATTTTCGCCATCGCAAATAGCATCGGCTTCCGCCTCAATAGCACCGTCCAGATAATGATCCAGTAACAATTTGTTGTTAGGGATTTTGTGTAGCAAATCCACCACATGCTTAACCAAATCTTCTTTGTTAATGACAATTTTCATCCCCTGACCTCCCAATACATAAGAGGGCCGGACAAGGATAGGGAAGTTTAACTTGTCGGCAAGTGCAAGCGCTTCGTCAGCAGTTTCAGCTACGCCAAATTCTGGATATGGAATGTTGTTTTCCTTTAGCAACGTTGAAAAACTTCCGCGGTCTTCTGCCAAATCCAACGACTGAAAACTCGTACCCATAATCTTAATACCATAGCGGTCTAGCTTTTCGGCAAGTTTAAG
>CBFICG010000074.1:0-7414 GCA_965661025.1 Flavobacteriaceae bacterium | reverse complement strand
TACTTGCGCCTTTCCACTCTTTAGTAAGAACGCCATTAACATTAGCGACCATTATTGCTCCTGTTTCTAAAATAGCAAAACCAACAGAAGTGCCTAATTCACCTAAATGATATGCTGCTAATCCATAAATGACTAGAGCAGTATCATGAAAAACAGCCATTAAAAGCACTAAGATCAGTGCGTTCAAAGCGCCCTTTTTGGTAAAGTTTCCCCAGGTTTTGTTTTTGGTCAATCGGTAACCAAAAAAGATACTTGTTGAAAGAGTTGCACCCATAAAAATGGGCAATAGTACCGCAAGGCGTGCTATCCATGGTTCGTTTCCAAATTGTAATTCAGCAATTTCACCAATTTTACCTAAGTTATTTCCGGTATGGTAAGACAAATTAAAGCCTGCAGCGCAAATGGCGCCCAAAACACAAAATAAAATCCCTTTGCGAATCACATCTTTGCTTATGCCATTGGGGTTTTTAGACTTGTCTTTATCTCGTAGAATACCTGCATAGCCATTTAATGCTATGCCGGCAACAATAGTAAAAATACCCAGTAGTATTACGTTTCCTACAGGTGTTCCAATTACACTCTGCTGTCCCTCAGGCACTAAAATTAATGGGAGTACCGTATCAATAGAAGTAATTACACCTAAGAACAAACTAAAAGCCAATGCCATTCCAATGGAAGAAATGCTATACCCCCAAAGCATATTGCCAATGCCCCAACAAAAACTTAAAGCAAACATTACTGGGAAAACCCAACTTGGCGATTGGCTGTAAATGTCCCAAAGATTATCGACTAGGGCAAAAGTTATGATGATTGGAATAACAAACATTCCAAAAAAGAAAAAACCACCCCAAGTATTTTCCCAAGCAAACCCTTTTGTAAATTTTGAAGGAAGTGCATAAATGCCCAAGAGGATCGCAGATAAAAAAGCATAAATAATACCCAATGTCATAATATTAGTTATTTAAATATTAAGCACAAGATATTAAAAAGATATAAAATGCAGGAGTTAAAAAATCAACTCATTTTTCTTAAAACCGTAGCTGTAAGAACCCCACCTAAGGCATACATAGCAGTCCAAAAAACTCCGTCGAGAATATAGTATTGCGCGGCAACTACCTCAGTGGTAGCATACCGAATAATTCCAATAGCAAGTACTTCAAATAGTGCAAACCATAGCCCAAAGTAGAAGCCTCTTTTGTTGTAATACACACCTCCAGACCATTTCTGGAAAATATGTACAAATGCAAAAGACATCAGTAACACACCAATGGCCAATACACCAGGCATAATATCCTGACGCATAGTGGGTATAAGCACATGCTGTTGAAGGCACTTATCAGTAATAGCATAAAAACCCCAAGGGGCAACATAGAAAAAGACAAATACGGCCAATGTGGACCAAACAATAGATTTTGAAAACATAAGGGTTGAATTTGGTTAATGATCAAAAGTAAAAAAAATAACACAAAATGGTATTTGTGTTCAACTGCCTGCGATTCCTCCGTATATTTGCCTCATATGGAATACCGTTTTGTTGCAAAAAACGCACTACCTGATAGAGAAAATTTCATTACGCGTTGGCAAGCACCCAGCAATATTGCTTTAGTAAAGTATTGGGGTAAAACCGCACCTCAATTACCCAAAAACGCCTCTTTGAGTTTTACACTTTCTCATGCAGTCACGCAAACGCAAGTATCGTTTGTGCCCATAGAAAACCCTAATGAAAAAGTATCTTTTTCCATTGTTTTTGAGGGTGAAGACAAACCGAGTTTCCGTCCAAAATTGGAAACCTTTTTTGCTAATATTTTACCCTACCAACCATTTTTGACACACTACCAATTGGCAATAACCACACAAAACACCTTTCCACACAGTAGCGGTATTGCCTCATCAGCCTCATCTATGGCAGCCTTGGCAGCGTGTTTGGTAGATTTAGAAGTGCAGCTTAGTCCGTTATCTGATCAAGACAAGAGGAATAAAATATCATTTTTGGCACGACTAGGGTCGGGGAGTGCTTGCCGCAGTACGCAAGGGCCCGTGATGGTATGGGGGAAACATGTCGCATTGAAAGACTCTTCAGACGTAATGGCAATGCCTTTACATGACATTCATCCTGTTTTTGCTGAATACTGTGATAGCATTTTGTTGATTGATAAAGGACAAAAACAGGTAAGTAGTACCTTAGGACATAAATTGATGCATCAGCATCCTTATGCTGCACAACGCTTTGCACAAGCCAACAATCACCTTGCCGAACTGTTACCTATTTTACAACAGGGGAATTTAGATGCATTTATACCCATTGTAGAAAAAGAAGCGTTACATCTTCATGCCATGATGATGACATCTAATCCGTATTTTATTTTGATGCAGCCCAACACGCTAAGCGTAATTAACAAGATCTGGGCGTTTAGAAAGGAAACCAAAATTCCAATTTGTTTTACACTAGATGCTGGGGCTAATGTACATGTGCTATACCCAAACCATACCACAGCCCAAGTGCATCCATTTATAGAAAGTGAATTGCTTCAATTTTGTCAAAACAAACAATGCCTTCACGATAGGGTTGGAGTAGGAATAAAAAAAGACTAAGTTTGTTGTTGTGAAAGGACCACTTTTTTACGCTAAAATTTTGTTGTTTGGAGAATATGGAATCATCAAAAACTCCAAAGGGTTGTCTATTCCATACAACTACTATAAAGGAGCCTTACGCATGGATAATAGTACTTCAGAGAAGGCTGTTTTGTCCAATAAAAAACTTAAAGGTTTTGCCGAATACCTCAGTAGTCTTGATACTCATTTGGTACAATTTGATTTGGAAAAGCTTACAGCAGACGTGGCTAAGGGGATGTATTTTGATAGTAGCATTCCACAAGGCTATGGTGTGGGAAGTAGCGGTGCATTAGTCGCGGCTATTTACGATCGTTATGCTGTGGAAAAAATTACAGTTTTGGAAAATTTGACTCGCTCCAAACTGACCAAACTCAAATCTATTTTCGCAATGATGGAATCTTTTTTCCATGGAAAATCTTCGGGGCTAGACCCACTAAATAGCTTCTTGAGCCTTCCAATTTTGATTCATTCTACTTCTGAAATTGAGCCCACAGGAATTCCGTCTCAATCGCAACAAGGTAATGCAGCGGTATTTTTACTAGATAGTGGTATGACAAGTGAAACTGCGCCCTTGGTATCTATTTTTTTAGACAACTTTGAAGCACCCACTTTCCGCAAAATGATGAAGGATGAATTTATCGCAATATCTGACCGTTGTATAGAACACTTTTTAAACAGAAATGTCACAGCACTTTTTTCAGATGTAAAAAAACTATCTTCAGTGGTGCTACATCACTTTAGCCCCATGATTCCAAAGCGATTTTTAGCCCTGTGGAAAAAAGGGTTGGAAACCAATGCCTACTACCTTAAGCTTTGCGGTTCGGGTGGTGGCGGTTATATTCTTGGGTTCACCCAAGATTTCCCCAAAGCAAAAGCACTTCTCTCAGACCACAAGCTTGAGGTCGTTTACACGTTCTAATATGGGCGCTTCAACATCTTCTCCCAAATTGTTTTTGCAAGCAATTGGGTTGTTTTCTTTGGTGCGTGGTGTGAATGTTTCGGTGTTGATGTTAGCGCAACTATTGACTTCGGTTTTTATTTTTTCTTCCCTAGATATTGTCCCTACTTTATTGGACTTAAATCTCTGGTTTATTGTACTTGCAACCGGATTTAGTGTTTCGGGAGGGTATATTTTTAATGCCTTTTTTGATGAAGAAAAAGATCTTATCAATCGCCCAGAGAAAACCCTTTTAGAGCGTCATATCTCTGCAAAAACGAAACTTGGCGTTTATTTTGCCTGTTCTATATTGGCACTTTTAGTGGCGAGTTATGTATCGTTTCGTGCGGTGGTTTTTTTTACAGCCTACATGGTTGCCATGTTTTTATATTCCTCGTTCTTAAAGCGAGACCTTTGGTTTGGAACGCTAACAAGTACTCTGCTGACTATTTTACCATTTTTTGCCATCACGGTTTATTACAATAATTTTTCGATTGAAATTTTGACTCATGCTGCCTATTTGTATACTCTCGTGAGCATGCGAGAGTTTGTAAAAGATTTATATAATATTAAAGGCGATATGGCGCAAAACTACCGCACTTTCCCTGTGGTTTGGGGGGAACAAAAAACTAAGCAGTTTATCAGCATACTTATTATTTGTGCGCTTTTGGTCATTGTTGTACTTCGAGCCTTTTTTGAATTAAACGCCATGGGATATTATTTTGTTGTCGCAGCGGTATTCCTCGTTGTTTTGTGGAGAATGCTATGGCGTGTTCGCAGCACACGACAAATGGGATTATTGTTGCAATTTGTACGGCTTATCATTTTGTTGGGAATATTAAGTTTACCTTTGCTGCGCTTAAAGGTTTAGACTGCTTATTTTTCCTTTCCGTGTTGGTATACTAATGGGCAGGTCAATAATAATTCGATGAAAAAAGACAATTCAAAACAGCCTCAAGAAGGAATTCGGTTAAATAAGTTTATTGCGCATTCAGGAATCTGTTCAAGACGGGAGGCAGATATGCACATTAAGTTGGGAGCTGTTAAGATTAACAATAAAGTAATGACAGCGCTTGGCTATAAAGTAATGCCAACCGATGTGGTACACTTTGACGGACAACGACTGCAAGCGGAAAAACCTGCCTATGTATTGCTAAATAAACCAAAAGGCTTTATCACTACTACTAGAGACGAAAAAGGACGCAGAACCGTGATGGATTTGGTAGCAAATGCGACCAAGTCCCGCATTGTACCCGTGGGTAGACTCGACCGCCCAACAACAGGTTTGCTTCTTTTTACTAATGATGGCGATTTAGCAAAAAAGCTGACGCACCCAAGTACAGGGGTCAAAAAATTATATCACGTGGTGCTTGACAAAACGGTAAACGGAGAACATTTACAACGCCTTAGAACTGGCATTACTCTTGAAGATGGCGCTATAAAGGCCGATGAAATAAGTTTTGTACAAGGGGCTTCGAAACGCGAAGTGGGCATTGCGCTTCACTCGGGGAGAAACCGTATTGTGCGTAGAATATTCGCGCATTTAGGGTATGAAGTGGTATCACTTGACAGGGTACTTTTTGCAGGATTATCCAAAAAGGACTTGCCTCGTGGTCACTGGCGTCATTTATCGCAAAGCGAAATACAACAACTAAAAATGTTATAACCTAAGCCCTGTTTTTTATTGAGGTATAGGCTACAAAACCAAACCCGATAAAAAGCAACAAGTGAAAAGGGAATAATCCAAAATCCCCTTCGTCTCCTACAAAAAACGCACTCGTCATACCAAAAAGAAAATACAAGGTTAAAAAGGTTTCCAACACGGTGTTTTTGGAAATACTTTTTTGGAGGTATTTGTTGGCGCTAAAATTGTCTTTAAATGTAGTGATGTTGAATTTTGGCGTTCTTACAAATGCGCTACGCTTTCCGCGGTGTCCTTCCAAAACAGCTTTTGAATTATGTACCGAAAACCCCATTGCAACAGCATAAAACGTTACAAAACTTTTGCTAAATGATATAAAGTTATTAAAACCGCCTCCATGAATACGCTTATACGTAAACCAATAGCAAATAAAGAAAATAACAGTACTAATAATGAACAGACTTGTAATGTTAAAAAACCAGCTTAAGTGTCCCCATTGATTTTTGACATACAACATGGGTATACTTAAAACAGCTAACGTAAGTACCGATAAAAACATGCTGCTGTTAAGTAAATGCATGATGGCATGAAGTCGTGTTTTGCGTCCAAGATTAGGCGTTCGGAACACTTTACCAATTGTTTTTTGGAAATTTTCAGCACCCCCTTTGTTCCAGCGAAATTGTTGCGAGCGAATGGCACTCATCGCAACAGGAAGTTCGGCAGGGGTTTCCACATCTTCCAAATACTTAAATTTCCATCCTTTGAGTTGTGCGCGATAGCTAAGGTCAAGGTCTTCGGTTAGGGTATCGCCTTCCCAATTTCCGGCATCTTCAATGCAGGTCTTGCGCCAAACACCTGCAGTACCGTTAAAGTTCATAAAATGACCGCCGTAATTACGTCCTACTTGTTCAAGGGTAAAATGCATATCTAGGGCAAATGCTTGTACTTGAGTGAGTATTGAATAATTTCGATTGATGTGTCCCCAGCGCGTTTGAACAACGCCAATTTTTTCGTTTTTAAAGTAGGGAATGGTTTGCAATAGCCAATCTTTTTTGGGGGTAAAGTCGGCATCAAAAATGGCAATAAAATCCCCTTTTGCTGTTTTCAACCCTTCTTTTAACGCACCCGCCTTAAACCCGCTTCGATTTGTACGACGCAGATGAACAACATCATGACCTTCTTCGCAAAGCAATGCAATTTTTTTTGCTGTAATTTCTAATGATTCATCAGTAGAATCATCTAAAACTTGTATCTCCAATTTTCCCTTTGGATATTCAATATTAGACACAAAGTCCAATAAACGCTCCATTACGTACAGCTCGTTATAAACAGGCAACTGAATAGTAACATAAGGGACTTCGTCTGGATTGTCAAGGTCAAAAACAGGATCTTGACTTTTTTTGTTTTTTTGGCGGATATAATTTATTAGCAAACTCAACTGACTCAGCGCGTATAAAAAAATAAGAATAAGGCATATTGCATATACCGCCATAAGAAGTATGGAAAGTGGAAATAGGATGTTTGTCCAGTCAAAAGACATAAAGACACGTTTTAGTCATAGCAATTTTGCTGGTGCAAATATAGTGTCTTAGGAGGTTTTTAAAAACGGATTATTTTACTGTTAGGTTAACAATCAGTTAAAAGAATCACTTTATAATCAGCATTTTGCAAATTATTTGTAGGCTGGGGAAATGATATTTTCAGTAGGCATATACTTTCCCTCAGAAGCCCATCTAAATCCACGCATTTGCATTTTCATGACTTGCGGAACATCAAAATCTGACATCTTATGACCAATTGAGGAATAAAAGACTCGACCTTTGCCATAATTTTTTTTCCAAACAACGGGGATTACACTACCAGTAATTTGAATGTCATTGTTGTTTTTACCCTTCTTCTTATAAGAAGGCTGGTCAAATGTGGTTGTTGCCAGAACTTTCACATTTGGATCAACGAGCATATAATACTGCTCCGTTTTTTTTAGCTCAAAACTTTTTATGCCTTTAGTTATGGGATCTTTTTTGTCCGTTATTCTAATAGCATGATCAATCTGACCACCAGGATGCGATAAAAACTGCCCCCCAATCATGAATTGAAAATTAATATTATTCCTAAACGAATCGCCTAATCCTCCATGCCACCCAGCAAGTCCAGTACCCTTTATTACAGCACGTCTTAATCCGTTAAATTGTTCTTTGGTCAGAGTTCCCATTGTCCAAGTT
>CBFICG010000073.1:0-7446 GCA_965661025.1 Flavobacteriaceae bacterium | reverse complement strand
AATTTTTTCAAAAATACAATTTATATCCTGTTCATCTCTATATAAATTGAGGTAGCAAATTTTATATAGTTTGGCAAATTCAGAAAAAAGACTTCTCCTAGACCATTTCTTTTTTACTAAATTTGGAAAAAATATTTCTCATGCGTTTCTTACCCTTTTTCATACTATCTATTGTTTTGGTTTCATGTCAGTCTGCAGAATATACGCTCAATATTTCAGCCGATGTTGATGACCAAAATCAAATTTTCCTAATCACATTAGACGACAATAACCAGCCGCAAACACTCGATACTCTTGCCATTCAAGGTGGTGTCACAAGTTACACCAGCACTATTGAATTACCCGAAATGCACTATTTACTTTTAGCGGGTAACCGCGATGTGGTACCTGTTGTTTTAGAGCCAGGTGAAATAACGGTCGAGATCTATAAAGACAGCATAAGAGAATCTAAAGTTAGCGGCACCAAATCAAATAAAGAGTTTAGTAGATATATTACAGAAACTACTCCGTTAATTGATGATTTATTCGGTATTCAAAATGAAATGCGAAATGCCATGATTTCTAGAGATAGTTTGGCTTTTGCGGATTTACAAGAACAATTAAAAGATATGCAAACAAAATTCACTGACTTTCAGGTGGATTACGTCACTAATAATAATGATTCTTATATATCTACGTTGATTTTAGAACAACTCATTTTAAATAAAGGAATTGAAAATGAGGAAGCTAAAAACATTTTTAATGCCTTTAGCAGTACCATTAAAAAAACCAAAGCCGGAATTAAAATTAAAACCGCTCTTTTTCCTACAGAAGAAAAAGAAGAAGAAAAAGTAGAAGAAACAGAAAATTCTGATGATGCTGAAGTAAGTGTTGGATCTACTGCTCCAGATTTTACGGCACCTAATCCTGGGGGCGAAACACAAAGCCTTTACGCATCATTAGGAACATATACGTTGGTTGATTTTTGGGCTTCATGGTGTGGACCTTGCCGCGTAGAGAGTCCAAAATTGGTCAGTATATACAATTTGTATAAAAACAAAGGACTTTCTATTGTAAGTGTTTCTTTGGATAAAGATGATGCCAGCTGGAAAAAAGCTATTGAAAACGACAAATTGCACTGGAATCATATGTCAAACTTAAAGCGTTGGGAAGACCCTATTGCTTCGCTTTATGGTGTAACTTCCATTCCACAATTATTTTTACTGGATGAGAACGGTACGGTTGTGGCCAAAGACCATTACATCGCAAATATCCTACCCATTCTCGAGGAAAAACTACTTTAGTTTAGTTTTGCGCATAGTCCTTAAAAGCGAATGAATCGTCTTATTTATATCGTTGCAGCACCGCTGCTTTTTATTGTCTCAAACCTTCCTTTTTGGCTGTTATACCAACTCTCAAACCTGTTATATGTGTTTATGTATTACATTGTTGGATACCGAAAAAAGGTAGTTCAAAAAAACATTGCCCTTTGTGGACTTGGTAGTTCACGAGCTGAACAAAAGCAGGTTGAGCGCAAATTCTATCGTTTTTTATGCGACCTTTTTTTGGAAGCCATTAAAGTTAAAGGGATGTCCAAAGCGCAAATGATGCGACGATTTTCTGTGACAAACCCTGAGTTGTTAGAAGATTTTGCCAAACAAGGTAAATCCGTTTTTGTGATGACAGGACATTATGCAAATTTTGAATGGTTGTTGGCTTTGGGGTATTATGTTTCGCTAAAACCCGTAGCTATTTATGCTCCTCTTGAAAATAAATATTTTGACACTTATTTTAAAAAAGTACGTTCGAAGCATAACTCTGCATTAATTTCTAGAAAAAACTTTGCCGATGAGTTTGCCAAATCTCAACGCGAAAACAAGTTATCTCTAGTAGGTTTTGCAGCAGATCAATCGCCTCGAAACAGAAGTAAAAATTATTACAGGAAGTTTTTTGGGCATGAGGTTCCTGTATTCACTGGAGCTGAACGCTTGGGAAAGCGTTTTGATGTGCCTATAGTTATGGCAAAAGTAAAACGCATTAAAAGAGGATATTACCAAACAACTTTTAGTGTATTGGCAGCACACCCTAATGAGCTACCCGACTACCAAATCACAGATGCGTTTTATGATGCGTTAGAAGCTCAGATAAAGGAAGATCCTTCATACTATTTTTGGACGCACAATCGCTTTAAATTGATGCGACAAAAGCAGCAATAGCACTTTCAATTTTTTCTATTTGCTCATGGATGCGATTTTCGTCAGTAGCTTCCGCATATAAACGAATTATAGGTTCTGTGTTTGATTTTCGCAAATGAATCCATGAATCATCAAAGTCAATTTTAACCCCATCAATTGTGGTAACACGCTCTTTTACAAAAGTTTTTGCTACATATGCCAACAAAGCATTTACGTCCCAATCTTCAGACAATTGAATTTTTTTCTTGTGCATGATATAGGAGCTATATCGTTTTTTTAACGTTGACACAGTACCATTTTCCTTTGCTAAAAAGCTTAAAAACAATGCAATCCCAACTAGGGCATCTCTACCATAATGCAAATGTGGTAAAATGATTCCACCATTTCCCTCTCCCCCAATTACGGCGTTTACTGCTTTCATTTTTTCAACAACATGCACCTCGCCCACTGCACTGGCATAGTAATCAACACCATAATTTTGAGCCAAGTCGGCTAAGGCTCTAGAAGATGATAGATTGGAAACCAACGCTCCTTTTTGATGCGAAAGCACATAATCTGCACAAGCCACCAAAGTATATTCTTCGCCAAAAAGATGGCCGTTTTCATCCATAAACACTAACCTATCCACATCGGGATCAACAGCAATACCCAAATGTGCATTACTTTTTAAAACTGCAGCTGATAAATCTGTTAAATGTTCTTTTAAAGGTTCTGGATTGTGCGGAAAATCTCCATTTGGCGTGCAGTGGATTTTAGAAGTCTTAACCCCCAATTTTTCCAACAACATCGGCACGGCAACACCACCAGAAGAATTCACCCCATCTACCACTGCCGAAAATTGTGCTGTTTTAATCGCATGAACATCAACTAAATCTAGCGCCAATATAGCGTCAATATGCGCTTCCAACGCATCATCAACTGTAGTAATGGTTCCAAGATTGTCCACCGATGCAAATTTGTACGATTGTGCTTGAAGCTGTTCCATAAGAGCTTTACCATCATCGCTACTGATAAATTCGCCTTTGCTGTTAAGCAGTTTTAATGCGTTCCATTGCTTTGGGTTATGACTTGCCGTAAGAATAATACCGCCTTGCGCTTGTTGACGCACCACTTCCATTTCCACGGTTGGTGTGGTAGAAAGCCCCACGTCTATCACATTAATTCCCAAACCCACCAAGGTTTGCTGTACCAGCTGCTGGACCATATTTCCCGAAATACGGGCATCACGCCCCACCACTACGGTACATTTGTCATTTACAATCGAGCGAAGCCAACTGCCATAGGCAGCGGCAAAAGCAACAATATCTACGGGAGTAAGGTTATTTTTTACATCTCCGCCAATGGTACCTCGTATTCCCGAAACAGACGCAATTAAAGTCATACTTTTGTTTTAACAAATATACACATAAGCATTCATCGATGAACTATTTAGCGCATCTTGCTTTGGCGTACCCCAACGAAAGTTTGGTTGTGGGAAATTTTATTGGTGACCATGTAAGAAATATAGATTTACCTGCTTTTTCCCCCGAAATTCAAAAAGGCGTTGCCATGCACAGACGGATTGATACTTATACAGACAAACATGAGATTACGGTTCGCCTACGGAAATTGTTATTTGCAACCCACCGCCATATGGCACGAGTGCTTATCGATGTGTTTTACGATCACTTTTTGGCAGTTCATTTTAATGCCTATTACGACATCCCCCTCTTAGAATTTATTGCCAAAGTACAGCCCATACTTCAAAAACATCAAGAGGTATTTCCCTATTCAGCACAACGTTACTTGGCTGGTATGGTTTCGCAAAACTGGTTAGTAAAATACCAGACACAAGAAGGTATAGCGCATATCCTACAAAAAATGGCAAACCGTAGCGGTTTGACTGCATTGGCAGAGGGTGCTGATAGTCTAAAAACCCATTATGATGTGTTGCAAGAAGGGTTTAATGCGTTTTACCCTGAATTATTGACGCATTGTGAGTGTATTAAAAAAACCAAATCCACTTAATTTTTAGGACAAAATCGCCTATATTCGGCGATTGACTATGGAAGATGCTATTGTTGTACAAGGAACCCGCGTACACAACCTAAAAGATATCGATGTTACCATTCCACGCAATGAGCTGGTGGTCATTACAGGACTATCTGGTAGTGGAAAGTCATCACTAGCTTTTGATACCATTTACGCCGAAGGGCAACGTCGTTATATTGAAACCTTTTCTGCCTACGCACGGCAGTTTTTAGGCGGATTGGAACGCCCCGATGTGGATAAAATTGATGGGCTCTCCCCTGTTATTGCTATTGAGCAAAAAACCACAGGTAAAAGTCCCCGCTCTACGGTGGGAACCATTACCGAAGTCTATGACTTTTTGCGTTTGCTTTTTGCTCGTGCAGCGGATGCCTACAGCTTTCAGACCAATGAAAAAATGGTGCAATACACCGATGTGGAAATTCAAGACGCTATTGCTAAAACTTATTTGGAAAAGAAAATTGCCATTCTCGCACCTGTAGTACAAGCCCGAAAAGGGCATTACCGCGAACTATTTGCATCCATTGCCAAACAAGGGTTTACACGTGTACGTACCGATGGTACTTTTGTAGAACTTACACCCAACTTTAAAGTGGATCGGTACAAAACCCACGACATTGAAATTGTTATCGATCGCCTTGCCGTTAAAGAAACAGTAAAAGACAGCAAACGGCTTGCTGACTCTATAGAAACTGCCATGTATCACGGCAATGACATGTTAATGGTGTATGATTATGAAACGGAAAAAACACGTTTTTTTAGTAGAAAATTAATGTGTCCAAGTACCGGAATATCCTACGCTGAGCCAGAGCCGAATACCTTTTCGTTTAATTCACCAAAGGGCATGTGCCCATCGTGTAACGGTTTGGGGCTAACACACGAAGTAAACCTAAAAAAACTTATTCCAGATGATAATGTTTCCATAAAATCGGGGGGCATTGCGCCCATCGGAGCAGAAAAAAACAACTGGACATTTAAGCAGATGAACAGTATTGCACAACGCTATGGTTTTTTACTTTCTGATGCAATAAACACCATTCCTAAAGAAGCCCTTGATGTGATTTTGTACGGCGGAAAGGAACGCTTTTCTGTGGCGTCAAAATCGCTCGGCATCACTCGTGAATACAACATAGACTATGATGGCGTAATTCCATTCTTAGAAAACCAATATAGCGAAGGACATACCAGCGCACTAAAACGTTGGGCAAAAGGCTTTATGGACGAAATTGTGTGTCCCGATTGTGGTGGTGCACGACTAAGAAAAGAAGCCTTATTCTTCCGAATTGACAACAAAAGTATTACAGACCTCACCCAAATGGATATCGCCAGGTTACATCAATGGGTCAAAGGGATCAGCAAAAAACTAAGCGATAAACAACGTGCCATTGCACATGAAGTAGTTTTGGAAATTGAAAAACGACTGAAATTTTTGTTAGATGTTGGCTTAGAATATTTATCTCTCAATCGCAGTGCAAAATCACTTTCCGGTGGCGAGGCACAACGCATACGATTAGCGACACAAATTGGCGCCCAACTGGTTGGTGTACTTTATATTTTGGACGAACCGAGTATTGGGTTGCATCAACGCGATAATGAAAAACTAATTGAATCCTTATTACAACTGCGAGACATTGGAAATTCGGTAATTGTAGTGGAACACGACAAGGACATTATGTTAAAGTCTGATTATTTGATTGATATGGGGCCGGGAGCAGGACGACATGGTGGTGAGATCGTTGCGGCATCTTCGCCAAAGAAAATAAAGAATCTTAAAACAGATACGGCAGATTACCTCACTGGGAAAAAACAAATTGAAATTCCTTCACAACGACGCAGGGGAAATGGAAAAACATTAACCCTAAAGGGCTGTACTGGAAATAACTTAAAAAACATTACCCTGCAATTACCCTTAGGCAGTATGATTGGCGTTACGGGGGTTTCGGGTAGTGGAAAATCGACGTTGATAAATGAAACGCTTTACCCCATACTAAATCAACACTTTTTTAAAGCAGTAAAAAAACCACTTCCATACGCGGCAATTCACGGACTGGAACACATTGATAAAGTCATAGATATCAACCAAGCACCCATTGGCAGAACCCCACGCAGTAATCCGGTTACGTACACAGGCGTTTTTGGTGAAATTCGACAGTTATTTACAATGACACCCGAAGCAATGATTCGGGGGTACAAACCTGGAAGATTTAGTTTTAATGTAAAAGGAGGTAGATGTGAAACTTGTCAGGGAGCAGGCGTAAAAACTATTGAAATGAACTTTTTGCCAGACGTATATGTGCCTTGTGATGACTGTTACGGCAAAAGGTTTAATCGCGAAACCTTAGAAATAAGGTATCGGAACAAAAACATCAGCGATATTCTTGAAATGACCATTAACGATGCCTGTCGTTTTTTTAAGCCTTATCCAAAAATCTATCGTAAATTAAAAACCATTCAAGATGTTGGACTTGGGTATATAACGCTTGGACAACAATCTACTACCCTATCGGGTGGCGAGGCGCAGCGCATTAAACTTGCTACAGAGCTTTCTAAAAAAGATACAGGCAAAACGCTCTATATTTTGGATGAGCCAACAACAGGGTTGCATTTTGAGGACATTCGCGTATTGATGAACGTGTTAAACAAGTTAGTCGATAAAGGGAATACTATGATAATTATTGAACATAATTTAGACGTCATAAAACAAATGGACTATATTGTAGATATTGGTCCTGAAGGAGGTTCAAAAGGAGGAGAAATTTGCTGTACAGGCACTCCTGAAGAAGTTTCTCTTCACGAATCAAGTTATACTGCACGATTTTTGCGCCAAGAATTAAAAAGATAATACATATGGGAAAAGCATGGACAGAAATGAAATCGAGTAATTCGTGGTTGTTATTTAAAATCATGGGGGAGTTTGTAAATGGATTTGAGCAAATGGGACTTATTGGACCCTGTGTGTCCATTTTTGGATCAGCTCGAACCAAACCAGACCATCCCGTTTATCAACAAACGGTTGCTATTGCGGAAAAGATTGTACAACACGGTTTTGGTGTAATTACGGGTGGTGGTCCTGGCCTTATGGAAGCCGCCAACAAAGGCGCCCAACAAGGCGGTGGTACATCTGTTGGATTGAATATCGAATTGCCATTTGAGCAACAAGATAATCGGTACATAGACAAAGACAAACTCATAAACTTTGACTATTTCTTTGTCAGAAAAGTAATGTTTAAAAAATATGCGCAGG
>CBFICG010000072.1:3411-7556 GCA_965661025.1 Flavobacteriaceae bacterium | reverse complement strand
CGGAGAAGGAACCCTAGATGAGTTTTCGCTTTTTGCCCTTGATTATGAAGATAATCGCCACTTTTTTTTAGCGCAATATTTTAGAGATGTCTACGATGAATCAGTAAAGACCTACCCGTACATCAACTCACCCATCCAAATTACGAGACTTGAAGTATGGATTACCAATCGTTCTGCAAGAACAAATAACGTGCGTAATGTTCTGGCATTACAAGACTTGGGAGAAACAAATCCAGATGTTGTACGGTTAGACGATGTATCTTCAAGCTTTTTCAATGTTGCCCCTGGAGCTTTTCCTGCGAATAATGCCAATAAACTGGATCCCTCAGAAATTGGAGGCACAGGGTTGCTTACAAACGACGTTCGTGATATTGCAACTACTCGAAACGGTTTTGGTATACTTAACTCTTTTGTTAGTGAAGGCCGTGATTATGCTATTTTAGAAAGCGCCAGAAAACTTAATTCATCAGAATACAGACTACACAATCAGTTGGGATATATATCGTTAAACCAACCCTTGAATAACGACGAAGTAATTGCAGTTGCTTTTCAGTATACTGTAAATGGACAGGTGTATCAAGTTGGTGAATTTTCTGCCGATGGTGTTGCTGCTACCACAGTTGGGGGAACTGCGGGAAATCCAGTAGTAAACAATAACAGCTTAGTGTTGAAAATGTTAAAAAGTTCTGTTTTAGATGTGTCACAACCTGTTTTTGATTTAATGATGAAAAACATCTATAACATTGGTGCATTTCAGCTAGAACAAGAAGATTTTGTATTCAATATTTTATATACCGATCCGTCCCCTGTAAATTTTATTCGCCCTGAAGATGGTGATATTTGGCCTGAAGGAATTGAAGATCGTATTTTATTGAATCTCTTTGGTTTAGATAAACTTAATATTTACCAAGATGCACAAGCAGAGGGGGATGGATTTTTTGATTTTGTCAGTGGAATTACAGTATTGCCTGAACAAGGACAAATTATTTTCCCCAGTGTCGAACCCTTTGGAGAGTATCTTTTTAATGTATTAAAATCCAATGACCCGCAAGAAGATTACACAGACAGAAATCGCTATAACGCAAATCAGAAAAAATATGTCTTTAAAGAGATGTACGATATCACCAAACAAGATGCAGCAGACTACCAACGCTACAATAAATTTGAGTTAAAAGGGCGCTATAAATCTTCTGGTAGTGGGCATGGGATTGCACTGGGAGCATTTAATGTGCCTCGAGGATCGGTACGTGTGACAGCGGGCGGTAGATTGTTACAAGAAGGATTAGATTATACCGTAAACTATCAACTAGGGCGAGTTACCATTTTGAATGAGGGGATTAAAAATTCCAATATTCCCATTGAAGTATCAACAGAAAGCAACACCTTGTTTGGACAACAGAACAAACGCTTTATGGGTTTTACAGCAGAACATAAATTCAATGACGATTTGATCTTGGGGGGAACCTATATGCGACTAAGCGAAAGACCGCTTACACAAAAAGCCAATTACGGGACTGAACCTGTTAACAACAGTATGTTTGGACTTAGCGGAACCTTTTCTAAAGAGATCCCGTTTTTGACACGAATGGTCAATAAACTCCCCAACATTGATACGCAAGTAGCGTCTACTGTTTCTGTTCGTGCCGAAGCGGCATATTTGCAAGTAGGCACACCAAAAAGCACCGAGCTAAACAATGCAGCAACCACTTACATCGACGATTTTGAAGGTACCCAAACCAACTTAGATATTCGCGATACCTACTCCTGGTTTTTGTCTAGTGTGCCCGCACCTTCGCAACAACTTCCATTGGCTGGTGCAAGTATTGGTGTAGATGATATCCGTTCAGGCTATCAACGTGCTAAACTTTCATGGTACAACATTGATCCCCTTTTCTATTCCAGAAGACGTCCAAGTGGTATTTCTGACGATGACCTTTCTACCAACGCTACACGACGTATTTTTATTGATGAAATTTTCCCACAACAAGATGTTGTTCAGGGGCAATCTACAGTGCAATACACCTTTGATTTGGCGTATTATCCTACTGAAAGAGGACCGTATAACAATGCGTTATCTTTTGGCACAAATCCCCAAGAAAATTGGGCGGGAATTACCCGCGCCATGACTATAACTGATTTTAGTCAATCAAATGTAGAGTACATCGAATTTTGGTTGCTTGACACTTTTTCTGAACAAACAAGTACTTCAAACAATTTGGGGGAATTGGTATTCCATTTGGGGAATATTTCGGAGGATGTGTTAAAGGACGGTCGAAAACAGTATGAAAACGGACTTCCTGCTGCAGGTCAAAATACTGCAACATACAATACATCATGGGGGGTAACCCCAGCAACACAATCACTTGTGTATGCTTTTGATGCCAATGGGCAAAATCGTGCGTTGCAGGATGTAGGTTTAGATGGACTTACCGATGCTCAAGAACGGTTGATTTATACAAATGGCCCTGCTGAAGATCCTGCAGGAGATAATTACACGTATTTTGCACAAGGGAGTGGCTCAATTCTTGACCGCTACAAAAACTATAACGGCACCCAAGGCAACTCCCCACTAGAAGTGACCGAACAATTTCGTGGGTCGTATACTACCCCAGATGCGGAAGATTTGAATCAAGATAATACCATGAATACCATTGACAGGTATTTTCAGTATCGTATTCCAATCAAAAAAAACATGCAAGTATCTACACATCCGTTTTTGGTTGATGTACGCGAAAACGATAACATTGAACTTCCAAATGGGCAAGTAACTTCTTCGCGATGGCTGCAGTTTCGCGTTCCTGTTGTCCCAGAATACTATGATGCGCCTAAATACCGCAATCAGTTTGAAGCCATTAATGGCATGGAGGACTTGCGCTCTGTTCGATTTATGCGGATGATGGTAACAGGATTTGCTAATCCAACAGTTTTCCGTTTTGGCACATTAGATTTGGTTCGTGCCGATTGGACTCGTGTATTAAATCCGCTTAATACAAAAGAAATTCAATATCCAAATACGCAGCTCGAGATAAGTGCCGTTAATGTTCTAGAAAACGAAACGCGAACACCAATACGCTATAAGCTACCACCAGGAATAGTGCGTGAAACACTAAATAGTTATAACAATCTTATTCGTGAAAACGAGCAATCACTGTCGTTACGCGTTACAAATTTAGCTCCCGAAGATGCCGAAGGCGTGTATAAGCATTTGGATTTAGACATGCGACAATACAAGCGCCTTCGTATGTTCTTACATGCAGAGTCCATATCGGGGGAACCCCCGCTTCCTGGGGAAGGTCCTAGCGACGAACTCGACGAACGCTTGGTGGCGTTTATTCGTTTGGGGACAGATATTACAGAAAACTATTATCAAATCGAAATTCCACTAAAACCAACTGCGTATACCGATGGTGTTTCTAATAATCTGAGCGCTGAAGAAGTATGGCAAATTGCCAGTAACGAGATAGATATTCCTATTGAACTACTGACAAAACTCAAAGCAAAATCGATAAAAGAACGCAATATAAAAGGCGCTACGTATTTTGACGAAGAGCTCAATAAAATAAATGAATTTGACCTTTTATCGACGTTACCAGGCGAGAAAAAATATAAATTAGCCATTAGAGGAAACCCAACATTGGGTGCTATTCGCACTTTGGTTGTAGGGGTAAAAAACCCAAGTACAACTCCTGGAAAAAATTTAACTGGAGAGGTTTGGTTTAACGAACTTCGTCTTTCTGAAATTGATGCTCGTGGTGGCTGGGCTGCCATTGGTGTTATGGATGCCAACCTAGCCGATTTTGCTAATGTTACTGTTAACGGAGCAATTTCTACCGTTGGATTTGGTGCAATTGACCAATCCCCAAACCAGCGAAGTCAAGACGACACCCGGTCGTATGGTGTAACAACTAGCGTGAATGCAGGGATGTTATTTCCAAAAAAATGGGGATTAGTGTTGCCTGTGAGTTATAGCTACAGCCAAGAAGTGATAACCCCCAAATACGATCCTTTTTACAGAGACATTGAGCTTCAAGACCGATTGGATGCTGCGACACGTGAATCCCAACGTGATTCCATACGCGACCAAGCGATTAGTGTTTCTAAACTTAAAAGTATCAACCTCATTGGCGTACGTAAACAACGCAGTG
>CBFICG010000072.1:0-3401 GCA_965661025.1 Flavobacteriaceae bacterium | reverse complement strand
TCGATGTGGAAAATTTAGATTTTTCCTACACCTACAATGAAGAAAAGCGAAACGACTTCGAAATTGAAGATTACGCCTACAAAAACGTACGCTTAGGCGCAGGCTACAACTATTCTTTTAAGCCATTATCGATAAAACCCCTAGGCAAAGTTGAAGGCATATCAACCAAAAAATACTTGCGTTGGCTTTCTGAACTTAACCTAAACCTCTTGCCAAGCTCTCTTACCCTTGGAGCAAACATAAACCGAACTTTTCAAAGTCAGCGATTCCGACAGATATATCTGGAGGGTGTAGATGCGTCCAGCCAAATTGCCTTACCCGATTTGCAACAACGCAATTACCTCTTTGATTGGCTCTTTACCGTGAATCACAACCTGACAAACTCACTGCGGTTGGATTTTTCTGCTTCGAGCCGAAATATCGTAAGAAATTATCTTGAGGATGGACCTGCGGGAACCACTAAAGTGAATACCGAGCTTGATATTTGGGATGGTCTTTGGGACATGGGACAAATGGATCGTTTTGACCAGTCTTTTGGTGCAACGTATCAAATTCCATTTAGGTATATTCCTATGCTTTCATTTTTAGATGGAACATACTCCTATACCGGCAACTTTAACTGGCAACGCGGATCGTCGTCGTTGGCAAATGTTGTGGATCAAAATAATAATGCTCTTGGTATTGTACATACATTACAAAATGCCAATACGATTCAATGGAACGGTACTGCCAATATGCAAGCATTATACAACAGTATTGGACTAAAGAAAGATACCCGTAAAAGAGAAAAGAAAAAGCCAAAAGTACAACTCAAAAACACTATTGTTGGCCTGCTCACCGCATTGCGTAGAGTACAGTTTACCTACAGTGAAAACAACGGAACAGTGCTTCCAGGATATACGCAAAACATTGGATTTTTGGGCACTTCAAATCCTGGTTTCGAATTCGCATTAGGTCGTCAAAAAGACATTCGATTTGAGGCTGCCAAACGGGGCTGGCTTACTGAGTTCCCAAACTTTAATCAGGCGTATACAACGGTACACAATACAGAAATAGGCTACAATGCGGAAATTGGATTGATACAAGGATTACAACTTGATCTTACAGGCAACCGTAGTTTTTCTGAAAACTCCTCTGAAAACTTCAGCGTAGTTAATGGAGGGTATACCGCACTATCCCCCCGATTGTTTGGAAACTTTGAAATTTCAACCATTATGCTAAAAACAGCATTCAGTGGAAATGGATTAGGTTCACAGGCGTTTGAAGACCTAAAAACCAATCGTTTGGTTGTTGCCCAACGTTTGGCAGCGGCTCGCGGCATCCCGGCAGGCGATATTGATGCTGATGGATTTCCAAAGGGATTTGGCAAAAACAACCAATCGGTGCTTATTCCTGCATTTTTGGCGGCATATATCGGCACCGACCCTAACGCTGTAAGCATGGCAGCCAAACGTTCAGTTCCATTGCCCAACTGGAATTTGCAATACACAGGATTTATGCGCTTAAAGGCATTTAAAAAGCGCTTTAACCGATTTGCTATTGCGCACGGGTATCGCGCCAGCCATACGCTAAACGCGTTTAATACAAACCTAGAATATCAGCCTAATGTAGTCGATAAATCGGGGAATTTTATGAACGAAATTTTATACACCAATGTAAATTTGGTAGAGCAGTTTAACCCTTTGATTAAAGTTGATTTTGAACTTAAAAATAGTTTGCAACTTTCGGCTGAGGTACGAAAAGATCGTGCATTATCGCTATCCTTGGATAACAATTTACTTACGGAAACTTCTGGAGATGAGTGGATTGTAGGGATGGGGTATCGTATAAAAAACGTGAAATTCAAAACCAATATTGGCGGAAAGTCAACCAATCTAAAAGGAGATATTAACATAAAGGGTGATTTGTCGGTACGTGACAATATTACGCTCATCCGAAATTTAGACGTGCTTAGCGACCAAGTAACCGCAGGACAACGTTTGTGGTCTCTTAAAATCTCAGCTGATTATACGCTATCACGCAATTTTACGGCCTTGTTCTTTTACGATCACGCCTTTTCAAAATTTGCCATTTCTACGGCCTTTCCACAAACCAATATTCGTTCGGGAATTACGTTACGCTACAATTTTGGAAATTAGTAGGTTTTTATACTACATTTAGCCAAAATTCAAATATGAACATACCACAAGATTTAAAATATACGCAAGACCATGAATGGGTGCGTATTGAAGGCGATGAGGCAACTGTTGGTATCACTGATTTTGCACAGCATGAGTTGGGCGATATTGTGTATGTAGAAGTTGAAACAGAAGGTGAGACACTTGCTAAAGAGGCAGTTTTTGGAACGGTTGAAGCCGTAAAAACAGTTTCAGATTTGTTTGTGCCCTTGTCAGGAGAAATTATAGCTTTTAACGACGCGCTGGAGGATACGCCAGAACTTGTCAACGATGATCCTTATGGGGAAGGTTGGATTGTGAAAATAAAACTAAACAACCTTTCAGAAATAGAAAACTTGCTTTCTGACGAAGGATACCAAGCGGTCATTTCGTAACAAGAATTCATACCAATAAATTTATTTAAATTTAAAGGGTAAAATTATTATTTTAGCCCATAGCTAAATAAATCAAATGCAACCAAAGAAAAATCCCAAAGCTGATTTACGAAAAAACAGCGCTATGTATTTTGCCATTGGGCTTTGTGCCGTCTTGTTAATTGCTTGGCAAAGTATTGAGTGGAAAACATATGACAAGTCCATGTATGGCTATGAAGCCTTAGATGTGGAAGAAGACGATGATGAATTAGTTCCAATTACAGAACAAATCAAAACCCCCCCACCCCCGCCGCCCCCGCCAGCACCTGAAATTATCGAAGTTGTTGAAGACGAAGAAGAAGTTGAGGAAACTGTAATTGAATCTACCGAAACCACTCAAGAAGAAATTATTGAAGAAGTAGAGGTAATGGAAGAAGAATTGGACGTTGATGTTCCTTTTGCCATCATTGAGGATGTGCCGCTTTTTCCAGGCTGTGAACGTGTAAAGAAATCGGAACGTAGAAAATGTTTCCAAGAAAAAATTCAGCGTCATATTGCTAAAAACTTCCGCTATCCCGAAATTGCCCAAGAAATGGGTATTCAAGGACGGGTATATGTACAATTCATCATTTCTAAGGACGGCTCCATTACAGGAATTCGCACACGCGGGCCGGATAAAAATTTAGAGAAGGAAGCCAACCGAATTATTTCCAAACTTCCTAGAATGACACCTGGTAAGCAGCGCGGACGACCCGTTCGAGTACCGTTTAGCATCCCCATCACCTTCCGTTTACAATAACACAAGCCCGACAATCGTCGGGTTTTTTTTGGTATAATTTTTATTTTACAATAAGGACCGCCCCGGGGGGGT
>CBFICG010000071.1:0-7647 GCA_965661025.1 Flavobacteriaceae bacterium | reverse complement strand
TCGCATCCATGAACTTTTGTTGTGACCATAATTAATGGCACCCCCATAAGTAAATTCTCCTTTACCTTCTTTGCGACCAGAAGTGTGCCATATATCCCGACTCACAAATTTCTCATATGCAGTCAGCGTAAAATCGTTATCGTCTTTTTTTATCAGTCCAAGATCGTTTGGGAAATAAATCCATACATCATTCGATTTATCGCCTTCTGCATCAACAGGCTGTCGCATGTACCATCTAACCAAATAAGTTGCCGCCTTATCAACATAAAATTTAACCTCAATTTCATGGGCCAAATTTTGCTGTTGATAGCTGTTGGCGCCGAAATACTCTATATATTTATTACCGGATGCTTTTTCGTCTTCAACAATGCGCCATTTCCCTTTTAGATTAAAACTTTCACCTTCAATAATTAGCAGCCCATCTTTATTGGTGATTATACAAGTTTTTTCTCCGTCGTTGTTTTGGCTACCATCCCCTTGGGTATTTTCATCAGGAGTTTTATCATCATTTGTTCCTTGAGGATCTTCTTTAGGAACCTGAATGATGGTATCTTCTGTAGCATCAGTACAAGAGATCAATAATAATAGGAGTACTAGTAAAGGGATAAAAGCACGAATTTTCATAACACCAAAGTAATTATTTAACTAAAGTATTAATAACCCTTCAGACAAAATATCCCCTTACACATTTGTTTTTCATTTTTGACTATTTGTTATAAATCCTGTTGTGTTTACAGAAAAGAACATGAGTATATTTATAAAAAAATAATATGCGCGTTAATAGTTTGTTCTTTTTCATTTTGCTGTTTACAATAAATTCTTATTCTCAACAATGGCGTTCGCTATTTAATGGAGTAAACTTTGAGGGCTGGGAGACACACGGAGGCAAAGCGTTATACACCATTGACAATGGCACAATAAAAGGAACGGCTGTTTTACAGTCACCCAATACTTTTTTGTGTACCAAAGAACGTTTTACAGATTTTATTTTTGAAGCAGATGTTTTTTTACCTAATGATTTAAACTCAGGCGTTCAATTTAGAAGTAATCTCAAAGAAAATGACCGTGTTTTTGGATATCAATTTGAAATAGACCCCGATGGAGAAAGACGATGGACTGGCGGGGTGTATGAAGAAGCTAACCGTGGGTGGCTTTATCCATTAACTAGAAATGAATCGGCTAAAAATGCATTTCAATTGGGAAGATGGAACCGTATTCGTATTGAGTGCGTAGGAAACGATATTAGAACATTTGTAAATGGTGTTCACACCAGTTGGGTCATTGACGATGAAACTTCTTCAGGATTTTTTGGACTCCAAGTTCACAGCATTGGAAAATCAAAAGAAGGGTTTTCTGTCATTTGGAAAAATATCAGGGTTGCCACAGAAAATATTGACTCGTTTCGCTTGCCAATAAACCCACGAGTTCCGCAAGTGAGTTACTTAAAAAATCAACTTACCCAATGGGAAAAAGCCAAAGGATTTCGATTGCTTTGGGACGGGAAAACAACAAAAGGATGGCGCGGCGCAAAACGAGATGACTTCCCCAAAAAAGGATGGGTAATTAACGATGGAGTTTTAACCGTTACAGCGACAGATGGCGGAGAATCAACAGGTCCAGGAGATATCGTAACCCTAAAACCGTATAGTAACTTTGAACTGGAGCTTGAATATTTGCTTACCAAAGGGGCCAACAGTGGAATTAAGTATTTTGTAGATCCCAACTTAAATAAAGGGGCAGGGTCAGCAATAGGGTGTGAGTTTCAAATTTTAGACGACAAAAGACACCCTGACGCTAAAAAAGGAGTAAAAGGAAACAGAACAAATGGGTCTTTATATGATTTAATCCCCAAAAAAGTATACTCAAAATGGAGACAAAAAAAACCGGGTCAATGGCAAAAAGCACGTATTGTTTCTAAAGACGGGAAGGTTGAACATTGGTTAAATAATGAAAAAGTAGTTGAATATGATCGATATTCACATACTTTTGAGGCATTAGTCAATTACAGTAAGTACAAGAATTGGAACAACTTTGGCCGTTGGCCGGAGGGGCTTATTTTACTTCAAGACCATGGCGATGAGGTTAGCTTTAGAAGTATAAAAATTAAAGAATTTTAGGATGACAACACGAAGAGATTTTATTAAAAAAAGCGCTTTGGCTACTGCAGGCCTTGGCTTTGCGATGAGCGCAAAAAGCTATGCAAACATCATAGGAGCTAACGAAAGAGTAAATGTGTGTTTTATGGGACTTGGCAGAAGGGTTAAGGGCTATTATCCCGTTTTGTCAAAAAAATTCAACACCAAATTGTTGTATTTGTGCGATGTCAAAAAATCACAAATAGAAAAATCCCAAGTGGAACTAAGCAATACGTTAGACTATACGCCAAAAGCAGAAGAAGATATTAGAAGAGTGTTAGCCGATAAGCAACTTGATGTAGTGTTTGTTGCCACTCCAGACCATTGGCATGCGCCTGCTACTATTATGGCTCTTGATGCGGGAAAACATGTATATGTAGAAAAACCATGCGCCCATAATCCAAGAGAAGCTGAAGTAATGGTATTGCGCCAACAGCAAACAGGAAAATTGGTGCAAATGGGAAATCAGCAGCGTAGCTCCCAGCATACGATTGATATTGTAAAAAGAATAAGAGAAGGGCTTATTGGAAACCCTTACAAAGGAGTAGCGTTTTATAACAACAAAAGAGGAAGAGTTCCCAAACAAATAAAACAAGCCCCACCCCAAGACTTGAATTGGGATTTGTTTCAAGGGCCAGCACCAAGACAAGCGTATTTTCATGACATTTGGAATTACAATTGGCACTGGTATGGTTGGAAATGGGGAACTGCTGAAACGGGAAACAACGCCGTTCATGAGCTTGATATTGCCAGGTGGGCAATGGGCGTCGATTATCCAGAATCCGTTTACGTTGATGCTGCCAAACAACACTTTTTAGATGACGGTTGGGAAATGTATGACACCATGAACGCCGTTTTTAGATTTCCCCAAAACAAAACCATTGTTTGGGACGGAAAAAGCCGTAACGGATATACTACGTATGGAAGTGGTAGAGGAACATTAATCTATGGAACAGAAGGAATGGTTTCTGTAAATAGAAACCACTTTAAAGTATATGATCGTTTTGGGAAGCTCATTGAAGAAAGTGGAAATAAGAGCAACGAAAGCGGTATGGCATTGGGAGGTGGTGGATCTGCCTCAACACGGCACGCATCCAATTTAATAGAGGCCATTCGTGGAAAAGAAATATTGCGAGCACCAATTTCAGATGCGGCAAAAAGCAATCATATGGCGTTACTTGCAAACATTTCATATCGTTGCGTAAAGCCCCTTGAGTTGAACAGCTCTAATGGAAAAGCAATAACCCCCGAGGCACAACAATATTGGAAAAGAGAGTATGAACAAGGATGGGAAATAGAATGAACCGAAGAGACTATATTAAACTAACATCGCTAGCTTCTATTGGCTTAATTTCGTCAGGCGCAAATCTTTACGCAAAAAGCAACCCAAAGGAAGTACTTCGGTTAGGTATTATTGGCACAGGAAGTAGGGGGAGTGGTATCCTTACATTATTGAATAAAATTCAACATATTAAGGTTGTTGCAGTTTGCGATGTGTTGCCATTTAGATTGACTAAAGCCGTTGAAATTTCTGGCGCAAAAGGATATGAAAACTATCACGATTTATTAGCTCACAAAGGGCTTGATGCGGTTTTAATCGCTACCCCTTTTGGTATGCACGGGCAAATGTGTTTAGATGCATTAAGCGCTAATAAACACGTTTATTGTGAGAAAACACTAGTTAAAGGGATACATCAAACTCAAAAAGTGTTAGACGCATACCGCGCCTCCAGCGGACTTGTATTTCAAACGGGGCATCAATACAATAGTGCTGAGCTGTATCAAAAAGTACACTCCTTTATTGACGAAGGTTATTTGGGGGAAATCACAGGCTTTGTTTGCCAGTGGAATAGAAACACAAACTGGCGAAGACATGTTCCCGAACCAAAATACGAACGTCAAATCAATTGGCGTATGTACAGGGAACATTCTGGCGGCTTGACGGCTGAACTTTGCTCTCATCAAATAGATTTTATCAATCGTGTCATTAAAGAAACCCCAGAAAAAATTAGCGGGACTGGCGGCATAGATCATTGGAAAGATGGAAGAGAAACATTTGATAATATTAGATTAAATTTTCAATACGCCTCTGGAATTGACGCAACGTTTATGTGCACTACTACAAATGCTTTTGGAGGCTATCAGATTCGTGTAATGGGTAGCGAAGCCACAGTAGTTATGGGACTTTCCGGAGCAAAAATTTACCTTGAAAAAAAAGACAAGAAACTTGCCACAGTTGATGGTGTGAGTGGTGCAACTGCTACAGCATGGCAACAGGGGAAGGGTGTTTCTGTTAAAGCAAATACTCAGGATAGTACCGCTCAGGCGCTGGAACAATTTTACCAATCGATTGTAAACGGAAAGAAAGTATATGCAGACATCAGGTCTGGCGCACTAACATCTAAGTGTGTACAAATGTCATTAGACGCCATGTATGAGAGTAAAATTGCAAAATGGGACGAGTATCCTACATTTCGGTTTTAATCTGCCAAAACAAAATGAAGGGCTATTTTCGATTAAGTGTATTAGACCGTCCCTGTAATAACTAGGGTTCCCGCCCAGCCTTCTTTAGGGTCAACACGCCATGAGGACACCTCCCTAAAGCCAGCAGCATGAAAAAAAGAAATCCATTCTTTTTCAGAAAACAATCGCATATCTGTGATACCACAATCATCTGGCCAAGCATGTGAAACGGGGTTTTCTTTGTAAAAATCAATTCCAATTACAAGCTGTCCGTTTTTTCTAAGCCAATTGGTGTAAACAGATTTGATAAATGCTTTCGGGTTACTTAGGTAGTAAACGACTTCCATGGCGTGAACAACGTCAACCTTTTTGTTGGGAATCCACGTCATCAAGTCAGCATTGATATAGGTGCCATTTGGGTCAATTTGTTGGGCTTTTTCGACCATTTTTTCTGCGCCATCAACCCCTAAAGCGGTGTTGCATTCTTTGTATTGTTTGACCATACGCACTACCCATCCATTACCGCATCCTGCGTCAATAAAGCGGTATTCAGTATGGTTTTTCAAAACCGCTTCGAGCATGTTTTTAACGGCGCTTTCGTGCCCAAGCGCCATTTTTTCATCTTTACCTAAAGTAGCCCACTCCCCAAAAACGGTTGTTGCTGTTCGTTTTTTCATCGTACCAAACTAAAATGCCCGGTAAAACTTCTTCCATCTTCGAGTTTTACGCGAAACCAATAATCATCTGCAGGCATAGCTGTTCCATTATAAGAGCCATCCCATCCATCACTATCAGTTGGGATTTGCGCCATCAGGCGCCCATGACGATCAAAGATATAAATCAGAGACGATGATTGGAATGTTGCATTCACACCCAAAATTTGCCAAGTGTCATTTTTACCATCTCCATTTGGAGTGAAGTAAAACGAATAACCAATGACAGAAATGTCTAATGAGACTTCACCACAACCATTTTTGTCATAGACATATACCGTATGAATACCCGGCGGTACATTTTCAAAAAGGGGACTGTCTTGATAAGGGCTGTCATTTAACTTAAACGCATAATCTCCAATACCCATAGCGGTTGGAGTATTATTGATTTCAATTCTGTTTGTTCCATCCCCTGTTAGGTCAAAAACAGTAATATCCTCAGAATCGAATAAGGCAATTTCAGATTCATATACCTCCACGGTTTTAGAAGTAGCACAACCTGTCACAGGGTTTGTTACGGTAACAGTATAGGTCCCACCTTGCGTAATAATCAAATCTTGTGCAGTTTGATCTGGAATAGTCACACCATTGCGAGCCCAAGAATAGGTGTATACATCCCTAGGGCTAGTTACGTAAATGGTGTCAAAACCTAGATTTTGACAGAACACCAAATTTTCGGGTAAATCAAAAACAGGATTTTCATTAACTTGAAACGTTATGTATTCTTCAGCAACACAAACAGTATTTATGGGATTATAAATTTGCGCTACGATAGTAGCCGTTTGTGTGGTAAATGGATTTGGCAAGCTGGCGCCTAATATAGTATCATTCCCAGCTCCATCACGTTGTAAAAAGCGTATTTCCATATTGGGTTGACCCGAAAGTAGCTCTGTGTTTAGGGCGCTTGTATCAAAGACACCTAAACCATCAACAGCACCATCGTCATTGTCACATACTATGGGTAAAGTATAACTGCCAATTTCAGGACTATCGTCAACGGTAAATTCAATAGACGCTTCTTGATAGCAGGCAGGAGCAACTTTTGACGGATTATTTTCAACCACAACACGTATTGTTTGGGACGGACTATTGTATACCGCTGGAAATCCATTCGTACTGATAACAGTATCATTTTGGTCGTAGAATGTTAATTCGTAGTCATTGGGATTTTGCGTGAGCAATAGTTGCGCCATAACCGTACTTGTATCAAAAGGGAAACGCCCATCCTGACTGTCTGTATCTAAAGGACTATCACCATCACATTGACGTGGAATAGTTACGGGATGAAGAACAGCAAGGGGCTCTACAATAAAATTGGCAACTTGTTTCAACCCTAAGCAAGTAGTTTCTGTAAATCCATTTGCATCTACAGCAGCCCAAATTTCTTGCCTATCGGGCGTAGTGTTTATATAATCTTGTGAAGTGTCAATAGCGTTAACTTTAGACGCGGCATCACTTTCGTTTTCAAAAAACTGAATGGTTACATTATTATTCGCAAAAGAACTATGCTCAGCAATAAGTTCTGATTTTAAATCTGTAAAAACGCTCTTATCAAACGTGGCAATCCCTGTATTTGTTTTGACACTGGGGTCTAAACAGGTGTAGTACGTTTTCAAAAAAGTGTTTTTAATTACGCTAGCGCGAACTTTAATATTTATGGTAAGCAGCTCTCCATTTGCAGGGTCGTAGGTTCGCACACATCCATTATCATTTTCAATTTTCACATAAACGGTCAAATCGGGAATAGCATTTCCGTTACTATCTACATTTATAAACAGACTTGGGTTTAAAATTTCGTCATTATGAGTGCTATCCCTATAGTAAGTAAAGGTTTCTTTTGTGTGATTGATGGAGAAGATTTCGTTGTAAAGCGTGAGATTATCTTGTACAATACCATCTGTATCGGTATCACACTGTTCTCTTTCAATAGTGTATTGATTAATTGTTGGCAATTCAGCCACAACAAGGTTAAGGTTGTTATCTGTTCTAACACATCCCGTGGTATTGTCTTCGAGACGGACAACGATATTTTTTAATCTGTTGTCTGAAGCTAGAGTGGTGTATTGGGTAATGGCGTTAGCATTTGCTTCAGCATCAGCTAACGTTTCGTGATAGGAAATGGAGTATTGTGTCGAACTTCCTGCAAGAGCTTCGATAGTGGCGTTTTGCAAGCTAAGGTCAAACCGCAGGATGCCGTCTAGGTCGCTACCGCTATCCAGATCGTCACAAATTACTACATCAGGGATCGTAATATTAGGCGGCAATTCAGCCACAACAAGGTTAAGGTTGTTATCTGTTCTAACACATCCCGTGGTATTGTCTTCGAGACGGACAAC
>CBFICG010000070.1:0-7748 GCA_965661025.1 Flavobacteriaceae bacterium | reverse complement strand
AAGATTTGGCAAATTTTATGAAAGAGACATATTTGGAGGCAGGGCGCAACAGCAGCGGATTTGGCGCATACGCTTTTGGTGAAGCATATTACAATAATGCCATTCGGTTCTATACTACTACAGCTATGAGCGCCGATGAAATTCATCAGCTAGGGTTAGCAGAAGTAGCACGATTACGCAGCGAAATGGAACGCATAAAAGAGCAAGTAGGGTTTAAAGGCAATTTAAACGCCTTTTTTGAGCATGTACGTACGCTGCCAAAACTCATGCCTTTTGACGAACCGCAGCAGGTTATTGATAACTTCAATGCCATTCACAATAAAATGAAGGCAAAAGTGAATGTGTTATTTGAGTTACAACCTAAAACCCCATTTGAAGTGCGTCGTGTGGAAGCATTCAGAGAAAAATCAGCGTCAGCACATTACAATCCCGGCTCTCTTGATGGCACCAGACCTGGAGTGTTTTATGTGCCAATTCCAAATGTACGTGAATACAATATCTTCTCTGACGAAGACTTGTTTTTGCACGAAGCCATTCCGGGACATCACTTTCAAATTTCGTTGCAACAAGAAGACTCTTCTCTCCCTGATTTTAGAAAAACACTTTGGTACAGCGCCTACGGCGAAGGTTGGGCATTGTATTGCGAATCGCTGGGAAAAGAACTTGGTTTATATGACGATCCGTATCAGTATTTTGGGATGTTGAGTGCCGAAATGCACCGCGCCATACGCTTGGTAGTAGATACAGGCATTCACACCAAAGGTTGGACACGTGAGCAAGCCATAGCCTACTCGTTGGCGAATGAAGCTGAACCCGAATTCGCCATTATTTCTGAAATTGAACGTTATATGGCAAATCCTGGGCAGGCGTTATCTTATAAAATTGGGCAGCTAAAAATTATGGAACTCCGTGCCTTGGCTGAGCAAACTCAAGGCGATGCGTTTGACATACGCACTTTCCACCGTATTGTGCTGGAATCTGGGTGTATTCCTTTGGCACTGTTGGAAGATAAAATTAATGCTTGGATAAATAGTAAAACACAATAAAATGAATGTATCAATTCTTACCTTTACAACTCATTTATAACCTATGATTTTAGTTACAGGAGGTTTAGGGTTTATAGGATCGCATACAGTAGTTGCCTTACAAGAAAAAGGACACCAAGTACTTATTGTTGACGATTTGTCCAACTCCTCAAAAAGTGTACTAGACGGTATAGAAACGGCTAGTGGTGTTCGTCCACCTTTTGTGGAGCTCAACCTGCAAAATAGTTCTGCAGTTACTGAATTGTTTCAACAATATTCCATTACGGGGATTATCCATTTTGCGGCCTATAAAGCCGTTGGGGAAAGCGTACAAAAACCGGTTGCGTATTACCAAAATAATCTGGGATCCTTGCTTAATTTATTGGCGGAAGTCGAAAAAGCTGATGTAAACATTCCGTTTATTTTTAGTTCGTCCTGTACGGTTTATGGAGAGCCCACTGAGCTTCCTATTACAGAAAATGCACCGGTTCAACCTGCGACGTCCCCCTACGGAAACACCAAACAAATAGGCGAAGAAATTTTGAAGGATGCCGTAAATGCCATTGATGGTTTTCGCGTGATTTCATTGCGATATTTTAATCCCATCGGAGCACATCCTTCTATAGCTATAGGCGAATTGCCTCTTGGAAAACCGCAGAATTTGGTTCCGTTTATTACGCAAACCGCTGCTGGACTTTATCCAAAACTTACTGTTTTTGGTAACGACTACCCTACCCCCGACGGGACCAACGTCAGAGATTATATTCATGTGGTAGATTTGGCAGAGTCTCATGTAGTGGCGTTGGAGCGTATTTTGGAACGCAAAAGCACAGATGCTTACGAAGTGTTTAATTTGGGTACAGGGAAAGGAAGTAGCGTATTGGAAGTGATTGAAAGCTTTGAGCGTGTTTCAGGGAAAAAGTTACCCTATGAAATTGGTGCACGCCGCGAAGGAGATGTTGTGGCCGCCTATGCCGACACGACCAAAGCCAACACTGTTTTGGGATGGAGCACTAAACGCAGCTTGGACGAAGCCGTTGCCTCGGCCTGGAAATGGGAACAGAAAGTGAGAAAATTATAATGTATAGATGAGGCATGCTGTTGTCAATAACACACCTATACTAACGCATTTATTTATCCTTTAATTTCCACGTTCTCACCCAGTCTATCCGCATGGTATTTATCGAATTATCACCTAGATCAGATTTAGGTGGAAGCCCCCCTAACCAACCAGCTTCATTGGTCCATAGATCGAAAATAATTTCTAATTCACGGGTAAATTCTCTGCTGTAAACATTCCCGTCATTATGTTCTCCTACGACTACACTCCCTGCGGGTTCGCCATCTAAATAAAATTGAATGTTTTTTGAATCTTTCCACCACACACCGTAAATGTGATAATCCTCATTCCATCCAACATTTTTCAACGGATTGTTTTTAGACAAATTAGCCCTTAAAAAATTGCCTTTGTTTCGTATGGTTTGTGGTGTTAGATTCTCATTTGCATGAAAATATTGCGAATTCATTTGGTTTGGGAATACCTCCGCTTGACAACCGGTACAAGAAGGGTTAGAATTATTTTCAATAATATCGATTTCATCTCTATTGTCAATGTTACCGTTGTTTAACCAATAGGTGTTGTAGGCAGAAATATGGGCTGTTTTTATTCGAGCCTCAGTGTACATTGGATAGGAAGTCTTTGTTCTAGAGTGGATTCTCGCAGTTTGAAACCACCTCCCTTCTGGATTGTTTTCATTACGTGTGGCTTTTATCCACAATTTCCCATCCATTACCCCAGAATTTGAACTTGAAGAAGACATAAATACAGGTACCCCGTAATTCCATGTGGATTTAAACCACTTTGAGCTATTCCAACTCTCAAATTCATCTGACATAGCGTCCAATTTTACCCAAACTTTACCCGTTGGTGTAGTATCATCAATAGAGATAAAAGAGGGAAAATTAGGGTTTAAATTATTAAAATCGCCTGCTTTAGGTTCTTCTTTTTCTACGGTAATATGTACTGTGGCATTGTCGGTGTCACCATCAATATCTGAAATGGTGTAAATAAAACTATCTGTGCCAAAGAAATCTTTGTTGGGGATATATTCAAAAACGCCGTCGTTAACTTCATTAACAATACCATTTTGCGCAGAAATGTGTAACATAAAATTATCAGAGTCGCCCCCATCATTTCCAATGCTATCATTGCTGCCAACATTTATGTGATTTTCGACACCTGCAGTGCTGTTTTCTTGTACGGATAAAACATCATTCACTGCGCTGGGAATGCTGTTGGTATCTTGAAGTACAATTGACTCCGAAGCTTCTCCACAGTTTGTAAAAAACAATGAAAAAATGATTAACCTATATGGTCTAAAATTAATGGTATGATTCATTTTTGTTCGTTGTTTATTTAAAAAGTTAATTTAATGGAATCTTTAATAAACGCTCTAACAAAAATAAGCCTACATTATTTAAGTAACAGCTTTTAATTGAATGCTGAAAAATTATTTTTTCATTTTGCTGAAACCGTATCCTATTGTAGTACATTCAACAAGTATTACTCATTTTTATACATCCAACTGGGTTGATGTTTTGAATACTCTTTTTTGTCTTGATTCTCCTTAGGACGATTCGGGCTCTTACTTTTATGCTTTTTAAAGGAAAAACATATTTTTTTAAACATCCCCATCGCAAATTTTTAAAAAAGTGTATTAGATGAACGACACTTCTCCAGAAGAAACATCATACATTGCCCCTACAATATTAATGTCGCCATTTTCAATCATTTCGTTTAGCACAGGGCTTTCGTTCTTAAGTCTATTAATGGTCAAGTGAACATTTTGAATAGCAACTTCATTTACAAAATCAATATTCTTTGAACTACGATCCACACCTTCGGCTGTTTTTACTTCTTGCAAGGCTGGGTTAATATTTTCCAGCATAGCGGTTAGGTTACCGAGTTGTGCATGATCACATGCCCCTTTAACAGCTCCACATGAAGTGTGTCCCATAATAACTATCAACTTTGATCCAGCGAGTTTACAAGCAAACTCTAAACTGCCGAGAATGTCTTGGTTCACAAAATTTCCAGCAATTCTAGCATTAAAAATGTCACCAATCCCCTGATCAAAAACAATCTCTGTTGGAATTCTCGAGTCAATACAACTTACTACAGCTGCAAATGGATATTGCCCGCCAGAAGTCAATTCAATTTGTTTATCGAATGCTCGGTTTACAGTCGAGTTGTTTAAAAAACGTTGATTTCCATCTTTTAAAAGTTGTAACGCTATTTCTGGAGTTACCGCAGCTTGAGAGTTTTTAGTGTGCGTGTTATTAATTAATAAATTTTCCATGTTATTTTTATTTAATAAAGTATATATGCTTGATTTTAAAGCATTTTGTAAAGTTCATTCTTAGGGTTATTTCTGAAAAAATCTAAGTAACTAGATATATTTTCGGCAGTGCCTCGCTCAGAAACGAGCTTGATGGTAATATTTCTAAGTTTGGCTTTGAATGAAAAATCGTCAAGGATTTCAATGATATCATTATCTAAGTAATTTGTCTTTCTAACGTCCAATTCTAAAACTGTATTTTCTGGGAGATTATCAAGCTCTTTAAGTATGGCTCCTTTGTTAAAAAAAGTCACTTCTTCAGCTAAGGTCATTTTCACCTTATTATCTTGATTTTCTCCTTCCACAATATGGAGGAAATGTGAGTTTTGATAACTTTTGATTAGTACAACGCCAATACCAACCATTAGCCCCATACCAAGACCTATAAGCAAGTCTACAAAGATAATTCCCAATACTGTTGTGATGAAGGGAACAAATTGTTTCCACCCCAATTGATACATTGTTTTAAAAAGAGTAGGTTTAGCTAGTTTATAGCCAACAATAAATAAAATAGCAGCTAAAACAGATAATGGAATCATGTTCAATAAACGAGGTATGAGCAGTACTGAAATCAATAGAAAAATTCCATGAATGATAGCAGACATTTTTGTTTTATTGTTTGATTGGATGTTTGCAGAACTTCTCACAATAACTTGTGTGATTGGGAGCCCACCAATTAAACCTGAAAGAATATTCCCTGTGCCTTGTGCAAATAATTCCCTGTTGGTTGGTGTAACTCTTTTTTCAGGATCCAATTTATCTGTTGCTTCGACACATAAAAGCGTTTCCAAACTAGCAACAATTGCAATGGTAAATGCAACCACCCATATTTGAGGGTTGGTAATAACAGCAAAGTTTGGAAAACTAAATTGTGCTAAAAATGAGGAAGCATCTTGAGGAACTGGTACGGCGACCAATTGATTGCTTTCAAATCCTAACAGGGCATTGTTCTTACTTAAAGCATAAAAAACAATACCAACAATTACAGCAACCAAAGGACCTTGAATCAATTGGAAAATTTTTGCTTTTTTGGATAGGACCGAACTCCATAAAATCAGTATACCAATAGAAATCAATGCTATTAATGTTGGCCCAAAACTTATATAATTTATGCTATTTATTGTTTTTGAAAAAAAGTTATCCCCCGCTAAGTTGATTAATACTTGATCGCTTTCTATACTAGCATCATATCCAAAGAAATAGGGAATTTGTTTTAGAATAATAATAATTCCAATTCCTGTGAGCATTCCCTTAATAACAGATGAAGGAAAGTAATATCCAATAATTCCTGCCTTTAAAATACCTAATAATACTTGAATGACACCTCCGAGGACAACAGCCAAGAGAAAATTTTCAAAACCACCCAAAGTCGTTATGGCAGTTAATACAATGGCTGCAAGCCCGGCTGCTGGACCACTTACACCAACTTGAGAACCACTAATAGAACCTACAACAATACCACCAATAATTCCTGCAATTAATCCTGAAAAAAGAGGAGCGCCACTTGCTAGCGCAATACCCAAACAAAGCGGTATTGCAACAAAGAAAACCACAATACTTGCCGGTAAATCATTTTTTAAATGGGTAAAATAATTTTTCATTTTTTATTTAAATTTTAGCGAAAATAATAAATGAAAGTAATACTTGCAACTTTAAAAGTGATAATTAATTATTTAAATTCTCAGCTTAATTATAAATAAGTGTTTGTAAATCGTAATTGGTCATTTTTTTTAAATTTGCAAGAATGTTTATAATTACCAACTTTTCAATTCCCCAAGGGCTTTCTATCAGGGATCCCTTGCAAAGTGACCTAGGCAGAAGCATACTGACTAACAGCGTAGTTTTAATGGACGAGATTGGTTTTGAGTCTTTTACCTTCAAGAAATTGGCAGAAAAAATCGGCTCAAATGAAGCTTCTATTTACAGGTATTTTGAAAATAAGCATTATATTTTGCTTTATTTAGTGGTTTGGTATTGGAACTGGGTTAGCTATTTAATTGATTACAATACCAAAAACATTACGGACCCCAATTTAAAATTAGATCTCATTATTGATAATTTTGTAGACGCAACAAAGGAAAATCCGTCCGTAGAATTTATAAATGAAAAAATATTGCATCGGGTGATGATTTCTGAATCTTCAAAGTCGTACCACACAAAAAATATTGACGAAGAAAACAAACAAGGTTTTTATAAAAGCTATAATGCCTTAATCCAGAAGGTAGCAGATGTAATCCTGGAAATAGATCCAAAATTTCCATATCCACATTCATTCGCCAGCAATCTCTTTGAAATGGCAAACAACGAAATCTTTTTTGCTGAACACTTGCCAAGATTAACAGACATAACATTTAAAAATGAAGATTACAGTCAAATAAATAATCTTATAAAATTTTATAAACGTAAAATGCTAAATGTTACGTCCTACGAATACCCTTTGTAATCCAAAATACAAACAGGTGTTTTTAGGAATAATATTGTGACCCAAGCATACAGTAGTTCGGACTTTTTGAATGGAATTATTGGATATGCTCAAAAAAATATTCCCAGAAATAAAAAACTATTCTTAGGAATAAATCTTTGTCCCAAACTTATGGTAGTTCAAACTTTTTTATCGAATTAAAAAAGGTAATCCAAAAAAAACTAATTTAGTTGATTATTAGCTGAACCAACTTGAAACGTGTTTATACGTTCGGTGTGTTGAGGATTAAGAAGTCATACTCAACGTTGGTCTATCGTTTAGGCTCCCGAAATTTAAAGCTAACTTCTGTTATTACTCAAAGGCTTTTTCCTTTAGATGCCTTTAATTCCCAAAAACCCGATTATTATCGTAGGGTTTAGTTTTTTCATATTCTAACAAAGCTATTTATATGACAGTTTATTTAAGAAATATGAAAAATGAAAACAAGATACATTGATTTAATCGAACAAACATTTGACTTCCCTCAAGAAGAGTTTGAGATTTCTGGAAGCCAACTAAGCTTTCACAATATTGATTTAATGAAGTTGGTAGAAATCTATGGTACTCCTCTAAAATTCACCTATTTACCTCAAATCTCTAATAACATAACTAAGGTAAAAAGTTGGTTTTCAGATGCTATGGAAAAGCATAATTATAAAGGAACCTATCATTATTGTTATTGCACAAAAAGCGCACATTTCAAATTTATACTTGATGAGGTATTAAATAACAATATACATATTGAAACCTCTTCGGCCATAGATATAGACATCGTCGAAAGCTTAAAAGTATCTGGGAAAATAACCGATCAAACCTTTGTATTGTGTAATGGATTTAAGCGCGAACAATACATTTCCAACATAG
>CBFICG010000069.1:0-7893 GCA_965661025.1 Flavobacteriaceae bacterium | reverse complement strand
ACAGGTAAATGGATTTTCACGCCTAACTTCTCTGCTTGCTTTAGAATTGATAATGCCAAAGGCATTTTGTCGTCTTCACAAATTGATTTTCCAATGGCACCGCCTTGAGCTTTTATAAACGTAAACGCCATGCCGCCGCCAATAATCAAATGATCTACTTTGGGTAAAATATTTTCTATGATGGTGATTTTTGATGATACTTTTGCACCGCCCAAAACCGCCAAAACAGGTTTCTCACCCGATGACATTACTTTTTCAATGGCTTGTATTTCTGCCGCTAACAAGTGGCCAAAGCATTTTTTCTCTTTAAAAAACTGCGCCATAACTGTAGTAGAAGCGTGGGCGCGGTGTGCCGTTCCAAAAGCGTCATTTACATAAACCGTTCCTAATTTTGCCAATGCTTTGGCAAAGGCCTCGTCTCCTTGGGTCTCTTCGTTATAGAAACGCAAATTTTCTAATAATAACACTTCTCCTTTTTTTAAAGCAGAGGCTTGAGCCTCGGCCTTTTCACCAACCGCTTCATCACAAAAATGAACCGATTGCCCCAAATACTTTTCAAGTGTAGAGACAATTTGACGTAAGCTGAGTTTTGGGTCGTTTCCTTTAGGTCGGCCCAAATGCGACATCAACACACAACTGCCGCCAGCGGCCAAAATATGTTTAATTGTTGGAAGTGCAGCAGCGATTCTTGTTGCATCTGTCACAATACCCGAATCGTCTAAAGGGACATTGAAGTCCACACGAATAAGCGCGCGCTCTTGATTAAAGGAGAGGTTATCTAGGGTGTTCATGTTGTTTTTTATTTTCGCAAAAGTACAATTTCGTTTGCGTTTTTGGTGTTGCGTTTTAGTTAAATTCGGTTTGTATCTTTAGGCATGCGTTTTCAGGACATTGTTGGGCATCAAAAACAAAAGAAAGTATTGCTTGATGGCCTTGCTTTGCAAAGAGTTCCGCATGCCCAATTGTTTGAAGGGTCGGATGAACAAGGCGTTCTTGCTTTAGCAATAGCGTATGCTAATGCTGTGGTTTGTGGCGGAGAAAATCAGGATTCCGCCGCACGGCTTAAATCCAACAACTTTGTACACCCGGACATTCACTTTGTGTTTCCAACGGCAACAACCGCAGAGGTGAAGTCAAAACCTAGCTCCAATGAATTTAGCGTACCGTGGCGCGAATTTTTAAAGGAGTACCCATACGCAACCTTGTATGATTGGTCGCTGTTTTTGGGAATAGAAAACAAACAAGCGGCTATTACTGTTAACGATGCGCTTTCGGTTATCCAAAAAGTGAGTTTAAAATCGTTTGAAGGCGGGTGGAAATGTGTCATAATTTGGCACGCAGAAAAACTCACGGTTGCTGCGTCGAACAAGCTGCTAAAGAGCATTGAAGAGCCACCTTCAAAAACCTTGTTTATTTTGGTGTGCCCAGACGAAAACCAACTTATTTCAACCATACGATCGCGCTGTCAGCGAACATATTTTGGTCGTGTAGCAAAAGAGGAAATTGCTGCGTTTTTATCAGCTAAAGGAGCTCGGGAAGAAGTGGCTAATACGATAGCTGCTCAAAGTAACGGATCTGTTGGAAAGGCACTTTCGCTTTTAGAAGAACAGGGAAGTCAAGAGGTCTATGAAAGGTGGTTTGTGGATTGGGTGCGCACCGCCTTTCGCGCCAAGGGAAACAAAGCAGTAGTGCTTGAGCTTTCTGCTTGGAGTCAAGAAATTGCTTCAAAAGGTGTAGAAACACAAAAACAGTTCTTATCCTTTGCCATTGCATTTTTTCGTGCTGCGTTTATGACAAATTATGAATTGAGTAGTGTTGCTGCTTTTGGTGTAACTACAGACTTTAACCTTTCCAAATTTGCGCCCTTTATCCATGGAGCAAACATTATTCTTATTATTGAGGCCTTAGAAAAAAGTGCTTATCATTTAGCGCGAAACGGCAATGCGCAAATGATTTTCACAGATTTGTCTTTTCAGCTGACGCGCTTACTGCATCAAAAACAAATATAGGTTTTTCTTATCTTTTTTGTTTTGCGCAATAGCTAGGGCTTATTGCTTGTTGCCTCTTACGGGGCTTTTCAAGAACGAAATGCTGTCAATCCAAGTTCTTGGGCGTGCTGGGTGCTAATGCGCTACCTGAGTGGCTTATTTGGGTTTTTGGAGGATAAATGTTAAAGAAGAAGTGTTTTTTGACCTCCAGCCGATGATGTTGGAATATAATCCCTTAAAGAAAGCAAAAAACCAGGCTGCTCGTGTTTTTTTATATTGCTCGGAAAGCAAGGCAATATAAAACGCATCCCAAAGCATATTGTGCGTTCTTATTGTTGTAAACCCGGCTTCATTCGCAAGATTATAAATGGATGAGTTGTTGTAATGCCACAAATGGCGCGGGACGTCATAGGCTGCCCAATAGGGACCGTAGTGTTTTCTGTCCCAAGAGTTGTGATTTGGTAACGCCAATACTAAAATTCCCCCTGGTACTAACGCTTCGTAAAACTGTTTCATTTGCTGTATCGGATTTGGCAAATGCTCAAAAACATGCCATAACGTTATGGCATCATAAGTGTTTTTTTGGAGCGGTTCTTGAATGTGTCTTATGCCTTTTTGGGCAAGCAGTATTTTTGCTCTTTCTGAAAACTCAACGGCAAATGTGTCCCATCCTTTTGCTTGCGCTGCTTGCGCAAAAGCCCCGTTTCCTGCACCAAAATCTACTAGTTTTCCTTGACTCCTTGATGTATTAATCCAATGGAGTTTGGTTTGAATGTTGTGCTTTTTTATCCATAAATAGACTTTAGCTTTAAAACTTACTGCGTCATCGGTGTGTGATAAATAGTCTTCTTTTGGATAATATTTTTTTAATGTTTGTGGCGGCATTTCTGGTGTTGTTTGCCATGCTTTAATCGTAGCGTCATACTTCAATAAGAAGGTTTCTTTGCTAACCAAAAAGTCTTTAATGCGTAGTGGTTTCACGTGGAACAATTAGCGCCCCATGTACACAAGCAACACCGATAAATCGCTTGGTGAAACACCGCTAATTCTAGAGGCTTGTGCAATGGTAACAGGCTTAATTTTTGATAATTTCTGACGGGCCTCTGTTGAAAGGGACTTTACTTTTTTGAAATCAAATTCTTTTGGAATAGGCACGTTTTCGAGCTGTGTAAGTTTGTCTGCTTGCGCTTTTTCTTTGGCAATATACCCAGCGTATTTGACCTGTATTTCTGCTTGTTCTAACACTGAGGTATCCATGTCGTGCTGTGCTACAAAATCCGCAACCCTTTTGTGGGTTAAAAAGTCCCCCATTGTTATGTTGGGTCGTGCCAGCACTTTACTCATTTTCAGAGACTGCTTTACGGGTGCCGAATCTTTCTGTAACAACATCGGATTAACCTCATCTGGCCGAATGCTTGTCTTGTTGAAAAACGAAATTAGTGATTGTGCTTTGCTGGATTGGCGTTCCATTTGTTGCAGTCTTTCGTCTGTCGCCAGACCAACAGCATGTGATTTTGGTGTAAGACGAACATCCGCATTGTCTTGACGAAGCAGGGTGCGGTATTCTGCCCGCGATGTAAACATCCGGTAGGGCTCTTCAGTGCCCTTAGTAATAAGATCATCAATTAAAACCCCAATATATGCCTCGTCTCTAGAAAGCACAAAAGGTGATTTGTTGGCCGTGAATTGATGGGCGTTTATTCCCGCTATAATGCCTTGTGACGCGGCTTCCTCGTAGCCGGTAGTGCCGTTTATTTGGCCCGCAAAGAACAACCCGTTTATGGTTTTTGTTTCTAATGTATGTTTTAATTGTGTAGGGGGGAAATAATCGTACTCTATTGCATAGCCTGGCCGGAAAAACTTAACGTTTTCAAATCCTGCAACAGCCCGCAAGGCTTTAAATTGGACTTCTTCAGGAAGCGAAGTTGAGAACCCATTTACATACACCTCCACAGTATCCCACCCCTCGGGTTCTACAAAAATTTGGTGTCGTTCTTTCTCAGCAAAACGGTTTATTTTATCCTCAACAGATGGGCAATACCTAGGGCCTATGCTTTTGATTCGCCCATTAAACATCGGTGATCTGTCAAAACCTTCACGTAATAAATCATGAACCTTTTGACTTGTGTATGTCATGTGACAGGAACGTTGTTTGGAAAGGGGCGATGTACTTCTTGCATATGAAAACGTAGACGGGTTTTCGTCACCCGGTTGCTCAATCATTTTACTGTAATCTAGAGAGCGACCGTCTACACGGGGTGGCGTCCCTGTTTTCATGCGTCCAGATTCAAACCCACAAGAAACCAATCGTTCAGTTATACCAAAAGAGGCGCTTTCTCCAGCCCGTCCGCCACCAAATTGCTTTTCACCAATATGAATAAGGCCGTTTAGAAAAGTTCCGCTGGTAAGCACAACGGACGCTGCTTTGATTTCAACGCCAAGGGTTGTAATAACCCCCGCAATTCTATCGCCTTCAAATAAAAGGTCTGCAACCATATCTTGATAAAAATCAAGATTGGGTGTTTGCTCAAGCATCGTGCGCCAGGCCCCGGCAAAAAGCATTCGGTCAGATTGTACCCTTGGACTCCACATGGCAGGACCTTTGGAGCGATTCAACATTTTAAATTGAATTGCTGTATTGTCAGAAACGATTCCACTGTAGCCGCCAAGCGCGTCTATCTCTCTTATAATTTGTCCTTTAGCGATTCCTCCCATGGCGGGGTTACACGACATTTGCCCTATGTTTTGCAAATTCATGGTAACGAGAAGGGTTTTACTCCCCATGTTTGCGGCAGCGGCGGCGGCCTCTGAGCCGGCGTGTCCTCCGCCAACTACAATAACGTCGTAACGATCATGAAACATGGTTAATCATTTTGTGTTCCACGTGGAACAGTTTTATACATGCTTCTTCCGCGGCGCGCATCTTTTTTTTATCCGCTTCGGTCTTATCATCAAATTGCATGCAGTGCAATAAGCCGTGAGACATAACACGCAATAGTTCCGTCTCAAAAGCTTGCGAAAATGCTTTGGCATTAGCCAAAACGCGGTCAATAGATATAGCAATATTGGCGCGTATGTCGTTTCCTACAGAATCGTCAAACGTAATGATGTCTGTGAGCGTGTCGTGCTTTAGGTACTTGATGTTTAATGCGAAAAGAGCGTCATCGTTCATAAATGCAATATCAAGGTGTAAGGATTTGGCGCCATACCCCCGAGCACAAGCAGAGAGCCAGTCTGTGTAGATTTGCTCATCTGTTAGTGCAAAATCTGTTTCATATAAATATGCGATTGCAACTTGCATGCCGCAAATATATTCATTTAACACTGTACTAGAAGCCATTAGGGTCCGTATCTTTGTAATAAAAGAAACAATGTCTGTAAGAGTTCGATTTGCGCCAAGTCCGACAGGCCCGCTTCATATTGGCGGTGTTCGAACGGCGTTATATAACTACTTGTTTGCAAAAAAACACAAAGGGACTTTTGTGTTACGAATAGAAGACACAGATCAAAATCGGTACGTTGAAGGTGCTGAAGAATACATCTATAGTGCGTTGCAATGGCTGGGCATAACACCAGACGAAAGCCCAAAGACCAATGGCAATGTAGGGCCATACCGGCAAAGCGAACGTAAACCGCTGTATAACAATCATATAGAGGTTTTACTCCGCTCAAAAAAAGCTTACATTGCTTTTGATTCCTCTGAAGAATTGCAAGCTATGCGCCGTGACGCAGGCGCGAAAGGGGAAACTTTTATTTACAATTGGAAAAACAGATACGGGCTTCAAAACAGTCTTTCATTGTCAGAAGAAGAAACAAAAAAATTAATAGAAAAAGGGACGCCCCATGTAGTTCGTTTTAAAACATTTTCGGAAGGGGAAAGCAAACTTTTGACCCTTCTGGACGAAGTGCGTGGAAAGGTAGTGGTGGACACATCATTATTAGACGACAAAATCTTGGTAAAACAAGACGGCATGCCCACCTATCACTTGGCAAATGTAATAGACGATCATTTGATGAATATAAGCCACGTCATTCGTGGTGAGGAGTGGCTTCCTTCAATGGCCCTACATGTTTTGTTGTACAACGCATTTGGGTGGAACGTTCCGACTTTTGCTCATGTCCCGCTTATTCTTAAACCTTCAGGTAAGGGAAAGTTGTCAAAGCGCGACGGAGATGCGTTTGGCTTTCCGGTATTTCCACTACAGTGGGACGACCAAACGCTTGGGTTTAAAGAGGCGGGATATTTGCCCGAGAGTTTAGTGAATTATCTTGCGCTATTGGGTTGGAGCCCGGGTGGTGAAAAAGAACTGTTTTCAATAGATGAGCTAATACGTGACTTTTCCTTGAAGGCTATTACAAAATCTGGGGGGCGGTTTGACCCAGAGCGTTGTAAATGGTTTAATCAGCAATATCTACAAAAAACCGACTCCTCAACCTTAATTTCTTTTCTAGAACAGGAACTGGTAAGCAAAAATGTAGATAAAAAAGAGGTTGATCTAATGCGCGTCGTGGGGTTGATTCAAAATAGATTAACACTGTTAATTGATATTTGGGAAGAGTCTGAATTCTTTTTCGTTGCTCCAAAGGAGTATGATGAAAAGGCTGTGCGCAAACAATGGAAAGCTGAAACAAAAGAAGTTTTAAGTGCTGTTGCCGCACTAATTGGAAGCACAGAAAAAATATCGGCTGACCAACTACGTGACTTAATTAAGGGGTGGGCCAACGACAACAACATCGGCCTAGGGAAAATTATGGCGCCGTTACGCATTGCGCTAGTAGGGTCATTACGAGGGCCTGATGTCTTTGAGATTTGTGTAACACTCGGCGTTTCGAATTGTGTGGAACGAATTCATACAGCCATACGGTGTATTGTTGTGTAAATTACTATATTTAGACATCACTCTAAATGTATTGAATATGGGATTTGTCTTTATCTTGCTGCTTGGTTTTGTCGCTTTTGTTTTGGTGGCATCTGCAATTTTTATCGTTAAACAGCAGTCCGCTGCGATTGTAGAGCGATTTGGTCGTTTTCAAAGCATTCGTCAGTCAGGGCTACAACTACGCATTCCTGTTGTTGACCGAATCGCTGGGCGCTTAAGCCTAAAGATTCAACAACTAGACGTCATTGTAGAAACCAAAACCAAAGACGATGTCTTTGTAAAACTTAAGGTTTCTGTTCAATATATGGTTATCAAAGACAAAGTTTATGAAGCCTTTTATAAACTCGACTATCCGCACGACCAGATTACTTCCTATGTGTTTGATGTGGTACGTGCCGAGGTGCCAAAAATGCGTCTAGATGATGTGTTTGAACGAAAAGACGATATTGCTATTGCTGTAAAATCCGAACTAAATGATGCGATGATTAACTACGGGTATGACATCATCAAAACACTTGTCACAGACATTGATCCGGACTTGCAAGTAAAAGAAGCGATGAACCGCATTAATGCTGCAGAGCGCGAGAAGATTGCTGCGCAGTATGAAGGAGACGCTGCGCGAATTCTAATTGTAGAGAAGGCAAAGGCTGAAGCGGAATCGAAGCGCCTTCAAGGACAGGGAATAGCAGACCAGCGGCGCGAGATCGCTCGTGGTTTGGAAGAGTCCGTTGAAGTGTTAAATAAAGTTGGCATCAACTCTCAAGAGGCATCAGCACTTATTGTAGTTACCCAACACTACGACACACTACAATCCATAGGCGAAGAAACAAATTCGAACCTAATATTATTGCCTAATTCGCCGCAAGCAGGTTCGGATATGCTAAATAATATGGTCGCCTCATTTTCGGCAAGTAATCAAATTGGGGAGGCGATGAAAGCAAGTCGCAAGAAAAAAGAAAACGAGGAGTAGTTTCTAAAACAACGTAAGACTCTAGAAGACCCTTTGGTTTTTATATTCTGATAGC
>CBFICG010000068.1:0-7900 GCA_965661025.1 Flavobacteriaceae bacterium | reverse complement strand
GGTCTTCTTAAAAAAAAGAATGTGGTTGCACTAAGCCATCAATACAGTCTTGCCAGTAAAAATGTACCTAAACCTGCAAAAAAAGCATGTTTTTCGAAATTTATTTTAAAATATTATGCTCCTGCAAAAGAGGGATACGGCTTTCATTTTAAGCAATATGAAAAAAATATTTTTAATCCCATTATCAAAAATGAATTGCTACACCAAAAACAGCGAGAAAAGAATTTTTATGTTGTTTATTTGCCTGCCTTTGGTGATAAAATAATAACCTCCGTACTAACAAAAGTTGTCTTTACAAACTGGATTGTATTTTCAAAACACACAAAAAAGACTTATCAGTCAGGTAATACAATTGTTTGCCCAATAAATTCATCCAATTTTAATACCAAATTATTAAATGCGAGAGGAATTATTTGTGGTGCTGGTTTTGAGACACCAGCTGAGGCATTGTATCTCAACAAAAAACTTTTAGTTGTCCCTATGAAAAACCAATACGAACAACAGTGTAACGCAGAAGCCCTTAAAGATATAGGTGTACCCGTATTAACTGATTTTGACAAAAGTGTTGTAACACAGATAAAATCATGGGTGAGAAATAAACAACGAGTTAACATTGATTACGCACAAGATGCAACTGAAATTGTAGTAACAGTTCTAAAAAAATTCAATTATGCTCAAGAAGTTAGCAATAAAATTAAAACTTCAGTTTCTGTCTAATTGATATATAGATGTTAAAAATACGTCAATAAGAATTCCATATAAATTTAAATCATTTAAACTGTCTCTATTTCAAGAATGCGGTTAAAAATGTTTTCTCAATATGTCATTTAAAGCGTACCGTTTTTCTGAAACGATTTGGGAACTTTTTAATGGATTTAATTGTAAGATCTTTATAGTAACACTCTGCTGCTTCAGATTGAATTTGAATTTGACCACGCGTTAATTTTTTCCCCGATTCTGGATTTATAGCATTTTCTACTACCATAACTACCACGCCATTAACAACATGAATAGCGTCATTTTCTACTACATAAATTTCCAAAAGGTTCCATTGTCCGTGAGGAGCATCTACTTCTTTATAGGCGTTAGTGTATCCAATTTTTTCTAAGTAGGTTTCAGCTGATGGATCATACATATTTCTACCATCGACCTTCCGTCCTCTAATTTCGGTTTTTGGACCTTCAACTTTTGGAGATTCAGAATTCCCCCCCAATGGAATAAAGTCTCCTAAATCGTTCTCTTGCACTTGATATTCTAAAGATGTTTTCCATGTTTTCCAAAAACGCCCATGCTTTCCGTAGCAATGGTATAAAATCCCACTATCCCTTTTCGCATTTAGTCTTGGCTCCCATTTTTTATCACCCCACCTGAACATGACACTTAGATGATAGTTTTCAAATGTATCCTTTGTAGTTAAACCCGCATAAATTTCTCCTGAAACTTTTAGCACTAATTCTCCGTTTTCTATTTGCGTAGTAAACACGTTTTTTACATCGTTATTTAAGCCTAACGGCACTCCGTTGTGCACATTTTTAGATTGATAGGTGCCCTTAGGCAAATCTTTTACGCTTTGATGGGGAACCCCAATCCAAGTCTCAAAATTGCTTAAGTTTTCATCAAACAATGCTATTTTTTTCTTTTGAGCATATATAGGGTTTGCTACGCTCAAGCCAAAAGCTGAAACAATGAGTATTATTTTATAATTCATAATTTACTGTTTGCTGTTTTAAAAGAATACATCATTAAAAAACATTTATTCTAAACGCAGTAAAGCCGTAAAACCTCATGGCATAAGATTAAAACGTTATACTTCACTTGTATTAGTCATTGTCAAATTTCTGATAATACCTGACATAATCCACTTTCATGCTGGTGCCATCGATAGCATCGGATACCTGGCCTGACCAATTTATAATCGCTAGGCTCAGCCATATTGGAGAGGGACTGTAACAAAACTCATTTTTCTCCCTGCGTATTTCTTTGCCGTCAAAATAGAATACAAGTTCCTTTTCGTTCCACAACAATCCATAGGTGTGGAATTCTTGACCAAAATTGTAATCCTTGGTAACGTCCAAAACAGAAATGTCAACCCAGTTTCCGTTTTTAAAATATTGCAGCTTGTAATCTGTAATCAAATTATGCCAATTCCCTTTTTTATCTCTCCATCCATTTAAAAATTGAACACATCCAACCATAATGTTTTGGCTCCACTCAAACTCAATCCATTTTTCTCCTGTGTCTTGTGTAGTATATAAGCTATTCATCTTACCATCTACCAAATTGAGTTTTGTATTCTTATTTTTAAAGCTCCCACTCGTTGTGATGTTAACATCTTTTTGTGCGGCAAGGTTTTTCAACGATAACATATCGGAGTCAGCAGAGGTTGACATTACATCAGGATACTTTCCTTGATTGACCCCATAAACGCGAAACTCTCCGATGTTTAAACGCGATTTACTGTTTGAAATTAACCTTATTTTGGAAGTAGATACTGGAATTTCAAGCTGAATTGAATACCCTGGTTTGGTGCCAAAAGGAAAACTCTTATGATAGGAATAATGTGTTTTTTTACCCTTTTCATTTATGGTGAAGTCTGACCATTGGTGGATATTTGTATTTACTTCATTAGGAAAATGCCCTTCATTAATATCGATCTCAAATTTTTTGCCTTCTGTGGGATTTCCATCTTTACTCATTAGCCAAAATGAGTTGTTGGTTGCAGCGGCCGCAGCATACATATACCGACATTCAAAATAGCCGTATTTGAAACGCTTATGTGTCCAAATACTTCCTGAAGTCCAATGTTGTCCTGCACGTGTTTCTTTTTTATTGATCAAAAACAATTGATTATCTTTTACAACTGCATTTTCGCGCCATCTGCTACTCAAAATATGAGGACTCGGACCATTTTTTGATTCCCAATTTTTATCTAACTCTTTGTTGGGATAGTCAAACTCATCACTCCAAGTCAGTTGCCAATTTTGGGTTGTGTCAATCACTTTTGGCAGTTGTGCTTTAATGTTTAAATAACTAACACAACAAATTAGTAAGAATATATTTCTGTAAATCATCATAAGGTTATAGCTGTATTTCTTGTTTAAAGATTAAAGAGTCTTGGAAGCCAAAGCGAAAGTAAAGGGAAATAGGTTACCAACATCAATGCCAAAACCATGGCCAAAAACAAGGGGATTAAGGGCTTTAATACCTTTTGAATGGTAGTATTTGCAACCCCTACACCAACAAATAAAACACTCCCCACAGGAGGGGTACATAGACCGATGCACAAATTTAAAATCATAATAATCCCGAAGTGAATAGGATCTATACCTAATTGGGTAACTATAGGTAAAAAAATTGGTGTGAAAATAAGTACCGCAGGAGTCATGTCCATAAAAATGCCAACAAAAAGTAATGTAAAGTTTATCAATAGTAGTATAACAATCTTATTGTCACTTAACGTTAGGATTCCGTTGCTTATTAGTTCTGGAATATTTTCATAAGAAAGCACCCAAGACATACTCATTGAAGCGCCGATTAGAAACATTACTATAGAGGTTGTGGTAGCTGACTTTAACAAAATATCTGCAATATTTTTTAGAGAAATATCCTTGTAAATGAATCCTAAAACAAGAGTGTAAATTACAGCGATTGCCGAAGCCTCAGTAGCAGTGAAAATTCCAGAAACGATACCGCCAATAACTACAAATAAGAGCATTAGACTTGGAAATGCCTGAACAAACGTTTTTAAAACATGGGAAAAAGGAGCTGGCTTCCCCGTTTTAAATTTCTTTTTTCTTGCCCATATCACCGCAACAATCATCAAAAATAACCCTGTGAGAATTCCAGGAATATAACCCGCTAAAAACAAGGCAGCAATAGAAGCACCTCCACTTGCTAAGGAATAAACAATTAGAATATTACTTGGAGGAATTACCAAGCCCGTGGTTGCAGAAGTAATGTTAACGGCAACTCCGAACCCTTTTGAATACCCTTCTTTTTCCATTTCAGGACCTAATATACTTCCCATAGCAGAAGCAGAAGCCATTGCCGAACCTGCAACTGACCCCATCAACATCGCGGAAATAATATTAATTAAAGCTAATCCGCCTGGCAAAAATCCTACCAATGATTTAGCAAATGCAACTAATCGATGGGCAACACCCCCTCTATTCATAAGTTCCCCCGACAAAATAAAAAATGGAATTGCAAGAAGGGAAAAACTATCCAAACCTGTTGCCATTCGTTGAGATATCGTAGTTAACCCTGGTAAAATTGGAATACTAACCAAAAGAGTAAAAACAGAAGAAATAATGATACTCCATGCAACTGGTGTACCAATCGTAAGTAGAATTAAAAACGTTAGTACAAGTACTGATATAGCGATAATTTCCATCATGTTTTGCGTTTTATTACATCACAACACTTAAAAAAAACAATGCATAATCCGCTCAGTGGTATAGCTAAGTAAACGATGTAAAGAGGTATTTGCAGTGCTGCTGACTTTTGCCCCAAGACAAAGCTCAAATAGACCAATCTAGAACCACCAACAATAAAAATCAAAGTTGCAAATAGCATAATGATGAGATAAATGATGTGTTTCAAGGTTTGTTGCTGCTTTGGTTTGAGCAGACTTGGGAGTATGTCTATGGCCACATGCATTCGTTTTCCCGAAACATATGCCGTTCCAATGACACCCAACCATATCATAAGATAGCGTGCAAGCTCATCAGTGAAAGAGCTAGGATCGGATAAAATATAGCGAGAGAAAACCTGCCATGTTACATTGATTACCATGACAGCTAGAATAAAAACCAGCGTTTTTTCTAAAATACGATGTAATTTCTGTTCAATTTTCATCATAATGCTTGGTTTTTAATTTGCTTAATTAAGTTCCCAATTTCATTATTTGCGTTATACAAATCATAAACAGGTTGAACCATTGCTTCAAATTTAGTTTTGTCGGGATAGATTATTTCAACTCCCGCCTTTTGTAATTCATTAAAGGAGTGTGCCTCAGACTCAGCCCACAATTTGCGTTGGTATTCAACTGAAATTTTCACCGCTTCTTCACGCCATTGCTGCTGTTGGTTGGTAAGTGAATTCCAAAAATATGCGCCACTTACCAAAACATCCGGCAAAGTAGTGTGTTCGTCTAGCGTATAATATTTACAAACCTCAAATTGTTTTGAGAGATAGAAACTTGGTGGGTTATTTTCAGCCCCATCTACTACCTCTTGTTGGAGCGAGGTATATAGTTCTCCCCAAGAAATGGGTGTTGGGGATCCTCCCATGCTTTCAACCATTTTCATTGCAGTTACACTTTCCATGACCCTGATTTTTAGCCCATCCAAGTCTTGGGGAGTGTAGACTGGGGTTGACTTGGTGTAAAAGCTTCTGCTACCAGCATCGTAATACGCAAGTCCTTTGATGCGAAAATCTATAGTTTCGTCTAACAACTTTTTACCAATTGGACCATCCAAAACAGCAAAGGAATGCGCCCTGTCACGGAATAAATATGGAAGCCCTAACACTTTCATATTTGGGGAAAAGTTTTCTAACGTTCCTGTAGATACTTTAGTAATATCTAAACTTCCTATTTGAAGTAGTTCTAAACATTCACGCTCAGAGCCTAACTGTTGATTGGGATAAATCTTAACCTCCATTTTACCATCCGACAATCGGAATAACTCATTGCCCATCTTAACCATTGCTTTATGAACAGAGTGATTAGTATCAAGACCATGACCCAAGCGAATGACTCTATTTTCAGATTTATGCTGACATGAAAGGGTTAAAAATGCAATTACTGTTACTATTAAATATTTCATATGCATATTGACTGTTAAAATAACAAGAAAAGTACTTTAGCTCTCACTAGTTGCTGTTGGTCAAGATTAAAAATTAAAGTATGATTTTGCATTGTTATAGCATATATCAGAAACAATTGAGCCAATATGCGCCATATCATTTGGCAAAAGACCTTTTTTGATATCATCTCCTAAGATATCGCATAATAATCTTCTAAAATATTCGTGTCTAGGAAATGACATAAAACTACGTGAGTCCGTTAACATTCCTACGAACACACTTAATACACCCATATTGGAGATTGCATTTAGTTGTTTTGTCATGCCATCTAACTGATCTAAAAACCACCAGCTTGATCCAAATTGCATTTTCCCTTTTATACTCCCATCATTAAAGTTGCCAATCATAGTTGCAAACAGCTCATTGTCAGCGGGATTTAGGTTGTATACAATGGTTTTTGCTAACTCATTTGTCTGGTCTAACGCATCGAAGAAGTTGGATAACCCTTTAGCTTGTTGGAAATCTCCAATAGAGTCCCAACCCGTATCGGGACCTAATTCTCGAAACATTCTTTTATTGTTATTTCTAAGGGCTCCTAGATGATATTGCTGTACCCAACCCCTTCTGTTGTATTCTCTTGCAAGGAACGTAAGTATGGTGCTTTTAAAGCAGTCTAGCTCCTCGTTAGTTATTGCTTCGCCGTTTCGTTTTTTTTGGAACGCTGCATTTGCTTTTTGTACATCTGGTGCTGTATGTCGTATTTGTTCTAAGCCATGATCAGACAACACGCACCCATGAGCAGCAAAAAAGTTTATTCTCTCTTCTAATGCCGCGGTCAATGCGGTGAAATCTGTAATGGAATATCCAACTACTTCAGCTAGTTTTTTTATGTAATCATTGAACCCTTCAAGTTGAATTTCTATGGCTTTATCTGGTCTAAAAGCAGTAGATAGTGTGATTGATGAATTATTTTTAAATAATTTATGGAATTCCAAATTGTCTGTAGGATCTTCGGTAGTACAAACGGTTTCCACTCCCATTTTTCGCAATAACCCTAACGTACTATACGCTGGCTTTTGAAGTAATTCTGTTGTTTTATCATAAATGGGGGCTGCGGTTTCTGCAGTCAATAACTCATCTATACCAAAGTAGCGTTTTAGTTCTAAATGGGTCCAGTGGTAAAGTGGATTGCGAATAAGCTTTGGAACACAAGAAGCCCATTGCATAAACTTTTCTTTTGGAGTTGCATTTCCAGTAATATACTTTTCATCAACCCCCAATGCGCGCATGGCACGCCACTTGTAATGGTCACCCTCAATCCAAATTTCTGTGATGTTTTTGAATTGGTAGTCTTTAGCGATTAATTCCGGGGATAAATGGCAGTGATAATCAATAATTGGCTGCGGTGCGGCATAAGTATGATAGAGGTGTTGGGCAAACTCAGAGTGCAATAAAAAATTATCATTGATAAAAGTGGACATTGGCAGTAATAAATTTAATTTAACGCCTAAAATCTAGCCTAAATACCTTTACAAAAAAAGCTCAAACTATCGTAATTCTTTGATCTTAACTCCATCCATATCGCCGTAATCAAGATTCTCTCCAGCCATTGCCCAAATAAATGTATAGTTAGAGGTCCCGCAACCGCTATGTATAGACCAGGGAGGAGAAATAACTGCCTGATGATTGTGCGTAAAGACATGTCTTGTTTCTTGTGGTTCGCCCATAAAATGACTCACCGCATTATCGCCTTGTAAATTGTAATAAAAATAAACCTCCATTCTTCTTAAGTGTACATGTGCAGGCATTGTATTCCACACATTTCCTTCATACAACATGGTAAGTCCCATTTGAAGTTGGCACGTTGGAATTATTTCTTGAACAATTAATTTTTTTATTCTTCTCTTGTTTGCGTTTTTAATGTCTCCAAGCTCAACATATTGTGCTCTATCAGATGCTATTTTTTCAGTGGGATAGGTCGTGTGCGCAGGGGTAGACGTAAAGTAAAACAAGGGCGATGAACCCTCACTGTTATGAAAAACAACTTCTTTAGCACCACGCCCAACATAAAGTGCTTCCTCATAATCTAATT
>CBFICG010000067.1:0-8139 GCA_965661025.1 Flavobacteriaceae bacterium | reverse complement strand
TAAGATTAAAACTACTAAAAAGTTAGTTGACTCAAGCTGTTAAAATTATTTCAAATCAAAGCGGTCTGCATCCATTACTTTGTTCCATGCAGCAATAAAGTCTTTTACGAATTTATCATTGTTGTCGTTTTGTGCATATACCTCAACAATGGCACGTAACTCAGAATTTGAACCGAAGACTAAATCTGTACGCGAAGCTGTTCTAACATCCTCACCTGAAGTTCTATCCTTAGCAGTATACGTATTATAGGCAGTGGTTTGCCATTTGACATCCATGGATAATAAAGTTTTAAACCAAGTGTTGTCTAATTTACCCTCAGTCCAAACACCATCTCCAGAAAATGAAACGCCCATAGCTCTCATTCCGCCAACCAAAACAGTCATCTCTTTGGGTGTTAATCCAAGTAGTTGCGCCTTGTCAAGCATAATTTCTTCAGGTGCAACCGCAAATTCTTTTTCACTGTAATTTCTAAAACCACATGCTCTTGGTTTAAGTAAGTTAAATGAATCAATATCGGTATCTTCCTGAGTAGCATCTCCTCTCCCAGTAGAAGTAGCAACAGTAACTCCACTAGCCAATTCTATGCCTACGGCACCACCAATAACAATGATATCAGCGATACTGGCTCCAGTGGTTGAAGCAATTGTTTCATAAACGGCTAATACCGTTGATAATGCTTGCGGTTTGTTTACTGACCAACTTTTTTGTGGCTCCAATCTAATCCTAGCGCCATTGGCACCACCTCGGTTATCAGAGCCTCTGAAAGTTGATGCAGAAGCCCACGCCGTCTCCACCATTTGTTGATGAGACAATCCACTTGATTTAAGCAACGTTCTTACCTTTTCCTCCTCAGCAGCAGACAATTTTTTACCTGCGGGAATAGGGTCTTGCCAAATGTAATCTACGTCTTTAAAGTCTCCCGCAATATAATTGCTTTTTGGCCCCATATCTCTGTGGAGAAGTTTAAACCAAGCACGTGCAAATGTTTCGCCAAATTCATCAGGATTTTCAATAAATCGCTCGCATATTTTTCTGTAGGTAGGATCAACTTTCAACGACATGTCTGCAGTGGTCATCATAGGTAACACTTTTTGATCGCTTCCATCAACTTGTGGAACCATATCCTCTTCAGCACAATTGATGGGATGCCATTGGTGGGCACCAGCTGGGCTCTTTTTAAGCTCCCACTCATATTTGAAGAGCAAATCAAAATACCCCATATCCCATTGAGTTGGGTTAGTGGTCCAAGGCCCTTCAATGCCACTCGTAATAGCATCAACTCCCTTTCCAGATTTGTATGAGCTCATCCATCCAAAGCCTTGTTCTTCGATAGGCGCCCCCTCTGGCTCTGCACCAACAAGTCCAGCATCACCGGCTCCGTGTGCCTTTCCAAAGGTGTGTCCCCCAGCGGTTAAGGCCACTGTTTCTGCATCATTCATTGCCATGCGCTTAAACGTTTCACGAATATCTTGAGCCGATAATGCAGGGTCAGGATTTCCGTTTGGCCCTTCTGGGTTTACGTAAATGAGCCCCATTTGAACAGCCGCTAATGGATTTTCTAAATCTTGTCGTGTTTTGCCGTAGCGATTATCTCCGAGCCACTCGTCTTCAGCACCCCAATAAATATCTTTTTCTGGATGCCAAATGTCTTCTCTCCCAAGGGCTGTTCCATGATTTGGCCCCCCCATATCTTCAATGGCTACATTTCCTGCAATAACAAGCAAATCTGCCCAGCTTAAATTGTTTCCGTATTTCTCTTTAACAGGCCAAAGCAAACGTCTTGCTTTATCTAAATTTCCATTATCGGGCCATGAATTTAGAGGTGCAAATCGCTGCGCACCTGTAGCGGCACCGCCACGACCGTCTCCAGTTCTATACGTTCCTGCAACGTGCCATGTCATACGAATAAAGAAAGGTCCGTAATGACCGTAATCAGCAGGCCACCAGTCTTTGCTATCGCGCATCACATCAACGATATCTTTTTTAACTGCAGCTATGTCAAGATTTTTAACATTTTGACGGTAGTTGACTTCTTCGATGGGGTTACTTTTTGTGTCGTGCTGTCTAAGGATGTCTAAATTTAGATGATTTGGCCACCAATCTTTATTCTGTGTTCCAAGGTTTGGTTGGGTAGTAGCGCCGTGGAAGGGGCATTTGTTTTCGCTCATAACTTTACAATTTAATTTTATTAAAAATACAAAAATAAACAGCAGTTAATCTATTGTTTAATTTTAATTGTCTATTAGGAAATAATGAATTCTAATACTGTACTTTGAGTTGCTTGATTTTATACCCAATAGCAGCGTAAAGCAGTGTGGTAAAAGGGCTAAGCCAGTTAAAAATAGCAAATACAAAATACTCGGCGACAGAAACCCCAAGCACTCCAGACTGATATGCACCGCAGGTATTCCACGGTACTAAAACTGATGTCACGGTACCTGAGTCTTCTAGTGTTCGGCTGAGGTTTTCTGGGGCTAATCCACGGTCTTTATAAGCTGTATCAAACATTTTTCCGGGCACCACTATTGAAAGGTATTGGTCTGATGCAGTTATATTGATGGCCAAACACGAAGCCACCGTACTAGCAAAAAGCTGAAAGGTGTTTTTTGCCCAATGTAACAAGGCTGTACTGATGGTTTTGAGTGCACCAATGGCATCCATAATCCCACCAAAAACCATGGCGCAAATAATGAGCCAAATAGTGCCCAACATTCCTGCCATTCCCCCAGACTGGAATAAGTCGTTTAGTAATGGATTACTGGTTTCGATAACAGTAGAAACGGTAATGGCATCCATGATTACCATATAGGTGTCTGCCCACGAAACAACCTCTTGTTGGCTTAATAATGCCAATAGCGGTTGCTGAAAAATAAGGGCAAACAACACACCTAATAGTGTACCAACAAGAAGTGCAACCAACGGCGGAGTTTTTTTTGAAATCATGACAACCACTGTTATCGGGGCTATAAACAGTAGCGGATTAATGGTAAATCGTTCTTTAATTGCTAAGAGTAATGTATCCGTTTGAACAATACTTATAGGGTCTTGCCTAAGCCCAATAATAAGAAACACCAACAGCGTAACCAAAATGGTAGGTATTGTGGTTAGGCTCATATAACGGATGTGTGCAAACAATTCCCCACCAGCCATGGCAGGGGCAAGGTTGGTCGTATCGCTAAGGGGCGACATTTTATCGCCAAAATACGCTCCAGAAATAACCGCTCCTGCAATCATTCCCACAGGAAGTCCCATGGCTTTACCAATACCGATCAATGCAATGCCAACTGTAGCCGAAGTTGTCCAGCTACTTCCTGTTGCCACAGATATCAGCGCACAAATAACAATACAGGCTGCCAAAAAATAGGTAGGATGCAAGATTTGCAAGCCATAGTAAATCATGGCAGGAATAATACCACTGATTAACCAAGTACCTGCCAACGCTCCTACAAAAAGCAAAATAAGGATAGCCCCCGTAACCGATTTTAGATTTTCGGCAATTTGAGCTAACATTTCATTGTATGAAATTTTTTGACGAAAGCCAATGAGCGCAGCAACAGCACCTCCCAATAGTAATATAAATTGATTGGAACCGCTTAGCGCTTCATCGCCATATACCCCAACATTTATGCTTAGTAATAGTACCAAAACAACCACAGGAAGTACAGCAATGCCTAGCGGCAGGGTAGGTTTTTGTTTCATATCAGTATGTAATATTACAATTTTGTGTGGAATACTAAAAAGCATATGCAACGATTGCTCGCTTCATTGTACATTTGTAAAGCTAAATCAAAAAAATGAATCAATTTGATGTTGCCGTTATTGGCTCTGGTCCTGGAGGATATGTTGCTGCCATTCGTTGTGCGCAATTGGGTATGAAAACCGTTGTGATTGAAAAAGAACCTACCCTTGGCGGAACCTGCCTTAATGTGGGTTGTATTCCTTCAAAGTCGTTGTTGGATTCTTCGCATCACTACGAAACGGCGGTTAAAGATTTTAAAACCCACGGCATTGATGTTGATGGTGCCCTAAAAGTCAATTTTGCACAAATGATTGCCCGTAAGCGAGAGGTGGTTTCTACAACCGTTAAGGGAATTGATTTTTTGATGGATAAAAACAAGATTACTGTATTGCGTGGTTTGGGCGCTTTTAAAGATGCTACGCATATTAATATTACAGGGAAAGACACACAAACTATTGAAGCAAAACACACCATTATTGCCACGGGATCTACACCCGGAAGTTTGCCATTTATTGCGTTGGACAAAGAACGAATTATTACTTCTACTGAGGCCTTGGAGCTTAGCGAAATCCCAAAACACCTTGTGGTGATTGGTGGCGGCGTTATTGGATTGGAGTTGGGGCAAGTGTACCGCCGATTAGGTACTGAAGTAAGCGTAATTGAATACGCAGATCGCATTAGCCCTGTTTTAGACGCTGCGCTTTCTAAAGAGTTGATGAAAGTAATGAAAAAGCAAGGGGTGAAATTTCACCTTTCGCATCAAGTAACTGCGGTGGAGCGCCATGGCGATTTGGTTACTGTTACGGCAAACGATAAAAAAGGCGACACCCAAACCTTTGAAGGCGATTATTGCTTGGTTTCTGTGGGCAGAAGACCCTTTACAAATGGACTGAATGCCGAGGCAGCCGGGGTTACGCTAAACGACCGGGGACAGGTTGAGGTAAACGAAAAACTGCAAACCAGCGCGCCAAACATTTATGCCATTGGCGATGTGGTACGTGGGGCGATGTTGGCGCATAAAGCCGAGGAAGAAGGGGTATTGGTTGCTGAGTATTTGGCTGGGCAAAAACCGCATATCGATTATAACCTGATCCCAAATGTAATTTATACTTGGCCCGAAGTGGCTTCTGTGGGTAAAACAGAGGAGGAATTAAAACAAAGCGCAGTTCCTTTTAAAAAGGGACAGTTTCCGATGCGTGCACTGGGACGCTCTAGGGCTAGTATGGATACTGACGGGTTTGTGAAAATATTGGCACATGCCGAAACGGATGAAATTTTGGGCGTACATATGATTGGTGCGCGCGCCGCCGACTTGATTACAGAAGCGGTAACCGCTATGGAATTCCGTGCCTCTGCCGAAGATTTGGCACGTATGAGCCATGCGCACCCTACCTATGCCGAGGCGGTAAAAGAAGCGGCACTTGCTGCCACAGATGACCGTGCGTTGCATGTGTAGCGTGGCTACAGCAGAATGATATAAAAGGCGTTTTAAAAGAAAGATCAGAGAACGAAAAGGTTGAATCCGAAAATGAATAACTGTGGCCAACAAAACCTATAAGCAATAGCGCACTGCGGGACGCTACTACTCATACCGGTAAACGTTATCACAATTTGTGATGATATAGCCTCCCAATCTTATGCCCAACAGTCTTCACCCAAGGCTTTACTGTTGTCGAATAAAGCAATACCACTGCGGTAACCCCAACCACAAAACCAAGCGCACCCACTACAGCTATTTCCCAAGACAGGGATTGGCGGTAAAACTTATAGAGTCCGATACTGGTAAAACTCCCGTAGAGGATAACGTAATGCACAATGTAGAGTGATAAGGTTTTGGTGCCAATTTTTTGCCATAGACTTTGCTTTACTAGGGGTTCCAATAGCATAAACACCCCAAAAAGCATGAGTACATCGCCTAAGTGCATAAACAAAAAATTGTTGTAAGATACCTGTTGAAGCAGCGCACTAGAAAACGTTACGGACAGCGTATGTATCATAGCGGTGGAGTAGAAGGAGAGTATATAGCCCACCGTCAAAAAACCCATGGCCCAATAGAGTAATTTTTGAGGTCTTTTGGGCATCAATACCGCAATACCCGCACCAAAACTTACATAGCCCAACCAAGGCAACAGGTAAAAAACCGCACCATTGGCTTTGGTTAAATACGCAGAAATAAACAGCGGGAGTTGCTCAAAGCTAAGCTGTGCATAAAGCGGGTTGGTGCTAAAAATGCCAATCCCAATGCTAAAAAACAGTACAGAACGAAACCTTCCTAAGTTGCTAAACACCAAATACAACAGCATGGAAAACAACAATCCACATCCAATAATTTGCAATACATCGGGGTGTAAAAAAGTTTTTGTAATCCGCCCTGTGGTTAAAAAATAAGGGAGGCTTAGCCGTAAGGCATATCCCCATAAAATAAGCTCAACGGCACGTTTTAGTCCTTTTTTTAGGCGTGGGTTTTTCCATCCTTTTATTGGGTTTCGTTCCAACAAAAAGAGAAACACCCAACCGGTTATGGTAAAAAATACCGGGGCTGTAATACCGCGGAAATACAACCAAATACGGTAAACGGGATGGCTGGTATCAACGGTACTCGTGTCAAGCAACCCACTGATAAAATGCCCTTGCAGCATCATCAAAATGGCAAACGCTCTAAGGGCATCAATAAAATAAAGCCGTTGCGTTGCCATTGCGGAGTTACCTAATAGTGCTGATTAAACTTTTCCTGAATTTTATCTAATGCCAAATTCCCAAGACTGCCCACATGGGTGTGGTGCACTTTTTTGGGTGGCGTAAACGTACCAGCTTCAACGTCTAGCCCCACTTGCTTATAGGCATCTCTAAACGGAACGCCTTGTTGCACCAATTCGTTAAGTGCATCAACCGTAAAAGCATAGGAATACAGCTTGTCTTCCATGATGTTTTTTCGAACATCTATTTCTTTGATGGTACTGTTTAATATCGTTAGGCAGTCTTTTATACTGTCAATTCCCTCCAACATCTTACCCTTAAAAAGTTGCATTTCGCGGTGGTAACCACTCGGCAGGTTTTGACCTAGTAAAGCAAAATCGTTTGCCAATCCCTGAATAAGCGCACATTTGCCACGAATCAATTCAAAAATATCTGGATTCTTTTTGTGTGGCATAATGCTGGATCCCGTGGTTAAATGCTCAGGGAAATGAATAAAATCAAAATTCTGGCTCATATACAAACATACATCCATAGAAAAACGACCTAATGTAGCCGCTAATGAACCAAGGGCACTTGCCGTAATACGTTCTGTTTTTCCACGTCCCATTTGCGCAGCCACCGCGTTGAACTTTAACGTGTCAAACTGTAATGCCTCCGTGGTATGATGTCTATCAATAGGAAACGAACTGCCGTAACCTGCAGCACTTCCCAAGGGGTTTTGGTCGCAAATTTTATGCGCAGCATTGAGCAGAATAATATCATCAATGAGCGACTCGGCATATGCAGAAAACCATAACCCAAACGACGATGGCATCGCCACTTGAAGGTGGGTATAACCCGGCAGTAAATCATCTTTGTGTTTTTCCGCCAACGTCATCCACGTGGTAAAAAGCTCACGTGTTAAGGACTTAATTTCCAAAATTTCATCTTTAAGCAACAATTGCATGGCGGTAAGGACTTGATCGTTTCTGGAACGTGCCGTATGGATTTTTTTACCTGTATCGCCCAATCGTTCTGTCAGTAAAAATTCAATTTTAGAATGAATGTCTTCAAAATCATTTTCGATAACAAAATCCTCTTTTGTTACCATTTCCATGATAATATCCAACTCACGGCATAGGTCATCGGCTTCATTGGTTTTGAGTAAACCAACCTTGGCGAGCATTTGTGCATGCGCTTTTGATGCCAAAACATCGTAGGGTGCCAATCGCACATCCCAATGCCTGTCGTCGCCAACGGTAAACCTGTCAACCGCTTCAGTTACTGTGGTTTTCTTTTTTTGCCAAAGCTTCATAATGCTTGTTTTAAAATGGAAATATACAACGGTATGGCTTCCTCGAGTTCTTTTACATAAATAAATTCATCGGCAGTATGGGAACGCAGCGAATCGCCAGGACCTAATTTTAAGGAGTCACACGACAACACCGCTTGGTCGGAAAGCGTAGGAGAGCCGTAGGTATTTCTTCCTGCAGCAATGCCCGCTTGGACCAATGCATGCTCCATGGGAATAGATGAAGAACCCAACCTAAGCGAACGTGCTTTTACCTCACAAGGTGCTTGTTGTAACAATGTGCTTATTTCCTCATTGGTATACAGATCATTTACACGAACATCCAAGACTAATTTCACAGCAGCAGGCACGGCATTGTGTTGTTTCCCACCACTAATTTGTGTGACGGTAAGTTACACAGGACCTAAGGTG
>CBFICG010000066.1:0-8193 GCA_965661025.1 Flavobacteriaceae bacterium | reverse complement strand
ATGCTCATACTCACTCTTGGCACATGTCTTATTTTTCTGTTTTTTGCCGCTGAAATGGGCTTGCTTGTACAAATTGCCACAGTGCTATCATTTTTGACTGCGCCTTTCTATGCCGCTGCAAATTTGGCCTTAGTTACCGGAAAACATATGCCCGTTATACATCGTCCAAAAAAATGGCTACATGTGGCTAGTTTGTTAGGGATTTTGTTCCTCATCGGATTTAGCATCGCCTACCTCATCGTGCTTTTTTGATGCCGTTTTTGTTTTGTAAATTTGCTTTCTAAAATTGCTGTATGTCTGATACTGTTACCACTACCGCGCCCACTCGAGCACCCAAACCCAAATGGTTACGCGTAAAATTGCCAACCGGCAAAAAATATACAGAGTTACGCGGATTGGTAGACAAATACCAATTACACACCATTTGCACTTCGGGAAGTTGTCCAAATATGGGCGAATGTTGGGGCGAAGGCACGGCAACTTTTATGATTTTAGGGAATATCTGTACGCGATCATGTGGTTTTTGTGGCGTTCAAACAGGACGTCCGGATACAGTGGATTGGGCAGAGCCCGAAAAAGTAGGACGCTCTATTAAAATTATGGGCATTAAACATGCGGTAATTACTTCTGTTGACCGTGATGATTTACCCGATCAAGGCACCATTATTTGGACCGAAACCGTGCAAGCTATCCGACGTATGAACCCCACCACTACATTGGAAACGCTTATCCCCGATTTTCAAGGACAAGAACATTTGTTGGACCGTATTGTAGCCGTTGCGCCTGAGGTGGTTTCCCACAATATGGAAACCGTTCGCAGGCTAACCCGTGAGGTGCGTATTCAAGCCAAATACGACCGTAGTTTGGAGGTATTGCGCTACCTCAAACAAGAAGGCGTTCACCGGACCAAATCCGGCTTGATGCTTGGTTTGGGTGAAACAGAAGAAGAAGTTATCGAATCTATGCAAGATTTACGTAACGCCAATGTGGATATCATCACACTTGGACAATATTTACAGCCTTCTAAAAAGCACTTGCCTGTGGCGGAATTTATTACACCAGAACAATTTAAAAAATATGAAGTTTTGGGCAAGGAAATGGGCTTTCGCCATGTAGAAAGCGGCGCATTGGTGCGATCTTCTTATAAGGCGCATAAGCATATTGAATAGTTACTTCGCCAGTGCTTTTTCAATACTTTCAAGGAACAACTTTTCACCTTCCAAAAACCGTACCCCCATACCCAAGGTATATAGGTTTGGTAGGTTATGCGACGCAAGGCGGGCGGCATCTTTTTCAGTGGTTAATATGGGCTGATTTACCTTGCGCAACGCAGCTATATCTATTGTTGTAAAGTTATAGTGGTCTGGAAACGACTGATGTGTATAGGTTGCGTTTTTATCGTCCAAAAAAGCACATAATGTGCTTGGATTGGCAATGCCCGTAAGGAGTACAAATGGGGTTTTAATAAATTCGTCTAAATCTAATTCAGCCACGCCAAGGACTTTTTTCTCGTATTCCAGTGTGGTAAAAAACAACTGTTGCGAAGGCAATACCCCAAGCTTGGATGCATATGTTTTTTTGGTTTTGTTCGATAACGATGCGGGACATTTGGTAACGACAACCACATCGGCTTGATGTGCTGCCGAAGCAGGTTCGCGCAAATTCCCAACAGGCAATAGCGCATCCGAAAACCATGGGTTTTGGAAAGTAGTGAGAACTATTTTCAACGACGGCTTTAAACGCAAATGCTGAAGGGCATCGTCCAAAATAAAAGCATCTATATTTGGGTAATCTTGCAGCATTTGGATAAGTCCGTTAGGTCGGTGCTCACACACCGATAACGCAACATTTGGATGTTTTTGCGAAAGCATTTTTGGTTCATCGCCAACCAAATCGACAGTTGCGTTTGGTGTAACAGCAATATAGCCTTTTGTGTTGCGCCCATATCCACGACTTAATACCCCAAGCTGATGCTTTTGAGAAAATTTGTTTAATAAATAATCCACCATAGGCGTTTTCCCCGTACCCCCAGTGGAAACATTGCCCACAACGATAACAGGAACAGGCGCCGTATAGCGCGAAAAAAAACCTTTATCATACAGCGATTTTCGCAAGAAAACCAGCCCAGCAAATACAATTTGAAACGGAAATAATGCTTTTTTCCACATAGCCATAAAAACAAAAGTAGAACTTTTATCTTTGGAACTATGACAGTACGTGAAATAACATCGTCTTTGGAAGCGTGGGCACCACTCTCCTATGCAGAGGACTTTGATAATGTAGGCCTATTGGTAGGTGATTTTGAGCAAAAAATTGAGCGTGTGCTTGTAACACACGACGCTATTGAGTCCGTTATTGATGAGGCCATAAAAGAAAACTGCAACCTTATCATCTGCTTTCACCCTATTATATTCCAAGGACTTAAACGCATTACAACCAGTACCTACGCGGAACGCGCTGTGGCAAAAGCTATCAAAAACGATATTTCCATCTATGCCCTGCATACGGCACTAGATGTGCAGTTATACGGGGTCAACAAAGGGCTTGCCGATGCACTGAACCTCACAAATCGAAACGTTTTAGTGCCCTCCAAAAACAGTTTATTAAAACTAAATACTTATGTGCCACAGGCACACCTTGATGTAGTACAAGAGGCGTTATTTGTTGCAGGGGCCGGTGCCTTGGGCAACTATGCCGAATGCAGTTTTACCTCTAAAGGAATTGGGAGTTTTTTACCTCTAGAAGGGAGTAATGCGTTTGTGGGTGAAAAAGGGAAACGCCACGAAGAAGCCGAGACACAATTACAAGTCGTGTTACCAAAGCATTGCAAAAACAAGGTGATCGCGGCATTACAGCAAGCACATCCTTACGAAACTGTTGCTTATGAGCTAATGGCACTCGAAAATGCGCGAACAGATGTAGGAATGGGGTGTATTGGTCAATTGACCAAACCGATAGCCGAACAAGAATTTTTGGAAGAATTAAAAGCCATTTTAGGAACACCGTTGCTTCGACACAGTGCCCTTTTGGGAAAACAAATTCAGCGAATCGCACTCCTCGGTGGCGCTGGTAGCTTTGCCATTGATGCTGCAAAACGTCAAAATGCTGATGTTTTTATTACCGCTGATTTAAAATATCATGATTTTTTTAAGGGAGAAAAGAATATTTTACTGATTGATGCAGGGCATTATGAGACCGAACAATACACCAAAAAAATAATCATGGAGTTTCTTAGCAAAAATTTCCCTAATTTTGCGTTCATTTCATCTAAAACGGATACAAATCCAGTATATTACTTCTAAACTATGGCTAAAAAGAAAGCGGAAACTACTGTCGAAGAAAAATTACGTGCACTGTACAACCTCCAACTCGTTGATATGCGTATTGACGAAATCCGAAATGTCCGTGGTGAACTTCCCTTAGAGGTTGAAGATTTAGAAGCAGAAGTAGCGGGCTTGGAAAAAAGACTTCATAACGCCGGTATTGAGGTTACCGCATACGAAGACGAAATCAAAAGCAAAAAAAGCAGTATAGAACGCTCTAAAGAACTCATCAAAAAATATTCCGAGCAACAAAAAAGCGTACGCAACAACCGCGAGTACGAATCACTAAATAAAGAAGTTGAATTTCAAGAACTTGAAATTCAGTTAGCTGAAAAACAAATCAAACAGCTTAAGGCACTCATTGAGCAAAAAAATGAATCTGTTACAGAAACAACAACAAAACTTGATGAACGCAAAAATCACCTTCAACATAAAAAAGATGAGTTAGATGCTATTTTGGCTGAAACCCAAAAAGAGGAGGATGTGCTGTTAACAAAATCACAGGAATTTGCCACCAAAGCGGATGAACGATTGGTTACAGCCTATCAGCGTATTCGTGCTTCTGTAAAAAATGGCTTAGCAATTGTTGCTGTAGAACGTGGTGCCTCGGGCGGATCATTCTTTACCATCCCACCACAAGTCCAAATGGAAATTGCCTCTCGTAAAAAAATTATCACAGATGAGCATAGTGGGCGCATTTTAGTTGATAAAGACCTCGCCGACGAGCAAGAGGCCTATATGCAGGGCGTTTTTAAAGCTTAAATAGACCCTGCAAACATAGCAAACCACTTCATTGCATTAGGATTTCTTAAGGCATCCAAAGCAACTACATCTTCTAGTTTTGCTCCTTGAATCAGTCGTTTAACTGGGATTTCTACTTTTTTTCCACTAATGGTATATGGTATTTCTGGTGTGATAAACATTTGATCTGGTACATGACGAGGAGAACAGCTATTTCTAATATATGCCTTAATATCTTCAAAATTTAATGCTGCATTCGATTGCACAAACAACATCAAATTATCTGATTTTCCATCTTGAACATGTACCACAAGAGCATCTTCCACGCCAGTATATTGCTCCAATGATGCATAAATTTCTGCGGTGCCTATACGCACTCCAAATCGGTTTAGTGTTGCATCTGAACGCCCATAAATAACAACGCCTACGTTTTTCGTTTCCATTGCCCAGTCGCCATGATTCCAAACCGATTCAAAAACTGAAAAATAGCTTTGCTGATATTTTGAAAAATTAGAATCGTTTAGCAACCGAACAGGCATGGAAAGCAATGGAGCCGTAAGCACCAATTCCCCTGCCGTTTCAGTTACTGCCTTTCCTTTACCGTCCCAAACCTCCACGCTAGCACCCAGCATTTTACATTGGATTTCGCCAGGGATCACGGGGAAGTCGGGATGACCACCTACAAAAGCCGTACATACATCTGTGCCGCCACTTAGCGAAATAATCTGTGCTTTTGGAAACTGATGTTGCAGATTTTCACATACTTGCGCCGACAGGGGCGAACCTGTAGAACCAATGGTTTTTAATGATCTAAAATCTGTTGATTGTACAAATATTGAAGGTTGTTCCATTTGCTGTTGAAAATAAACAGCTCCTCCACCAAAGTGATTGATTTTTGCATCCTTAGCAAAGCACCATAACGCATCTTTTGTGGGGTAATTCGGTGCTCCTTGATAGAGGCATAGTGTGGCCCCGCAAAGCAAGCTGCTCAGGGCATAATTCCACATCATCCACCCTGTAGTAGAATACCAAAAATAGCGGTCGCCCTCACATACATTTTGATGTAATGCCAATGCTTTTAGATGCTCCAAAAGCATGTGCCCTGCACCGTGAACTAAGGCTTTTGGTTTGCCTGTAGTCCCAGAGGAAAACAACACCCATATTGGCGAAGAAAAAGACAGTGGTGTAAAAGTGATATCGTTTATCTTTTTTGGCGCATCATCAAAAACTGCATGCGTGTCCAGATAAATTAAATGCGATATGGATGGAATCTGTTTTTGTATTTCAGTAATACGTGCCATACAATCGTGTTGCTTTCCATTGTATTGGTACACGCGATGCGCAAAAAGTACTTTAGGTTGAAGCTGCGAAAAACGCTCACAAACAGCATGAGTACCAAAATCTGGTGAACAGGATGACCATACCGCCCCTAGAGCATTTGTGGCTAAAAATGCTGCTGTTGTTTCGGGGCTATTCGTACCAAAGCAAACTACAGAATCTCCTTTTGTGACACCATGGGCAAATAGCTCTTGCTGTAGATTATATGTTTTCGCAATAAGTTGTGCCCAACTAATTTCGGAAAATTTTCCCGCCTCATTTTGAAACACCATAACAGGACGATTGGTAGTGGCGTGTTTAAAAATGTGTTGTGCGTAATTCAGCGTAGCACCCGAAAACCATTTGGTATCCCAAAAATGAGCACCTGGGACAAAAACTTCTTGGAAAGGTGTGTCAAAATCAATATCAAAAAAGCGGGTAATACTTTCCCAAAAGTCGCTTTGCTGAGAAATACTCCACCGATGCAGGCTGCCATAATCTGGAAAGCTTAACCCATAGGATTGCTGCAAAAAAGCAGTGTATAAACGAAGCCGTGAAGGTGTTTTGGGTTGCATAGGGGTAAGATACAACCTTATGGTGAAATATGTAATTTTGGCTTATGGATTCCCCCAGTAATTCTGTCCGTAATCTATGGGAGCGCTTTGTCAGGAAGTATCCCAATTATAGAAATGCATCAATTCCAAATCACTTTCACTTTTGCGATAACGAAGATGATGCCAATAAATGTGCGACGTTGGTAGCGCAGAAAATTAAGCAAGCTAGTGCGCCTTCTGTTTGGTGGTATGAGTACCAAAATGAACCCATGCTCAAGGTAGGCACTTTATTTATTGTAACTGATTGGCACACAATGGCAAAAGCCATTATTGAAATAACACAGTTGGAGCAGGTACGATTTAAAGATGTTGGAGAAGCATTTGCACGTACCGAAGGCGAAGGGGATAAAAGTTTGGCGTATTGGAGAAAAGCACATAAAAATTACTACACACGGCAAATGAAACCCTTTGGAGTAGTGTTTAGGGAAGACATGATGATTTGCTGTACTTATTTTAGAACTGTTTTTGTGTCAGATTCCTAAATACTTTCGGGATGTAATTTCTTGGATTGTTTTAGAAATTTTTATAAAAAAACCCAATGCATGGCATTGGGTTTTAATTGGTGTGGGCGCTGAGGGATTCGAACCCCCGACCCCTTGGGTGTAAACCAAGTGCTCTGAACCAACTGAGCTAAGCGCCCGAGGGCTGCAAATATATAAAAATACATTCGTTCAAAAATTACTTTTTTTTAGTCAATTTTTTAAGGCAAAATTTCAGCTACAACAAAAACGCTCCCGCCAACTAAAATAAAGTCGTTTTTTGTGGCCGCGATTTTGGCCGCATTCAACGCATCTGCTACACTCGAGTGCGTACTGTAATCCATACACTCCTTCTTGAATTCCATTGCTAATGCAGCAGTGTGCATCGCCCTTGGAACATTAGCAGCGCATACATAATACGTTGCTTTTTTGGGTAGCAACATCAGTATTTCATGTATGTTCTTATCTGAAACCACACCAAAAATAACATGTAAGTTTTCAAACTGTTCCTGATTTAATTGCGCAAAAACTGCTTTTAGCCCAGCCGGATTGTGTGCCACATCGGCTACAATTTTAGGTTGCTGACCCAATACTTCCCAACGTCCACGCAATCCCGTATTTGAGACTACTTGTTGTAACCCGCGGATAATAGCTTCATCTGAAATAGAAAATTGTGGGAGCTTTTTTAACAGTGAAACCACCCCATTACTATTTTTCTTTTGGTAATTTCCCAACAAATCTGTTGCGTACTGATGTTCAGACGCCATGTGCAAAGGAGCATTTCTTTGTTGCGAAATTTCTTTAAATACAGGGTAAGTTTCTGGATCGTGTTCGGCTACAACCACTGGGGTTTTTGGTTTGATAATACCCGCTTTTTCTCGTGCAATTTCGGCACGAGTATTGCCCAAAAATTGTTGGTGGTCTAAACTAATGTTGGTAATCAAACATCCCACCGGTGAGATGATATTTGTCGCGTCCAGTCGTCCGCCTAAACCCACTTCAATTACCGCTACATCCACCTGTTTGTCTGCAAAATAACTAAAGGCGAGTGCTACCGTCATTTCAAAAAATGAAAAGGAGTTTGCTGTTAAAAACGCATTGTACTTCATTACAAATTCCACGACAAAATCCGCTGGAATCGGTGCGCCATTAATGCGAATTCGTTCCCTAAAATCCTTTAAATGAGGAGATGTGTACAGTCCAACGGTGTAACCTGCTTCTTGCAATACAGAAGCTAACATATGTGAGGAAGAGCCTTTACCGTTCGTTCCTGCAACATGAATACTCTTAAAGGAAAGATGCGGATTGCACAAATGGGCAGCAAGAGCAGTAATGCGGTCTAAATTTGGGTTAAGTGCAGCAGCGCCCACACGTTGATAAATAGGAAGTTGGGCATACAACCACTGTAGCGTAGCCGCATAATCCATTAGGTAAGCAAATAATCACGCATCAGCATAAAGGTAATGTATCCTGTTACAAAGCCAATAAATGCCAACAACGAAATCTTTTTTAAGTACCAGAAAAAGTTGATTTTTTCCATACCCATGGCTACTACCCCAGCCGCAGAACCAAAAACCAACATACTTCCGCCGGTACCGGCTGCAAAAGCAATTGCATGCCAAAGGGGGTCATCTGTGCCTTGTGAAAACATCCCCATGCTGGCCGCCACAAGAGGTACGTTGTCTATTACCGCGGAACCCGAGCCTAGCAATGCCACAA
>CBFICG010000065.1:0-8824 GCA_965661025.1 Flavobacteriaceae bacterium | reverse complement strand
CACCAATGTTACCGTTCGACTTGCATGTGTTAAGCCTGCCGCTAGCGTTCATCCTGAGCCAGGATCAAACTCTTCATTGTATAACTTTAATAAAATTTAACAACAAAAATTGACTTTTAAGAGCTGTCTCATGATGGTTTTGCTTCGTATTTAACTTCGCCGAAGCGAAGTATACGCGCTGTCATTCTCAATAATTCAATGAACTTTTTTTACTTTCATTTTTTGAAAGCGGTTGCAAATATACGCTGATTTTTGGTTCTAACAACCCCACATTAAAAAAAATAAAACTTTTTTTTGGTTGTGGTTCCACAGCTTTTTTTGCGGACTGCAAATATACAACCCTTTTCAAATAAGAACTTATAATTAAAATTTATTTTTTGATTTTTTCTGCAGTTGGCTTCAAAGTACCTTCGGCAAAGGCGCGGAATAAAATACCTTCTATCATGGCATCTTCCTGAACCTCAGCAGGGTTGAATGGTGTTTTTAGGTTTAAATCAAAAAATTTTGCCGTGGTTTGATACACAAAAGCGCGCCACCCACTTCTAAGTTTTTTTATTAATTCGTGTGTAGTTTGACCCGTTTCTCGGTGAATTAATTTAATTAAAATACGTCCTTCAGTCCTTGAAAGACGCCTCAACTCTGCCTCAAATTCTTGTTCCAAGTAACGCTCAACACGTTTGGTGTAGCGCTTTCTTGCCCTATTTCCTTTAATTTTAGCTAGTCGTTCATTCAATACTAGTAAACGATCGGATGCCATTTTAGCATAGGGATATACTTTTAAGGTACGTTTACGAAGCCTGTAATACCCCAAATACGCATTGTAATTATCGAATTTAAGATCTGGCAGTACCACTACTTCGTTTAAATCAACGTAGGGGTTCACAAGCGTATCGCCTTCCACTATATATATAGGTTGTGATTGTTGTGCTAAAAGACAACAACCGCTCAATAGCAGCGCTAAATAAAATAGTTTTGTCATGGACCAAAAGTACTAAGATTGTTTTAGGTTTATATTGTATTTTAGTCGCTTTAATTTTTTATTCCAAATGAAAAGCATACTAAACAATAAATCACACGCGTTTCTTACTAGATACCTTAACAATCCGGCGCCTACGGGCTATGAATGGGAAAGTCAAAAGATTTGGATGGACTACCTCAAACCATATGTAGATACGTTTATCACAGACCCCTATGGTACTGCCGTAGGAGTGATAAACCCAGATGCGGAATTTAAAGTTGTCATTGAGGCACATTCAGATGAAATTTCATGGTATGTTAATTACATTTCAGAAAAAGGATTGATTTCGGTCATTCGTAACGGGGGAAGCGATCATATTATCGCGCCATCCAAATGGGTGGATATTCATACCAAAAAAGGTATTGTAAAAGGGGTTTTTGGTTGGCCAGCCATTCACACTCGAACACCTGGAAAAGAAGAAACCCCAAAAATTGATAACATTACCATAGATGTTGGCGCTAGTTGTAAAGAAGAAGTTGAAAAATTAGGCATTCACGTTGGGTGTGTTATCACCTATCCAGATACTTTTCAAGTATTGAATAAAGATAAGTTTGTATGTCGCGCATTAGATAATAGAATTGGTGGTTTTATGATTGCTGAGGTGGCTCGTCTTTTAAAAGAGAATGATATCAAACTTCCATTTGGATTATATGTAACCAATTCAGTTCAAGAGGAAATTGGTTTGCGTGGGGCAGAAATGATTACGCAACGAATTAAGCCCAATGTAGCTATTATTACAGATGTTTGCCACGACACTACTACCCCTATGCTAGATCCTAAAAAACAAGGGGATAATGCCATTGGAAAGGGTCCGGTTATTTCTTATGCGCCAGCGGTGCAGCAATTATTGCGCGATCGCATTATCGATACTGCAGAAGCAAAGAAGATTCCTTTTCAGCGTTTGGCATCATCAAGATATACTGGAACAGATACTGATGCTTTTGCTTACAGTAATGGCGGTGTTCCTTCTGCACTTATCTCTTTACCATTAAAATACATGCATACTACTGTAGAAATGGTTCATCAAGAGGATGTGGAAAACGTCATTAAATTGATTTACGAAACGGTACAAACCATTAAAAATGGTGAGGATTTTAGTTATTTTGCTTAATTTCCTCAATTACATCTGGGTTTAATAAGGTAGAAATATCGCCAAGATTATCGTATTCCTCAGCAGCGAGTTTTCGTAAGATTCTACGCATAATTTTTCCGCTTCGTGTTTTGGGTAAACCACTCACTACCTGTATGCGGTCGGGTTTGGCAATAGGCCCAATGGTTTTTGCTACCAAGTCACGGAGCTCGTTGGTGAGTTTTTCTGTATCATCAACTGTCTTGTTCAGAATAACAAAAGCGTAAAGGGCATTTCCTTTAACGTCATGCGGAAAACCAACCACAGCACTCTCAACGACAGCTTGGTGTTCGTTGAGTGCGTTCTCGATCGGAGCAGTTCCGAGGTTATGACCAGAAACAATAACCACATCGTCTACCCTACCCGTTATGCGAAAATTACCATCAGAATCACGAAGTGCGCCATCGCCAGGAAAATAATATCCAGGATACGCTGAGAAATACACGTTTTTGTAACGCTCGTGATCGCCCCAAATGGTGCGAGCAATTGAAGGCCAGGGATGTTTAATTGCTAAAATCCCCGATGCTTCACCTTCCATTTCGTTACCTTCATTATCCAGCAAAACCGCTTGAATTCCAGGCATAGGCAATGAGGCATAGGTTGGCTTTTGTGGGGTTACCCCTGCCAATGAAGTAATTAAAATACCGCCTGTTTCTGTTTGCCACCACGTATCTACAATAGGGCAATTGTGTTTTCCCACATGCTTATCATACCAATGCCAAGCTTCTTCGTTTATTGGCTCACCCACAGAGCCTAACACCTTTAACGATGATAAGTCGTGTTGCTCTACCAACTCAGTTGGATGTTTTTGCAAGGCACGAATAGCAGTTGGCGCAGTATAAAACTGATTTACCTTGTGTTTTGCACACACTTCCCAAAAGCGGCCATAATCAGGAAAAGAAGGAATTCCTTCAAACATCAAGGTAGTGGCACCAACAGCCAAAGGGCCATAAACAATATATGAATGTCCTGTAATCCAGCCAATGTCAGCAGTACACCAATAGACATCACCCTTTTGGTACTGAAATACATTTTGAAACGAATATGCTGTATAAACCATATATCCACCACAAGAATGTACCATTCCCTTTGGTTTCCCAGTAGAACCCGAGGTATATAATATAAACAAGGGGGCTTCGCTGTCCATAACTTCAGCAGGACACTTATCGCTTACCTTTTCAATTTCTTCGTGCCACCATCGGTCGATGGAATTCCACACCACATCTTGCCCAGTACGTTTCAAAACAATATTGCAATTTATTGTTGGGCAGTATTTGAGTGCTTCATCTGCAATATCCTTCAAGGGAGTAATCTTTTTACCTCGGTACCCTCCATCTGCCGTAACTAGCATGGTACACTCCGCATCATTGATGCGTGCAGCAAGAGCATTTGCGGAAAATCCTGCAAAAACTACCGAATGAATTGCGCCAATACGCGCACATGCCAAAACAGCAACTGCCAATTGGGGAGTCATGGGCATATAGATGCAAATTCTATCTCCTTTTTTGGCGCCATTTGCTTTTAGCATATTTGCTACACGGCAAACGCTACGATGCAATTCTTTATAAGTGATGTGTTCTGCAGATTCTTTAGGGTCGTTAGGTTCAAAAATTATTGCAGTTTGATTGGGTTGAGTTTTGAGATGTCTATCGAGACAATTTTCAGTGATATTCAATTTACCCCCTAAAAACCATTTAACATTAGGCTTAAGAAAATCGTATTCCAAAACCTTATTCCACGGAGCATGCCATTGAAAATTTTCAGCAATATCTCCCCAAAAAGCTTCTGGATTGTTATTAGCGTGTTGTTTTGCTAGATTATAGGAGTCCAATGTGCGGTAAGCCAAGTCTTTCATAGGAGAAAATAAAGTCTAAAATATTAAAACTAAGTATTATTTGTTAGGAACAGCAAAACCACGCGCACGCATTAACGCATCAATTGAGGCATCTCGGCCTCTAAATAGTCGATACGCCTTTGCTGGGTCTATAGAATTACGAGGAGCAAATAGGTAGGTAACTAATTTTTTTGCCATATCCTCATCGTAAAATCCACCGGGAGCTTCACGAAAGGCCTCAGTAGCATCTGCAGTTAACACATCAGCCCACATGTATCCGTAATAGGCCGTAGCATACCCTTCACCAGAAAATACATGCCCAAAATGGGGGGTTCGGTGACGCATGGGCAATTCTTTTGGCATTTTAAGAGAAGACAAGGCTTGATGCTCAAAAACACCAACATCTAAATCTGTTGGGTCTGCCAAATGCAGTTTCATATCCATCAACGCAGATGCCAAATATTCTGTTGTTGCAAATCCTTGATTAAACGTAGCAGCCTTTTTGATTTTTGCCACAAGAGATTCAGGCATGGGTTTACCCGTTTTTTGATGTACTAAAAAGCGATCAATGACCTCATCCGTTGACAACCATCGCTCTAAAAGTTGTGATTGAAATTCTGTGTAATCCCGAACGCCTCCATTTAATGTTGGATATTTTACATTGGAAGCAAAAAAGTGTAATGCGTGCCCAAATTCATGAAAAAATGTTGTGGCATCATCCCAAGAAATAAGCAAAGCATCACCAGGTGCTGGTTTTACAAAATTAGAATTGTTGGATGCTAACACATTCTTTTTTCCATCAAAAGTGGAAAAACTTCTGTAGGTTGTTGCCCAAGCACCAGATCGCTTTCCTTCTCTGGCATACGGGTCTAAGTACCACAACCCAATGTGTTCGTCTGTTTTATTATTAGTGACTTCCCAAACCTTCACATCTTCGTGAAAAACAGGCACAGCTCCTTCAGGAACAGGCGAAAATGCATACCCAAACAATCTTCCTGCCACATAGTGCATGGCATCGGTAAGTTTATCCATTTGTAAATATTGTTTTACTTCATCGGAATCCAAATCGTATTTGGCCTTGCGCACTTTTTCAGCATAATAGCGATAGTCCCAAGGTTCAATAGTAATATTATCGCCCATCGCATTGGCAACAGACTGCATGTCAGCTACCTCTTCTGCTACTCGTGCAATCGCAGCGGGCCAAACAGCTTCCATAAGTCCTAGAGCATTCACAGGATTTTTAGCCATTCGGTTTTGCAAGCGCCATTCAGCATAATTAGCATACCCAAGAAGCGCAACGCGCTCCTTTCGCAGTTTTAGAATCTGTGCAATAATAGCTTTATTGTCGTATGCATCATTATTATCCCCTCTTGAATAATAATTTGTCCACACTTGTTTACGTAATTCACGCACAGTGGAATAGGTTAAAAAGGGATCCATAGACGAGCGCGTGTTGGTTACAGCATATTTCCCTTTTTCCCCTTTAATTTCGGCTTTTTGAGCAGCTGATTTTATATAGGTATCGGGTAATCCACCCAATTGATCTTTCGACAAATAGGTAATATAGTTTTCTTCATCGTGAAGTACGTTATTGGAAAATTTAGTGTATAGTGTAGATAATTCTTTATTGATTTCTGCATACCGTTTCTTTTTTGCAGCATCCAAATCGGCACCATTCATGGCAAAACTTTGATAGGTAAGTTCAGTTACACGCTGTTGATCATCTGGGAGTGGGTTATCTATACCGGCTTCATACACGGATTTAATTCGTTGAAAAAGCAGTTCATTCTGTGTTATTTTGGATTGATATTCCGAAAACAATGGGGCCAACTCCGTTTGCACTTCTCTGAACTCGGGAGAAGACAAATTGCTGCTAAAAACTCCATAATACACAAAAGCACGATCTAGGGTTGCTCCGGAACGTTCCATGGCAACAATGGTGTTTTCAAATGTTGGGGGTTCGGGGTTTGAAGCAATAGTTTCCATTTCTACAAGACTTAACTCCATGGCTTTAAGCATGGCAGGTTTTACATCTGACACCCTCATTTTATCAAAAGCAGGTGTTCCTTGGTATGGGCCTTCCCAAGATTTTAACAGGGTATTGGTAAAAGACGGATGCTGTTTACACGATACAAGCATAATGGTAAGAAACAGCATTCCTAAACGGATAGTGCGTTGAGTATACATTAGAGTTCATTTAAATCATCTATAAAATTACTTAAAATATTGTGCATTCCAATTTAATCTGAATTACAATTAAAAGGATGGGGTTAAATCACACATAATGTCTTTGAATCAATTCAAAAAAAAATAAAGAGGACTCCTGTGCATAAAACAGGAGCTGAAAAAACGCAGATTTAATCAACTTAAAGGATACAGAAAAGTATGATTTACAAAGAAGCATTTATCCTGCGGACTGCTGCAGGACCTTCATACACAAAACCCGTATACAACTGCACTAAAGATGCTCCGGCTTCCAACTTTTCCTTAGCATCGTTAGGAGTATGAATGCCGCCAACACCAATAATGGGAAAAGCACCTTTACTTTTGGTGTGCAAATATCGTATTACCGCTGTACTTCGATTAGTAAGTGGTTTACCGCTTAATCCGCCTGCTTGTGCTGTTAGATTTTCAGGGCTTAGCAGCCCATCTCGTGAAAGTGTGGTATTGGTAGCAATCACACCGTCAATTTTAGTAATCTTAACAATATCAATAATATTGGAGAGCTGTGCATCAGTAAGGTCTGGCGCAATTTTTAGTAAAATAGGTTTCCGTTGGGGTTTGCTGTTATTCTGCTGTTGAAGAACATTTAGCAATGCAGTAAGGGGTTCTTTTTCTTGTAAATCGCGTAAATTAGGCGTGTTGGGAGAGCTCACATTTACCACAAAATAATCGACTAAATCAAATAAGGCGTCAAAGCAAACAAGATAATCTTCTTGTGCGTTTTCATTTAATGTTGTTTTGTTTTTACCAATATTTCCACCAATAATAACATTTTTATTTCCACGTAACCTTCTGGCCGCAGCCACTACCCCTTCATTATTAAAGCCCATGCGATTAATGATACCTTTATCTTTTTTTAATCGAAACAAACGGGGTTTGGCATTTCCACCTTGCGGTTTAGGGGTTACCGTACCAATTTCTATAAACCCAAATCCAAAGTTGGAAAGTTCTTTGTAGAGCTTAGCATCTTTATCAAAGCCTGCTGCAAGCCCAACAGGGTTTGGGAAATGGATTCCAAAAACTTCTCGTGCTAATGAAGGGTTTTTAGTGTTATATAATGCATGAATTACTGTCCCTACAAATGGTATACGATGTATTACTCGAATGACTGCAAAAGAAAAATAATGCACCCATTCGGGATCAAACAAAAAAAGTATAGGTCGAATGATGCGTTTGTACATACACTAAAAAAAGCACTTTAATAAAAGTGCTTTAGTATTATTTCTTGGCACTAGCCGTTCGGCGTTGGCTCATTTCATGTGAAATAAAGCTACGCTCCATTTTTACTTTTCCTGCCATGGTTTCAATGACACAACTATCGTTGCTTTCATTGACCTCAACCACTTTGCCGTGGATGCCGCCTTTGGTCACCACCAAATCGCCTTTTTTAAGGCTATTTTTAAAGTTACGTTCTTTTTTAGCGCGACGTTGTTGCGGCAGTATTAAAAACAAAAACATGACTGCAAACATTAGCAACAAAAAAGGAAGTTGGTTTCCCATGGGTATAATTTTAGTTATTAGATTGATTACGAGCAGCTTGACGCTGTTGTTCCTTTACAGGGTCTGGAGTTACCATTGTCTTGATGCGTAAAATTTCACGTCCGCGTTCTGTATTTGTAGTTAGCGTGACTGATTTGGTTTGATTTCCGGGTTTATTGGCAGAATCAAATTTTACACTAATTTCACCTGTTTCTCCTGGTGCTATGGGGGTGTTTTTTGGATATTCAGGAACGGTACAACCGCAACTTCCTCGTGCATCTAAAATGGTCAAGTCGCTTTTTCCCGTATTCGTAAAAGCAAATACAGTTTCTACTACATCGCCTTCATTAATAGCACCAAAGTCGTGTTCTCTTTTATCAAATGTTATTATTGGAAGTTTATTATTAGCTTCTTGTCGGGCCTCGGCTTGGGCAACATTTTCTTGTTTAACCTTTTTTGCAGCATTGTTTGTGCAACTTAGTGTAACAAACCCTATAAGGGCGAAAATTAATGGCTTCATGAATTTTACATTTTTTTCAAAAATAAACATATTACTGCATTCCACGTATATTTTTATGTATGCGTTTTTCTTCTGTTAGTTCTTTTACTTTTCGGTCTAAAATCCCATTGATGAAAATACTGCTTTTGGGTGTCGCATATTCTTTTGCTATTTCCAAATACTCATTAATTGTAACATTAACAGGGATGGATGGAAAATACAGTAACTCGGCCAATGCCATAAGCATTAATGTAAAATCCAGATCTGCAATACGATCAGCTTCCCAATTGGGGGTTCTCCCAATAATTTCATTTTCAAGATCATTTTTGTTTAAAGTAACTTTTCGGAACAATTCCAAAGAAAATTTTTGATCCTCTTCGTTTTTGTACACTTGACTGAAAACGGCATCGTTAGCATCTATGTGTTGCAGGGTATTGCGTACAATAGTATTGGCAAGTGGAATATCGTCCATCCATGAAATATTGACTTCTTCAATAAATTCGGGCAATCGCTCAAGAGGGGCTATAACCTCCGTAAACAGGGTGACTAAAAAAGCTTTGTCTTTCTCCATAGAGATCGTTTCTTCTGCTAAATAGGCGTGGTATATATCGCTTTGTACAATAGCATCCCAAATTAGACGCA
>CBFICG010000064.1:0-8864 GCA_965661025.1 Flavobacteriaceae bacterium | reverse complement strand
TCCATTTAATGTGCGTTCCTTTTTGTGCATAATCTTTATCCGAAAACCACAAATGATGAATGCAAACCTCAGCCGTAATTTGCTTTTTTGCCAAAGGCAATTCGTTTGAAAACAAGGCAGTTTCTTTTGCGGTTGACAAATGAAACACATGAAGTCGTGCACCAGTTTCTTTTGCCAATGCAACGGCTTTTGATGAAGACAGATAACATGCCTCTTCGGAACGAATATCAGGATGATGCATTATGGGAATATCATCGCCAAAGGCATCTTTGTAGGTTGCCAAATTGGTTTTGATGGTTTGCTCATCTTCGCAATGCACTGCAATGGGCAACTTAAATACAGAAAAAATTTCTTTAAGTGTATTTGGATCATCTACAAGCATGTTCCCAGTAGAGGAACCCAAAAAAAGTTTTAATGCAGGCGTTGTTTTTGGGTCAATGGCTTTTATTTGCTCCAAATTGTCATTTGTGCCCCCAAACATAAATCCATAATTCACCCACGAGGAACGTGCAGCAATGGCCAGTTTTTTAGAATAGGCATCAGCGGTAGTGGTTTGGGGGTTGGTGTTGGGCATTTCCAAATAGGAGGTAATACCGCCTGCTGCGCAAGCCTTTGACTCCGTTTCGATTGTAGCCTTATGTGTAAGTCCTGGTTCGCGAAAGTGGACTTGGTCATCAATACACCCAGGCAATAGGTGTTTGCCGCGGGCATCAATCACTTCCATGTTTTGAGATACTTCAATCGATGGTGCAATTTTAGAAATTAGCTCGCCTTCAATGAGTACGTCTTGGAGTGTTGTTTTACCTTCATTAACAACTTGTGCGCCTTGAATGAGTAGTTTATTCATGTTATTATTTTTTAAACATACTTCGCCATTTCATGGCTAAAATTCCAAAAATAGCCTCGCTAATAATGGAACCGTTCATTTTAGAATCCCCTTGAGTTCTGTCCGTAAAAATAATAGGGAATTCAACAATACGAAAACGTTTTTTCCACGCCCAAAATTTAAGCGAAATCTGAAAGGCATACCCCTTAAATCGAATATCTTCTAAATCTAGTGCACGAAGCACGTCGGTTTTATAGCCTACAAATCCGGCTGTAGGATCTGCCACGGGAAGTCCAGTAATGACACGCACATAGAGCGATGCACCAAACGAAAGAATAATTCTTCCAAAGGGCCATTTTCGCACGCGAATCCCTTTTTTGTAGCGTGAACCAACTACGAGGTCAGCTTTATTTTGTTTCAACAGTTCAAGCATAGGGACAAGTGCTTGGGGAGGATGTGAAAAGTCGGCATCCATTTCAAATACATAGGAATAGCCTTTATCCATTGCCCACCTAAACCCATGTACATATGCTGGGCCTAGTCCTTCTTTTTTATTGCGAACAGAAAGCTGCACTTGGGCATGTTTTTCCATCAGTTTTTGTACAATTCTAGCTGTACCATCGGGTGAATTATCGTCTACAACTAAAATATCAACAGCAATGGGCAATGCCAAAACTGCCTCAATAATGGGTTGGATATTTTCCAACTCGTTATAGGTAGGAATAATAACTACTGCTGCATTCATCAACAGCTAAAATACGTATTTAAATGTGTGAGCATCGCGTAAAAAATTAGATACTTTTGTATTATGTACGAACTTCGTGAATTTAGCACATCGTATTTGGGACTTTACTTGTTCGTTGTGCTATTGCTTTTTGTATTACTTAAACTAATAAATCCTGCACGATACCGTTCAATGGTGTTTTTTTGGGAACGAACAAGTAGTAATGTAGAACTCAACAAATCTTTCAATCAAACCAAAGCGTTTTCATTGGTAGGATTTGTTTTCAGGGCATTTATGTTTGGGCTTATCGCGCAGGTTTTTTTATCTGAAAATCTTAGTACAACAACATTTAATGTTTCTGTATTGAAGTGGGCTGGAGGATTTATGCTGTTTTGGGCTGCCAAAACTATTGTTGAAGGTGGTTTAGTTGCCATATTGGGACATAAAGAAAGACTTTTGAAAATATTTTATATACGAACTATTGTTAAAGAAAAGTGGGCTATTGTGTTTGGCTACATTGTATTAATGCTGATTTATTTTTCCTTGTCGCCGATTGCGGCACGATTAATCGCAGTAGGCTATGTAATTGGATTACTGGGTATACACATTCGATTTTTGAAACTATATTTAAGACATACCTCCATTAAGAAAGTGTACATTATTTTATATATTTGCGCCTCAGAAATCGCCCCTATATGGCTATCGACACAAATACTAAAACTTTGACGAAACCTGCAAAAGTGAAAACCATTTTGGTTTCACAACCTGCACCTTCAATTGAAAACTCCCCCTACAATCAACTTATTGAAAAAAGGAAAGTCGCCATTGATTTTCGTCCTTTTATTCATGTTGAAGGAGTCTCTTCTAGACAAGTTCGTGTGCATAAAATTGATATTACCAAGTTTTCGGCAATTATCTTTACCAGCCGTAATGCCGTAGATCACTTTTTTCGCATTGCTGAAGAGCTACGATATTCTGTGCCAAGTACGCTACGTTATTTTTGTCAATCTGAGGCAGTTGCCTACTACCTTCAAAAATATATTGTCTATCGTAAGCGTAAGGTTTATGTAGGTTCACGTACATTAGATGATGTGCTGAAAGAAGCTGCGAAGTATAAAGACGAAAAGTTTTTGTTTCCTTGCTCCGATGTGCTCAAACCGAGTATTCCAAAAGCTATAGATGCTTCTGGCATTACTTGGACTAAGGGGGTTTTTTACAAAACGGTTATTAGTGATTTGTCTGACTTGCGGGATGTATACTACGATATTTTAGTATTCTTCAGCCCCTCTGGAATTGAGTCATTGTTTCACAACTTCCCCGATTTTGAGCAAAACAATACTCGTATAGCTGTATTTGGTTCATCCACAAAAAAAGCTGCTGAAGACAAAGGACTTCGGATCGATATTTTGGCACCAACACCAGAAAATCCGTCGATGACTAAAGCACTTGATGACTATATCGCTGTTGCTAATAAACGTTAGTTAATTTTTAGCGTATCCAAACGCCAAATTTATCCACCCTAAAATCAACAGCAATCCTCCGATTGGCGTAATGGGTCCTAGTATTTTAGAAAGTAGTGATTCTGAAAAATTACTGCTAAACGATAATCCATAAATAGACCCTGAAAACAGTAGGGTTCCAACAACAAATAGGAGTGTTGTTCGTGTGGTGAATGCTTTGTTATTTGTACTCAAAAAAAGCAATGCTAATCCATGAAAAAACTGGTAACGCACACCAACTTCATAGGATTGAAGTGCATCTGTGCTCAAATAAGTTTCTAACAAATGTGCTCCAAATGCTCCCAAAATAACGGAAGTTCCGCAAAATAATGCACCCCAAATACTGCGTTGTCTATATGTCATGGTATTTTTTTTCTAAAATAGTTTACTATGTTTATACCCCAAAACAAATAGATTGAAAAAAGTAGAACAACACATTTCTCTCGATGGTATAGACAAAGATATTTTGCGTGTGCTGATGGAAAATGCCAGAACTCCGGTGCAAGAAATTGCACGACAACTAAATCTTTCTGGGTCAGCGGTGCATCAGCGCATCAAAAAATTAGAAGATGCAAATTTGATTCAAGGGAGTTACCTCAAACTTAATCCGTCATCACTTGGTTATACCACCACAGCCTACATTGGAGTGTATTTGGACAAAGCCATGCGAAATCTTGAAGCTGTTTCTCAATTGAAAAAAATTCCCGAAGTGGTAGAATGTCACTACACCACAGGAAATTGGAGTATTTTGATTAAAATTTTATGTAAAAACAATGAGCACCTGATGCAATTGCTCAATCATAACATACAATCTATAGAAGGCGTGTCACGAACCGAAACCTTTATTTCACTTCATCAACAAATTGATCGGCAAATCAATATTTAACGTCTAGAACTTGCAACTCTAAGTGCAAAATATATGAGTGTTGCTAATGATCCAATGGCCGCAACCACATAAGTGCGTGCCGCCCATTTTAGAGCGTCTTTAGACATTGTAAATTCTTTTTGGTTTACCATGTTCTTTCTTTGAAGCCATGCTAAGGCACGGTTACTGGCGTCATACTCAACAGGTAAGGTAACAAAGCTAAAAAGCGTTCCAAGCCCAAAAAGCACTACCCCGGCTACTGCTAAATTATATCCCATCGCAGACCCAATTCCCAACATAAATCCACCAAAAATAACGTACATGGAAAACTGTGAGGCCACACTTACCACAGGCACCAACAGCGAACGAAACTGCAGCCACTCGTAACTTTGAGCATGCTGCACCGCATGACCACATTCGTGTGCCGCCACGGCGGCGGCGGCGGCATTGCGTTCATGATAAACACTTTCGCTTAGGTTTACGGTTTTATTTTTTGGATTATAGTGGTCGGTGAGTTTTCCACGAACGGCGGTAACCTTGACATCGCGGATGCCATGATCCGAAAGCATTTTTTCAGCAATTTCTTTTCCAGACATTTGATTGCTTAATTGCACTTTTGAGTATTGCTTGAACTTAGATTTTAGCTTGTATTGTACCCACATGCTTGCACCTGCAAAAACAGCAATAAGCAAATAATATTCTCCGTACATAATTTTTTTATTTAATATTAAGCAAATAGCATACCATGCTACTTTTTTGAGCGGATTATAAAAGTAATAATAAAAATGATAATGGAAATAGAGACAATATTTGCCACAATCACTGATGGGCTGTGAATCAAAACGCCATAAATGAGCCAGCATAGCGTTCCTATACCCATAACGGCATACATGGTCAGTGACAATCCGTCAGCTGTTTTAGATTTCCAAATCTTATATGCCTGCGGCAAAAAGGCAGAGGTAGTCAATGTGGCGGCAAAAAAGCCGATATATTCTGGGCTAATCATTATTACACCACAATATTTACAATTTTATTCGGTACTACAATCACCTTTTTGGGTGTTTTACCGTCCAAATACGTTTGGGTGCGTTCTTCTTGCATTACGGCAGTTTCAATTTCGTCTTTACTAAGCGATGTTGACAGCTCCAGGGTAAAGCGCATTTTCCCATTAAAACTAATCGGATATGCTTTGGTGTCCTGTTGTAAATAGTCTGGATTTGCCACAGGGTAACTCGCCGTAATCACAGATTCCCTGTGGCCTAAAAGCGACCATAGTTCCTCACAAATATGAGGGGCAAAAGGGGCAAGTAATACAGTTAGCGGCTCCAAAATTTCACGGTGATTACACTTTTGATTTGTGAGTTCATTTGTAGCAATCATAAACGCACTAACCGAAGTATTAAGTGAAAACTGCTCTATATCTTGGGTAACTTTGGCAATGGTTTTATGCAAGGTCTTTAGTGCGTCTTTTGGAGGTTGGGCGTTAGTAACGCTAAAATCTTCTCCGTTGTGAAACAATCGCCAAAATTTATTTAGAAAATTACTCACCCCTGAGATACCTGCCGTACTCCAGGGTTTTGCTTGTTCAATAGGGCCTAAAAACATTTCATACATCCGAAGGGTGTCCGCCCCGTACTGATCACAAATTGCATCGGGGTTTACCACATTGTATTTTGATTTGGACATTTTTTCCGCTTCACGTCCAACAATATACTTTCCGTCTTCTAATTTAAATATTGCTTCGGCAAAATGGGGTTGCCACTTTTTTAGGCCTTCAATATCCAATTCGTTTTGTGGTGTGACCAACGAAACATCAACATGCACCGGAATGACCCTTTCTCCTTTGCACAATCCTTTGGAAAGGTATGTTTGTGTGTCTGGGATTCGATATACAAAGGCGCTTTCCCCTAATATCATCCCTTGATTAATCAATTTTTTAGCAAAATTCTCAACAGGAACCAAGTCAAAATCATACAAAAAATACTGCCAAAAACGAGCATAAAGCAAGTGTCCTGTGGCATGTTCGCTACCCCCCAAATATAAGTCCACTTCTTTCCAGTACGCCAAAGCGTCTTTGCTTGCAAAAGCATCAGAGTTGTGCGCATCCATATAACGATTAAAATACCACGAACTCCCTGCCCAGCCCGGCATGGTGTTTTTTTCTAATGGAAAAACAGTTTTATTGTCAATGCTATCATTGGAAACCACTTTATTTTGTGCGGTGTCCCAAGCCCATTCGGTTGCATTTCCAAGGGGTGGTGCCCCGTCAGGGGTGGGTAAGTATTTAGAAACTTCGGGCAGTTTTAAAGGTAAATATTTGTCGGGGACAAGTTGGGGTTGCTCATCAACATAATATACTGGAATGGGTTCGCCCCAGTATCGTTGACGGCTAAATACCGCATCGCGCAGGCGATAGGTAGTCGTACCTGCTCCCGAACCCCTTTTGGTAAGGGCAACTATTGCTTTTTGAGTGGCCTTAGCAACAGGTAGTCCATCAAGAAAATCGGAGTTGGCAATAATGGTATTTTCCTTTGCTGTATGGGCTGATGATGAAATATCCACATCTTTAAAAATATTTTTAATTGGCAGGTTAAAATGCTTGGCAAAATCAAAATCACGCTGATCACCACACGGCACCGCCATCACTGCTCCGGTTCCATAGCCCGAAAGCACATAATCGCCAATCCATATGGGTACTTTTTCGTTAGTAATCGGGTGAAGCGCATATGCTCCAGTAAACACTCCACTAATACGGTCAACATCGCTCATGCGTTCACGTTCACTACGTTGTGCCGACTGTTTTACATAGGCGTCTACTTCCGCCTTTTGATGGGATGAAGTAATGTCATTAATCCACTCATGTTCCGGAGCCAATGTCAGAAAGGTAACCCCAAAAAGCGTATCAGGTCTTGTGGTAAACACTTCGATTTCTCGGTTGCTATTTTCAATGCAAAAACGAACGCTGGCGCCGACTGATTTACCAATCCAGTTGCGTTGCATTTCCTTTAGTGGTTCAGGCCAGTCTAAGGAGTCTAATCCCTTAAGCAATCTGTCTGCAAAAGCCGAAATACGCATACTCCATTGTTTCATTTTTTTTTGCTCTACAGGATGCCCCCCTCGCTCGGAGACCCCTTGCACAACCTCATCGTTTGCCAGTACAGTTCCTAATGCAGGGCACCAGTTTACCTCCGTTTCTGCTAAATAGGTCAAGCGAAAATGAAGTAAAAACATCTGTTTTTCCTTTCCACTCAAGCTATGCCATTGGGCAGCGGTACACGATGGTGTATCTGCATCACAAACGGCATTCAAATTTTTTGTTCCAAATTGTTCCAAATGCTGAATAAGTGAATCTATTGGAAATGCTTTGTCCTGTTTTTTATCATACCAAGCATCAAACAAAAGCGAAAAAATCCATTGCGTCCAACGGTAATACGATGGGTCGGAGGTGCGCACTTCTCTTGACCAATCAAACGAAAATCCCATGCGGTCTAACTGCTCGCGATAGCGTTTAATATTGGTTTGGGTGGTAATTGCAGGATGTTGCCCTGTTTGGATGGCGTACTGTTCGGCGGGAAGTCCAAAAGAGTCATACCCCTGAGGATGAAGTACGTTAAATCCTTTATGTCTTTTATAACGCGCTACGATATCACTGGCAATATATCCTAGCGGATGACCTACATGCAGTCCAGCTCCCGAAGGATACGGAAACATATCCAATACATAAAATTTAGGTTGATCAGAAAGTTGTGAAACTTTATAAATTTGCTTTTTATCCCAAAACGCTTGCCATTTTTCTTCTATGTATTGAAACGGATATCCCATGTAAACAATTAAACCACAAAAATAACATTTTAAGTGCGGTCTTTAGAAAATGGAGCAAGATTGTTCGTTCATATTTTCTATTTTTATGGCTTAGAACAACTATGTCTGCAACCCGCATATACAAAAGACGTCTTTTTGCTTCCTACATTTCCGTTGTTAGTAGCACCACGCTCGTACTGTTTGTGTTGAGTGTTTTGGGTTTTGTATTACTAAACAGTCAATCCATTGCCAATTACTTTAAAGAGCAAGTGACCATGACGGTTTTTTTGGAAGACCAGACCAAAGAAATGGAGCGTGAACAACTGGTTACTACGATACAATTAGCTCCTTTTACAAGAGTGGTGCGATTTGTCTCCAAAGAAACGGCGGCTTCTGAGCATAGCGCAACCATTGGAGAGGATTTTATGGATTTTTTAGGATATAATCCATTACAAGACGCACTTGATATTGGGCTAAAAGCAGATTTTGTTACCACAGAGGTTTTAGATAGTTTGAGTGATGTTATGGAGCAAAAACCCTTTATTTCTGAAGTGCTTTATGACCGCCCGTTGATAATACTACTCAATCAAAACATTCAAAAATTTGGTTTTTGGTTATTGGTGTGTAGTGGTGTTTTTATTGCAATTGCACTGCTACTTATCAATCACTCTATCAAATTATCCATTTACAGCAAACGACTCATCATTCAAACCATGCTGTTAGTTGGCGCAAAAAAGAGCTTTATTCGACGTCCTTTTATTTTGCGCTATGCAGGGCTTGGAGCGTTGAGCGCAATACTTGCCTTAGCAGGTTTTATAGGGCTTTTGAATTTTGTAATGCAGCTCGTTCCGCAAATCAATTGGCTGGAAGATCAATTTACAGTTTTGCTCTTGGCTGCTGCTATTTTAGGCTGTTCAATGACCATTTGCGGCATTAGTGCTTGGTTTGCTACTCATAAACACCTCCGTTTAACCTATGATATTATCTATTGATTATGAAAAATGAAAAAGAATTTTTGTTTGACAAACACACATACCGTATTATGGCAATTGGACTTGTGCTAATTGTGTTGGGTTTTGTGCTTATGACAGGTGGTGGTAGTGACGACCCCAATGTATTTAACCCTGAAATCTACAGCCCCATGCGCAT
>CBFICG010000063.1:0-8986 GCA_965661025.1 Flavobacteriaceae bacterium | reverse complement strand
GTCAATGGTATGCTGTTCGCTATTCTCCAAACCAAAATCAAATCCTTGAAAAAAGGCACGCCAACTGGGCTCTACACTATCTGGATCGATAAGGTATTGGTCGTAGAGCTGAGCAAAATGTGCCGTGTGGGCTGCATTTAGAAACGAAAACTTGTCCATCGAAGGGTGGTTGTACTAAGCAAATGTACTGCATTTGCTTGTATTCACAGATATTTTAATTGAAAAAAAGTATTTATATGTATAGTAAAAAAATGTAGTTTTGAATGTGTTTGCTTTAGTCGACTGCAATAACTTTTACGCTTCGTGCGAACGTATTTTTCAACCCACATTAGAAGACAAACCCATTGCAATTTTGTCCAACAATGACGGTTGTGTAATTGCGCGTAGTAACGAAGCCAAAGCCCTTGGACTTCCCATGGGTGCTCCTGCACATAAATTTGCATCCTTTTTTAGACAACATAACGTTCGTGTTTTTTCGTCAAACTATCCCCTTTACGGGGATATGAGTCAGCGGGTAATGGATGTGCTTCGGCAGTTTACGCCCGAGGTGGAAGTGTACAGTATAGACGAGGCGTTTTTACACTTTGAGGGGTTTCAACACTACGATATGGAGATCTATGCACAACAAATGCGAAAGCGCGTACACAAATGGACGGGCATGCCTGTAAGCATTGGTTTAGGGCCAAGCAAAGGGCTTGCGAAGGTAGCGAATCGGATTGCTAAAAAGTTTGCTGCCAAAACCAATGGCGTTTACGTGATTGACTCCGAAGAAAAGCGCATCAAAGCGCTAAAGTGGCTTCCCATTGCCGACGTGTGGGGCATCGGGCGGCAGCACGCGCGCCGACTGGCATTTAACAACATAGAAACCGCCTATGACTTTACACAACTTTCGGACGATTGGGTACGCAAACACATGAGCGTAGTGGGGCTCCGTCTAAAAAAAGATTTAGAGGGAACGGCTACCATTTCCATGGAATTGGTTGCATCACCTAAAAAAGCTATTGCTACCACACGTAGTTTTGAGTTTCTTATTGACTCGTATGAAGAAATGCAAGAACGCATTTCTACCTACGCCACATTATGCGCCGAAAAATTACGTAAACAAAGGAGCAATTGTCATGCGGTATATGTATTTGTGCGTAGCAATCCATTTATGCCCGATTTGCAGCAATACCGCAACGGCACACTGATGGCGATGCCGTTTGCCTCGCAGTCAAGTTTGACCATAAGCAAATACGCCCTAAAAGGACTTGAACGCATATACAAAAACGGTATTCAATACAAAAAAGCGGGTGTCATGGTTACGGGCATAGTCCCTAAAAATGCCCAACAGCTTACATTGTTTGATAAAGAAGATGCACGCCACGATGCGCTGATGCAACGCATTGATCATTTGCACCGCAAATACGGACCTCATAAAATAAAACTCGCCAACCAAGACCTTAATCGAACATTTAAAATGAAACAAGCATACTTATCGCCGCGCTACACCACAAACATTAACGATATTATTACGGTTAGATGAAAAAATCAAGCACGCTTCACTTTTACAGTCCTGACACCAGTAACAAGCCTGATGTGTGGCTTGCTGGTGAAGGCGTTTCGGCAGGATTCCCCTCACCAGCAGACGACTTTAAAGAAGTACGCATTAGCCTAGACAAAGCAGTGGTAAAAAACGAAGCTGCCACGTTTTACGCACGCGTAGCGGGGCAATCTATGGTAGGGGCTGGATTGGACGATGGTGATTTGCTTGTTATTGACCGTAGTTTAGAACCCCAAGACGGTAAAATTGCCGTCTGTTTTGTAGACGGTGAATTTACTGTAAAACGATTAAAAGTTGCCCAAGACTGTGTATGGCTGATGCCCGAAAACGACCGCTATAAGCCCCTGCAAGTAACCGAAGAAAGCGAACTGATTATTTGGGGTATTGTAACTCATGTGCTAAAGGCGGTGTAATACTGTAACTGGTCTAACGGACTTGTAATTTTATCTTTGTTAGCTTAGTCCAAAGAAGCCCAAAATTGTTTAAACAAAACTAATAGCCTGTTTCGCTTTTTTTCAGTTTTACAGAGTTGGGGTTTTTGGTTATACGCAATGCCTATATTAATGTAGTCGTATGCCATTACTAAAACAAAAAAGCTCGCAATTGCGAGCTTTTGTACCTTGGGTGGGAATCGAACCCACACGCTGTTGCCAGCACTGGATTTTGAATCCAGCGCGTCTACCAATTCCGCCACCAAGGCAATTGGAGCGCAAATGTAGCCAATAATTTTAATGTGTCACAAGAAAAACACAGCTCACAACTTCGCAACCTCAAATAAATTCCTACATTTGCATCCCGAATAAAAATTATGGGAAAAACAACATTAGAATCAAAGATTTTTAGTTGTACACAAAGTACAGCATTAACTAAAGAGATTGCCAAATATTACGGCAGTCCTGTAGGAAATGTATTATTCTCCCGCTACAGCGATGGTGAATTCCAACCTTCCTTTGAAGAATCTGTTCGTGGGTCACGTATTTTTATCATTGGCTCTACGAATCCATCTTCAGAAAATTTGATGGAAATGTTGCTTATGCTCGATGCAGCAAAACGTGCTTCTGCACGTCATATTACCGCAGTAATGCCCTATTTTGGCTGGGCACGGCAAGACCGAAAAGACAAGCCACGTGTACCCATTGGGGCAAAACTCATCGCAAAGCTTCTCGAAGTAGCTGGTGCCACACGTATTATCACCATGGATTTGCACGCTGACCAAATTCAAGGATTTTTTGAAAAACCTGTGGATCATTTGTTTGCATCATCGCTTTTTTTGCCTTATTTAAAATCGTTGAATATCGATAATCTCACTATCGCATCTCCGGATATGGGTGGCTCCAAGCGTGCCTATGCGTATTCTAAATATTTAGAAAGTGACGTTGTTATCTGTTATAAACAACGTAAAAAAGCGAACATTATCTCACACATGGAACTTATTGGTGAGGTTGAGGGGAAAAATGTAGTTCTTGTAGATGACATGGTCGATACGGCAGGTACACTTACAAAAGCTGCGGACCTTATGATAGAAAGAGGTGCTAAGAGTGTTCGTGCGGTGTGTACACACCCGCTGCTTTCTGGCGAAGCGTATGAACGTGTAGAAGCATCCAAACTTACAGAACTTATTGTTACCGATTCCATTCCACTTAAAAAAGAAAGTAAAAAAATTAAAGTATTGAGCTGTGCTCAATTGTTTGCCGAAGTCATGTACAACGTACACCATAATGAATCGATTTCAGGCAAATTTGTCATGTAATAAATATTAAATATGAAATCAATTACCATCAACGGATCTAAAAGAGAAAGCGTGGGCAAGGTAGCGACCAAGGCCTTACGTAATGCTGGACAGGTCCCTTGCGTATTATACGGAGGGGAAACGCCAGTGCACTTTGCTGCAGACGAAAGAGCGTTTGCCAAACTTGTATATACTCCTAATGCGCATACGGTGGTTATCGACCTAGGCGATAACGTAACATTTAATGCTATTTTACAGGATATACAATTTCACCCTGTTTCAGACAAAATCCTTCACATCGACTTTTACCAACTATTCGATGATAAAGAGGTGTCTATGGATATTCCTGTAGTGTTAAAAGGAGCTGCCCCAGGGGTACTTAACTCGGGTGGAGTTTTGCGTCGTAACAAACGTAAATTGCGTGTGCGTGCTATTCCCGCTAACCTTCCCGATGCTATAGAAGCGGATATTTCTGGTCTTGAACTTGGGCACAAACTGTATGTTACAGAATTAGCAAACGATGCCTATAAGTTTTTACACCCAGACAATACCGTAGTATGTCAAGTACGTACTTCTAGAACTTCAATGAAAGTTGAACAAATTGCAGAAGTAGACGGGGCAGAAGAAACTACAGAAGAGACTGCAGAAGAATAAAATTTCTTTTAATAACTATATGTAAGCATCTCATCTAACAATGAGATGCTTTTTTTATTTTTACCAAGATGAAACTTCGTATTCCATTTTTTTCATCTACCACAAAAAAAGAACCCGATATGAAATCTTTTTTGATTGTTGGATTAGGCAATATTGGTATTGAGTACAGTGGCACCCGTCACAATATCGGATTTGAAGTGGTAGATGCGCTTGCCAAAGAAAAAGAAGTTTCTTACCAAACGCTGCGCTATGGCGATGTTACCCATGTTAAGCACAAAGGGAAAACCATTTATCTGCTAAAACCCAATACGTTTATGAATCGCAGTGGAAAAGCAGTGCGTTACTGGTTGCAACAAAAGAAAATTCCTATAGAAAATCTACTTGTAATTACAGACGACATTCACTTGGATTTTGGCTACTTGCGTATGCGAAAAAAAGGTTCGGACGGGGGACACAATGGACTAAAAGATATTAGCCTGCAATTAAACACTACCAATTATACACGGTTGCGCTTTGGTATTGGCGCTGGATATCGTAAAGGCAGACAAGTTGATTTTGTACTACAACCATGGAAAAACGACGAAGCGAAAACACTTCCAACAGGCATTGACAAGGCAATACAAGCTGCGTGGTGTTTTGCAACAGAAGACGTTCAGTCTGCCATGAATAAATTTAACGGAAACGCACTTGAGTTAAAATGAAAATACTACAACATAGCGCATCCTTTTCGCCAAAAACAAAAACTACAGTAACGGTAGGTACTTTTGATGGTGTTCACCTAGGACATCAAAAAATAATTGCGCAATTGGTGGCGTCTGCAAAAAAAAATGGCAGTGCACCAACACTCCTCACTTTTGATCCGCATCCCAGAAAAGTAGTGCAACCAAATGCGGCTGTCACACTAATTCAAACATTAGAAGAACGCGCTAAAACACTTGCCCACTTAGGACTCCAACATATGGTAGTTCATCCATTTACAAAAGCATTTTCCCAACTTAGTGCAGCGGATTATGTAAAAGAGTTTTTGGTAGAGCTGCTCAACATTGATCAAATTATTATTGGACACAACCATCGCTTTGGGAAAAACCGTACGGCAAGTGTGGTGGACCTACAGCATTTTGGTGAAATTTATGGCTTTACCGTAACCCAAATTAGCGCTGAAGAAATTGACAATATCTCTATCAGCTCTACCAAAATTAGGGCTGCAATAGCCAAAGGCGATGTGACTACTGCTCACGCCTTTTTAGGACACCCGTTCACCCTTTCTGGAAACGTGATAGAGGGGCAACAACGCGGACGGACTATTGGTTTTCCTACGGCTAATATTGATGTAAATCATCCTGATAAAATCATTCCTAAAAATGGCGTATACGCAGTCCGTGTACACATTAATAATGAAGAGCGTTTGGGTATGATGAACATTGGCACTAACCCAACCGTTAATGGCAATCACAGAAGCATTGAAGTGCATATTTTTGATTGGTCAGATGACATTTACAATTATCCAATTCAAGTTTCATTTATTGAGCGCATTCGAGATGAACTCAAATTTGATTCTATGGAGGCATTGCGAAAACAACTGGAAAAAGACAAAGAGGTTATTTTGACTGCTTACAATACTTTACCTTTGTAAAAAATACGATTATGCTGATTCCTTCGCACGTTCGTGAACATTTTGATTTGGTAGTTGCCGCCTTAGAAAAGCGCAATTTAGATGCGAAACCGCTACTTGAACGCCTTCTGTCATTAGACGAAATACGTAGAGCTACACAAGCAGAGCTTGATCAAACACTTGCAAGTGCCAATAGTATTGCCAAAGAAATTGGGCAACTGTTTAAGCAAGGTGCTACCGAAAAAGCGAATCAAAAAAAAGAAGTCTCTTCGCAACTGAAATCAGATGCAAAAACCTTGCAAATCAAATTACAAGAAACGGCAAGCGAGCTACAAGAAATACTATATCAAATCCCAAATATCCCACATGAAAGTGTTCCAAAGGGCAACGCTGACACGGATAATGAGGAAATATTGCAAAAAGGTACAATTCCTGAGTTGGATAGTGATGCACTACCGCACTGGGAATTGGCAAAAAAATATAACCTGATTGATTTTGAATTGGGAGCAAAAATCACAGGTGCTGGATTTCCTGTCTACATGGGTAAAGGAGCCAAACTACAACGTGCACTTATCAACTATTTTTTAGATTTTAATACCAATGCTGGATACGGCGAACTACAAGTCCCACATTTGGTAAATGAAGCATCTGGGCTTGGCACAGGGCAGTTACCAGACAAAGAAGGGCAAATGTATCACGTAACAGAAGACGATTTGTATCTGATTCCTACCGCTGAAGTCCCCGTTACGAACATTTATCGCGACAGCTTGTTGCAAGAAAATGAATTACCTATACAACATACGGCATATACGCCTTGTTTTAGACGCGAAGCTGGAAGTTACGGGGCCCATGTGCGTGGATTGAATCGATTGCATCAATTTGATAAAGTAGAGTTGGTACGCATTGAGCAACCCGAAAATTCTTACAAGGCTTTAGACGAAATGGTAGCACACGTTGGAAAATTACTTGAATCATTGGAGTTACCCTACCGCATTTTACGGTTGTGTGGTGGCGATTTGGGATTCACTTCGGCATTAACCTTTGATTTTGAAGTGTACTCGACAGCACAAAACCGATGGTTAGAAGTAAGCTCGGTTTCAAATTTTGAATCCTTTCAAGCCAACCGCCTCAAGTTGCGTTACAAAACCAACGACGGTAAAAAACAATTGGCCCATACGCTAAATGGGAGTGCGTTGGCATTGCCAAGAATTATAGCTGGGTTACTAGAAAATCACCAAAGCAGTAACGGAATCCATATACCAAAAGCTTTGATTCCCTATACAGGTTTTGACTTAATCGATTGACATGAAAATATACAATATCACGTTTATTGTTGAGCCAAACATTGAGCAAGAATGGGCAACTTATATGGATAAAGAACTATTACCAGAACTTGCCAAGTCGGTACAACAAATAGACCTGTTACGGGTAGAATTTGAAGACGGTATTGAACCTGTAACAGGAACTACATTTAGTATGCAGTTTTACTGTGCAGAGCCTGAGCATTTGACTTGGGTAAAAGAGATTGGACATCAGCTTGTGATGCAAAAATTATATCGTGTATTTCCAAAAGATTGGGTAGCGTTTGCCAGCCGATTGGAGTTTTTGAAGTCTTACACATGAATGTTCGGCCAAAAAAACACTTGGGGCAGCACTTTTTGACCGACCAAAACATTGCACAAAATATTGCCAATACACTTACTGGAAAAAGGTATGACAATGTACTTGAAATAGGTCCTGGCATGGGAGTACTAACGCAATATTTGTTAAATAAGCCGTTTAGTACAACTGTTATTGAAATCGATTCTGAATCTGTTGAATACCTAAAAACCCATTTTACTGCTTTACAAAATCGTATTATTGAAGGAGATTTTTTAAAGCTATCATTGTCCGATTATTTTAACGCCCAAGTCGCTATTATTGGAAATTTCCCATATAACATTTCGAGTCAGATTGTATTTCGAATTATTGAGCAACGCCATTTAGTCCCCGAATTTGCTGGCATGTTCCAAAAAGAAGTAGCAGAGCGTATTTGCGAAAAACCGGGTAGCAAAGCATATGGAATTTTATCGGTCTTGGCGCAAGCCTTTTACGATTGCGAATATCAGTTTAATGTATCGAGATTTGTGTTTAATCCTCCCCCAAAAGTAGCTTCGGGAGTAATTCGGCTTACGCGAAAACAAGATTTTACCCTTCCATGCGACGATGCACTGTTTTTTAGTATCGTGAAAACAGCCTTCCAGCAACGACGTAAAACCTTGCGAAATAGCCTAAAATCTTTCGGGCTTACGGCTAGTTTAAAAGAAGATAGTATCTTTGATGAACGCCCAGAACAGTTGGGTGTTTCGGAGTTTATAGAGCTAACACAAAAAATAGCGGATGACACCCTTTCAACTCAGTGACGATTTATTAGCGCAAATAAAAAGTGACATTGAGCAACGTAATGTTACTGCACTAAAAAAACGCACCAGCGATTACCATTACGCCGACCTTGCCGAAATTGTGGATGAGCTTTCCATTGATGAAGGGGTATACTTGATAAAACTCCTCGATTCTGAAAAAACATCAGAAGTACTTACTGAGGTTGATGAAGATATCAGAGAAGCCATTTTAGAGCTACTCTCCGTCAAAGAAATTGCTGAAGAAATTGAAGAATTAGATACCGATGATGCGGTAGACTTAATTGCAGAACTCCCCGAAGAACGACAAGCGGAAGTAATTGAGCAAATTGAAGACAAAGAACACGCTCAAGACATCAAAGAACTGCTTACCTACGATGAAAATTCTGCGGGAGGACTTATGGCTAAAGAGCTGGTAAAAGTCAATGAAAACTGGACGGTTACCAAGTGTGTTCGTGAAATGAGAGTACAAGCTATTGAAGTCAAACGGGTGCACTCTATTTATGTGGTCAGTGATGATAATACACTTTTAGGAAGGTTATCCTTAAAAGATTTACTTACAGCTAATGACCGTGCCAAAATCAAGTCTGTTTATATCCCTAAAGTAGATTATGTTAACGTAAATGATGAAGGGGAGGAAGTTGCCAAACTCATGGCAAAATACGACCTTGAAGCCGTTCCTGTAGTCGATGACAATAAAATGTTATTAGGTAGAATTACCATTGATGATATCGTAGATTTTATCAAAGAAGAAGCAGACAAAGATTATCAATTGGCAGCAGGTATTGCCTCAGATGTAGAAGCCGATGACAGTATTGTTGAGCTTACTAAAGCGCGCTTGCCCTGGCTTATCTTAGGGCTTATTGGCGGACTTGGAAGTGTGTATATCCTTGAGGGATTTGAAGATGTCATGCTGCACCCAACCTACAAAACCCTGTTCTTTTTTACACCGCTCATTGCTGCAATGGCAGGAAATGTTGGCGTTCAATCTTCGGCAATTATTGTACAAGGCTTGGCAAATGACATCGTCAAAGGCAGCTTGTTTAACC
>CBFICG010000062.1:0-9321 GCA_965661025.1 Flavobacteriaceae bacterium | reverse complement strand
CCAAGTAGATGCAGGTATGCAAGAAGTGTTATCATCAGCACAATTTATTAACGGCCCTGCCGTAAAAACATTTCAAGCCAACCTAGAAGATTATCTTGGCGTCAAACATGTAATTCCTTGTGCGAACGGAACCGATGCGCTTCAAGTTGCTATGATGGGACTGGGATTAAAAGCTGGCGATGAAGTGATCACTGCTGATTTCACCTTTGCTGCCACCGTGGAGGTTATCGCACTATTGGGGCTTACGCCTGTTTTGGTAGATGTACTCCCCGATACGTTTAATATTGATCCCGATGCCATTGAAAAAGCCATAACATCAAAGACCAAAGCCATAGTGCCCGTACATCTTTTTGGTCAGGTGGCCGATATGGATCGCATTATGGAAATTGCAGAAAAGCACAAGCTATTTGTTATTGAAGATAATGCACAGGGTATTGGCGCAACGTTCACTAGTAATGACGGTTCACAAACCAAAACAGGAGGCATTGGACACGTTGGATCTACCTCTTTTTTTCCCTCCAAAAATTTAGGATGCTATGGCGACGGCGGCGCTATTTTTACTAACAACGACGATTTAGCACATACACTTAGGGGCGTAGTGAATCACGGCATGTATAAGCGGTATCATCACGATGTAGTAGGCGTAAATTCTAGACTAGATAGTTTGCAAGCCGTGGTGCTAAACGAAAAATTAAAACTCCTAGATTATTACAACGAACGGCGTAAATGGGCTGCCATTCGGTATTCACAACTTTTGGGAGGTCACCCAAAAATTATGACTCCTGTAACTTCCGGAGATTGTAATTCGCATGTATTCCACCAATACACCCTCAGGGTTTTGGATGTAGACCGTGATGCCTTGGTAGCGCATCTTCAGGGAAATCAAATTCCGTGTGGTGTTTATTATCCTATTCCGTTGCACCGCCAAAAAGCGTATACTGACAGCCGATACAACGAAGCAGATTTCGTTGTCACAAATCAGTTGATTAATGAGGTGATATCACTCCCTATGCACAGTGAACTTGAAGAAGATCAGGTGCAGTTTATTTGTAAAACGCTATTGGCTTTTTTGAATTAGCTTAGCTGCGCCGATTGTACTTCGGCAGCTGGATCTATTTTGCGCACCAGACCTTGAAGTACTTTTCCGGGACCGTATTCTGTAAACAATGTAGCGCCATCGTTACGCATTTGCTGGATGGTTTGCGTCCATTTTACAGGACCCGTAAGTTGCGCTATCAAATTTTCTTTAATGATGGCGGCATCTTGAGTAGGTACAGCTGTAACGTTTTGATAAATGGGACAAGTTGGCGTATGAATGGTAGTGCTTAAAATGGCGTCTGCTAGTTTCTCCCGCGCAGGCTCCATTAAGGGAGAATGAAATGCGCCACCTACAGGTAAAAGTAATGCACGTCTAGCCCCCACAGCTTTAAGTGTTTCACAAGCAGCCTCTACAGCTGCAAATTCACCAGAAATTACCAATTGACCTGGGCAATTATAATTTGCTGCCACTACAACGCCTTCCAAATTAGCACAGGTATTTTCCACCACATCATCTGTTAAGCCAAGCACTGCAGCCATAGTACCCTTAGCCACATCACAAGCGGCTTGCATGGCTTGTGCGCGCTTGGTAACCAAACGCAAGCCATCTTCAAATGATAAAGCTTTCATTGCGGTAAGAGCAGAAAACTCCCCCAACGAATGACCAGCAGCCATACTAGGAGTAGATTGTTGTGCCAATTCATAAGTAATTACGGAATGAAGAAAAATGGCAGGCTGTGTTACTTTAGTTTCTTTTAAGGCATCGGCATCCCCATCAAACATAATGTCAGTAATGGAAAAACCTAATATTTCATTCGCAGTGGTAAAACGATCTTTTGCCAAAGAACTTTGTTCATAAAGGTCTTTGCCCATACCCACAAACTGAGCGCCTTGCCCAGGAAACATTGCTACATTCATGCGTTTATTTTTTCGTATCTAATAAATGAAAATGCGTGCGCGTGCTTATCGTCTTTGTCGTGGTTTACGCGCCAAACCTCACGCCAAACAGAAGTGTCTATTTCTGGAAAAAAGGTATCTGCCTCAAACTCCTCGTGAACACGTGTAAGCTCAATACAATGGGCAAATGCCATTCCTTGACGGTAAATCTCTCCGCCGCCAATAATAAAAGGGCGATCGTCTTCTTGTGCTAGTGCTAACGCTGCCTCTATCGAATCAACTACATGAGCATTTTCTGCGACATATCCCTGTTGTCTTGTGATGATTACGTTAGTGCGATTTGGTAATGCTTTTGGCATGGATTCAAATGTTTTTCTACCCATGATGACGTGGTGTCCTTTAGTCAGATTCTTAAAGTGTTTTAGGTCATCAGACAAATGCCAAATAAGTTTGTTGTCTTTGCCTAAGGCATTGTTTTCAGAAACTGCCGCAATCATTGTAATGTTTTTTTGATGTTTCTCGCGCTCCCATTCCGAACTGGCTTTAAGTGCAGCCTCTTTATCCATGGCCCGTTTGATTTTTTCAACTTTAGTGGCTTGCTTTTCAAGCAAAAAATCCATTTGTTGCGTTTCCCATGCTTTCCCCATAAACGAGTAAAACACATAAACTTTAAGAAAATGTATGACTAATAATAGCCCCAATAATGCGGTTAAGGCAAATGACCAATGCGTATTAAAAGGGGTGATAGCTGCTTTATAGTCAAAGGCAAAATTTAAGACTAACGCAAAGAACACAAGAAATAACGTGAGAAGGAGGTGTGCATTAAACCGTTTTTTTTGTGCCACACGTTGTTGGGCATGCTCCACAAGGCTAACTTGTTGTGGATCGATAGTAGTTTTAGGTTTTTTTTCGCGAAACATAAGTAGTAAATTTAGACCGCAACCGTTCCTTTAATACTAGGGTGTGGATCGTAATTGAGGATTTCGATGTCCTCATATTTAAAAGCGAGTAAATCGGAAACGTTGGGATTGAGCTTGAGTGTTGGTAAAGGTTTTGGATCTCTGCTGAGTTGTAACTCCACTTGCTCCATATGATTGGTATAAATGTGTGCATCGCCCAAGGTGTGAATAAATTCACCTGACTGATAGCCACATACCTGTGCCATCATTTCAGTAAGCAGCGCATACGAAGCAATGTTAAATGGAACACCCAGAAAAATATCTGCACTGCGTTGATAGAGCTGGCAAGACAGTTTGCCATCGGCTACATAAAACTGAAAAAACGCATGGCAGGGGGGAAGGGCTGCTTTTCCATTTGCAACGTTTTCGCTAAAGGATTTTGTGGTATCAGGGAGTACACTAGGATTCCAAGCAGACACCAACATACGGCGGCTGTTTGGATTGGTTTTTAGTGTTTCGATAACATTTATAAGTTGATCAACGCCCTCACTATTCCAATTGCGCCATTGGTGGCCATAGACTGGTCCTAAGTTTCCGTTTTCGTCTGCCCATTCGTTCCAAATGCGCACCCCATTATCGGTTAAATATTCAATATTGGTATCCCCTTTTATAAACCACAAGAGTTCATGAATCACAGATTTTAAATGAATTTTTTTGGTGGTAACAAGTGGAAAGCCCTCCGATAAATCAAAACGCATTTGATGCCCAAAGACACTTCGTGTTCCGGTACCCGTTCTGTCGCCTTTTACCGCACCTTCGTTTAGCGCGCGTCTGACCAAATCTAAATACTGCTGCATGATATATTTTTGTAAAGGTAAAATCTAGCGCTAATAATCGGACCGTTAAGTGAATAGTTTTTCAAAAGGTTTTCAACGATTAGCCTAGTAACGCCCCAACAAGCGTAGCAGATAAAAGAGATGCAAGTGTTCCGCCCAATACCGCCCTAAACCCAAACTTAGAAAGTACTTTTCGTTGATTTGGAGCCAATCCGCCAATGCCTCCAATTTGAATACCTATGGAGGCAAAATTGGCAAATCCACATAGCATATAGGTTGCCATTACAATAGATTTTTGATACAAGAAATGGATGTCATTAGCATTGTTTTTGAGTTCAGCCAATTGGATATACCCTACAAACTCGCTTGCTGCTAGTTTTACCCCCAACAATTGGCCCATAGGCATTAAATCGTTACACGGAACACCAATAAGCCACATTAGTGGCGCAAAAAGTGTTCCTAAAATAGCTTCAATAGAGAAGGCTTCATATACCGACCAACTTGCAATCCAGTCATTTAAATTGGTAAACGCGCCAACTTGAAAAAGAATGCCATTTACCATGGCAATAAGCGCCACAAAAACAAGTAACATTCCTCCAATGTTAGCAGCTAATTTTACCCCTTCAAGTGTTCCGTTTGTAATGGCATCTAATGGATTGCTTCCAACATCTTGTTTGGAAACCTTGGTCTCCTTTTTGATTGCCTCGGTTTGTGGAAAGAGAATTTTGGCTATTACAATGGCTCCAGGTGCCGCCATAACAGATGCTGCCAACAAATGCTTGGCAAAAGCCAGGCGTAACTCAGGGTCGTCGCCACCCAAAAAACCGATATATGCGGCCAATACACCACCGGCAACAGTTGCCATACCACCCACCATTACTAAAAGAATTTCGGAGCGATTCATTTTGGGTAGATATGCTTTAATGAGTAAGGGGGCTTCAGTTTGCCCTAAAAAAATATTCCCTACAACAGAGAGACTTTCTGCCCCCGAAACATTGAGAAGTTTTGCAGTGCCCTTGGCAAGAATCTTCACAAAAAATTGTAACACTCCTAAGTAAAATAGTAATGAAGTTAGCGCAGCAAAAAAAACAATAGTGGGTAAAATCTGAAACACAAAAATAAACCCATAGCTATCGGTGTTCATCAAATCACCGAAAAGGAAAGCGCTTCCAGCTGCGGTAAAATCCAAAATACCAACAAATACTTTCCCAATAGCATTAAAAATGCTTTGCACCCAACCAATTTTTAATACACAAAACGCCAAAAAAAGTTGTAAAAGCAATCCTAATCCCACTGTTTTCCAGGGAATTTTTTTACGATTCGCACTAAAAATATAAGCTAAAAACAGTAGCGCCAATACGCCAATTACCCCTTGAAGAATGCCAAACACCGTAATGCCTTGATGTGCAAGAATAGGCTCTTGTGCCGTTCCAAAAAATACGTTCATTCGTTTGTGTCGTTTTCACGTTTAGAAATTTCATCTCTAAGTCGGGCAGCCATTTCATAATCTTCCTTTTTTACTGCCTTTTTAATAGCGCGTTCCAATTCTTCGGTAGATAAGTCTTTGTAATTTTCTTCCGCGGAAAGTTCATCAACAAGAAGACCTTTTGAAGGAACATCGTCTTTGTTAAAAACAACTCCTGCTTTTTCAAGAATACTTTCATGCGTAAATATTGGAGCTTTAAACCTTAACGCCAACGAAATGGCATCGGAAGTACGCGAATCAATAATTTCTTCAATTTTATCGCGCTCACAAATAAGACTTGAATAAAAAACGCCATCTACAAGTTTGGTAATAATGACACGTTTAATGGCAACATCAAACCTGAAAGCAAAGTTTTTAAATAAATCATGCGTAAATGGGCGGTGTGGTTTGATGTCTTTATCCAACGCCACGGCAATAGACTGCGCTTCAAATTCGCCAATGACAATAGGAAGCTTACGTTTTCCATCTACTTCGTCCAAAATCATGGCATAAGCACCACTCTGATTTTGACTGTAAGAAATGCGGTTTACACGAAGTTGGACAAGACTCATTTTTGGATGTTGCAAATGAAGTTGAAAAATACAAAATTTACTGGTTAACCTAACGCCTTAAATGCTTTTAACTTATTTGTAAGTTTAGGCACTACCTCAAAAGCATCGCCCACTATGCCATAATCGGCTGCTTTAAAGAATGGCGCTTCGGGGTCATTATTGATAACAACTTTTACTTTTGACGCATTTACTCCCGCCAAATGTTGAATTGCACCTGAGATCCCAATGGCAATATACAAGTTGGTTGCAACAGGTTTTCCGGTTTGCCCTACGTGCTCATCGTGTGGGCGCCAACCCATATCAGAGACAGGCTTAGAACAGGCTGTTGCTGCATCAAGTACTTGGGCAAGGTCTTCTATCAAATGCCAATGTTCAGGCCCTTTTAGCCCTCTACCACCCGAAACAACTACATCTGCGTCAGCAATGGTGGCTTTACCAGTTACTTTTTCAATGGAAATTTGCTCTAGGTTTGAGGTGACGTTTTGTGCAGTTACTTCCTCAACCCTGCAAGCTACAGCATTTTCAATCACTCCAAATGCGTTGTTCCCAACTCCTAAAATATTACAATTGCCAAGAAGTTGAGTATGCACAAATGCCTTATTGGTAAAGGCTGTTCGCTTTACCTTTAGGGGGGTGAGTTGCTCAGGAAGTGCAACCACATTTGGTGCATAACCAGCATTGAGTTTAACAGCTAGCAATGGGGCTAAAAATTTGGCATCAGCACTGCTGCTAATAACCACATGAGTAACATTGTTTTTAGACGCATAAGAAACAATGGCATTGGCATATGTATGTACATCAAAATACTCAGGAACGTTAGAAACATGGGCTACGTGGGTTACACCATGGCTTCCTAACTCATTGGCGTTTGCTGCATGAAACGCGAAAGCTGTGCAAGATGTTTTAAGTTTTTCTGCAAGTGCTACGCCGTAAGAGGCTACTTCGAAGGAATTGCGCTTAAGCGAATTGTTTTCAGATTCAGTAATAATAAGAACAGACATAGTAAAAGTTATAAAACGTTAGCTTCTTTGTGTAATAATTCAATAAGTTGATCTAAATCGTCTGCAGGAACCAGCTTTACTTCTTGTTTTGGAGCGGGTTTTTCAAACGTTACATCTTCACTTCTAGCCGAAGCTTGTTGAGAAGGAACGATTTCAAAAGGTTTTTGTCGGGCTTGCATGATGCCGCGCATGTTCGGAATACGAAGGTCAGATTCTTCTACCAGTCCTTTTTGACCTCCAATAACTAAAGGTAATGATCCTTTGAGTTTTTCACGCCCTCCATCAATTTCACGCTCTACAATGGCAGTTGTTCCGTCAATTTCCAAACCAACACAGTTGGGAACGAATGGCATGTCTAACAATGCTGCTAACATTCCCGGAACCATAGCACCGTTGTAATCAATAGATTCTCTGCCTGCAATGATTAGGTCATAAGGATTGTTTTTAACAAAGGCTGCTAGCTCTTGGGCCACAACAGCTCCATCCAGTGCAGGGGTGTCAATTCGGTAAGCTTTGTCAGCACCAATAGCCAAGCATTTACGCAATGTGGCATCAGATTTTGGCATGCCCACATGAATAACATGGACTTGTGCGCCAAGCTTTTCTTTAAACCAAATGGCGCGAGTGAGACCAAATTCGTCGTTGGGATTAATGACAAACTGTACATCTCTAGTGTCAAACTTGGAGTTGTTTTCAATAAAATTTATTTTCGATGTAGTGTCTGGAACATGACTTATACAAACTAAAACATTCATGATGATTTGATTTTCTACAAAGGTACGAAAAAGATTAAATTTATTATGCGCGCATAATAAACGAAAGTCTTTTGCGATTGGACATTTTATTGCTACTTTTGCGCCACTTAAATTAGCTATGAGAACCATACAATTCAGAGAAGCAATATGCGAGGCGATGTCTGAAGAGATGCGCCGAGATGAAAGCATTTATTTGATGGGAGAGGAAGTTGCCGAATACAACGGTGCTTACAAAGCCTCAAAAGGAATGTTAGACGAATTTGGCGAAAAACGCGTTATCGATACACCTATTTCCGAATTGGGTTTTGCAGGAATTGGCGTTGGTTCGACCATGACCGGAAATCGTCCAATAATTGAGTTTATGACGTTCAATTTTGCACTTGTGGGGATTGATCAAATCATCAACAACGCTGCAAAAATCCGCCAAATGTCTGGCGGTCAGTTTCCGTGCCCCATTGTTTTTCGTGGACCTACGGCTTCTGCGGGTCAGCTTGCCGCCACACACTCACAAGCTTTTGAGAGTTGGTATGCAAATTGCCCAGGGCTAAAAGTAATTGTACCATCTAATCCCTACGATGCAAAAGGGTTACTTAAAGCTGCTATTCGAGATGACGACCCTGTTATTTTTATGGAATCTGAGCAAATGTATGGCGATAAAGGTGAAGTCCCAGACGGGGAATATGTTTTACCTATTGGAGTTGCAGAAGTAAAGCAGCAAGGTTCAGACGTAACGTTAGTCTCTTTTGGAAAGATTTTTAAAGAAGCCCAAAAAGCTGCTGATGAGTTGGCGAAGGAAAATATATCCTGCGAGCTTATAGATTTGCGCACGGTTCGTCCGTTAGATATGGATACCATTATTACATCTGTTAAAAAAACCAACCGTTTGGTTATTTTGGAAGAGGCGTGGCCCTTTGGAAATGTATCTACTGAAATCACGTATCAAATCCAAAATCAAATTTTTGATTTTTTGGATGCTCCAATTCAAAAAATAAATACTGCGGATACGCCAGCGCCATATTCTCCAGTACTACTCCAAGAGTGGTTGCCTAACCACGAGGATGTGATTCGCGCAGTAAAAAAAGTATTAATTTAATTTAACCTCTCTCTATATGAGTTCATTTGTTTTTTATCTCCCTATAATCCTTGCTATTGTTGGTTTAATTGTAATGCTTTTCAAAGCACAATGGGTGCGTAAACAACCTGTTGGCGAAGCAAAAATGAAAGAAATATCCAACGCCATAAAAGAAGGTGCTTTAGCTTTTTTAAATGCAGAATACCGTTTGCTTTTGTTTTTTGTTGTTGGTGCTTCACTCGCCTTATATTTTATTTCTACCCTAGTGCCTACTACGCACTGGATGATTGTACCAGCTTTTATTTTAGGCGCAATTTTTAGTGGATTTGCTGGAAATATTGGCATGCGCATTGCTACTGACGCAAATGCTAGAACTGCTGAAGCAGCAAAAACGAGTTTGCCAAACGCTTTAAAAGTTTCTTTTGGTGGTGGTACCGTAATGGGACTTGGTGTTGCGGGTCTAGCTGTATTGGGATTGAGCTTGTTGTTTTTGTTTTTTGTAGGAAAATTTATTGGAGTTGATGGCGATTTCTATACGCAAATGACGCTTGTATTAGAAACTCTCGCTGGTTTTTCACTGGGCGCAGAATCTATTGCACTTTTTGCACGTGTGGGCGGTGGAATTTATACCAAAGCTGCAGACGTTGGCGCCGATTTGGTGGGGAAAGTTGAAGCTGGAATCCCCGAAGATGATCCCAGAAACCCTGCCACTATTGCAGATAATGTGGGTGATAATGTAGGTGATGTAGCTGGTATGGGTGCTGATTTGTTTGGTTCTTATGTGGC
>CBFICG010000061.1:0-9389 GCA_965661025.1 Flavobacteriaceae bacterium | reverse complement strand
GATGAACCGCATGCCCCTGGGATTGGCATCCACGAAATGGGTACGGCCAGAATGGGGAGAGATCCTAAAACTTCGGTTTTAAATAAATACAATCAAATTCATACTGTGCCCAATGTATATGTAACGGACGGTGCTTGTATGACCTCCGCTGGTTGTCAAAATCCTTCATTAACCTATATGGCACTTACTGCTAGAGCAGCGAATCATGCTATCAAACAATTTAAATCAACTAATAATGAATAGGCGGAATGCGTTAAAAAATATCGGACTTACACTTGGTTATGCAACAGTTACTCCAACTGCATTAAGCATACTTCAAAGCTGCACTACTAAATCCGTCAAATGGGTCCCACAATTTTTTACACCAAACCAAGGACTGCTGGTACAAAATCTTGTTGACCTAATACTTCCTAAAACTGCGGATTCTCCTGGAGCAGTAGAGGTAAATGTACCTCAATTTATAGATTTACTTGCCCTCAAAACATTTAAAATCGAAAAGCAAATGAGGTATAAACAACAACTTCAGGTTGTGTTAAAAGAGCTCATAGAACAGGAAAAAAGTTCGCTGGAAATAGTGGATGTCAATATTGAAAAATATGATGCTTTGCTGGCTAAGTACCTAAAATCTGAACAAGCAGATCGAAAACGATTTACCAAAGATGAAAGAATTGTTTTTGACGTACTTAATGACTTGCGTTCCAAAGCCGTATGGGCATTTAAAAACAGTAAATATATAGGAGAAAATGTGTTGGCTTACAACCCCATTCCTGGTGCATACAAAAATTGCTCAGATATCAAAAAAACCACCAATGGAAAGGCGTGGTCACTACAATCTTAATACAATATGCTTAATACATTATGAATAGTAAACTACTAGCGTTAAGCTTAATAAGTGTCATTTTTTTGGGATGCACTAAAAACGAGAACTGGATTTCCCTTTTTAATGGAAAAGACCTGACAAATTGGACAGTGACAATTAAAGGTCACCCCATAGGAAATAACTATAACAATACTTTTGTTGTTGAGAATGGAGTGTTAAAAGTAGATTACACTGAATATAACAACAAATTCAATAATACTTTTGGGCACATCTACTACAACACCCCATTTTCAAATTATCGCTTTAAGATGGATTACAGGTTTATTGGCGAGCAGCTTTCCGACGGAGCGGATTGGGCAACGAGGAATAGTGGTGTTATGATTCATTGTGAAGACCCAAATTTTATTGGGTTAAATCAGAATTTTCCTGTCTCTATTGAGGTTCAATTATTGGGTGGTAATGGAAAAGATGATAGAACTACCGCTAACCTCTGTACTCCAGGCACACATGTTACGATGGGCGAATCCCTCATTGAGGAACATTGTACTACTTCAAATTCAGAAACATACCATGGCGATCAATGGGTTCATTTGGAAATTGAAGTTAGAAGCGACTCAATTATAAAACATTTTATTAATGGAAAAGAAGTGATGCGTTATCATAAACCGCAGTTTGGCGGAAAAGTAGACCACAACAATGAATACTGGAAAACGTTGGAAGGCATGCCGCTAAAAAAGGGCTATATCTCCCTACAAAGCGAGAGTCATCCGATAGAATTCAAAAACATAGCCTTGTTAAATCTCGAAAATTAACCTTATGGCGTTTAAAATAACAAACTATATCTTGTTTTTGTTGTTTGTTTGTTTTGCTATTGCACAACTAAATGATGTAGATGGCATTCATTGGTTTTTCATTTATTTTATCGTTGCTCTATTGTGCTTAGCAAATAATTTCTTGTCAATTCCTAAAGTGATTTTTCAGTTGAGTTTATTGGGTTTGGTGTTTTACGCAATCTTTCATTTTTCATTGTTTATAGATTTTCTTCAAACCGATAATAAGGACGAAATTTTTGGAGAAATGGCGTATGATAAGCCCTACTTAGAGGGGTCGAGAGAATTTTTAGGATTACTCCTTGCGGGACTTGCTGTTTTTTTTCAGTTCCGAAAAAACACCCGCAATTAAACGTAGCGAAAACCCCTTCAATACATTTGTTCTAACGATGAAATCATATAAGCTAAATATACTACCATTAGTCAATTAGATTTGTACTGTAATTTATTCCCATTTATGCGCTTTTATAAACTTGCACCTATTTTATGTTTAATGGTATTTATACCTCTTTTTTCAATAGGACAAAATAAAATATCTGGGACAGTAACAACTGAGATGGGAGAACCAGTGCCCAATGTTACTGTATATATTACACCCACAAATAAAAATGCCATAACTGACAATAATGGAACTTATGCCATTGAAGGAGTTAAAAATGACAGCTATCAAATTACTGCTCAAGTAATTGGCTATAAAATTGTAGTCAAAGACGTAGCCGTGACAGAAGACATAAAAAACCTTGACTTGGTGCTTGTAGAAGATATATGGACACTTCAATCGGTTGTAGTGACCGGGACTTTTGATAAAAGAGCTGGACTGAATTCTGGGACTTCAATTAGCACGCTAAACCCCAATAATAACAAATTGTCCTATATCAACGGAACTGCAAATTTGCTTCAAAATATCTCAGGTACATTTACAGATGCATCAGCAGGGGAAGTTTTTACGAAAGTTTACAGTCGTGGAATTTCAGCCTCGGCAGAAGATGATATGGGATGGTACTATGTTTCACTACAAGAAGATGGTCTTCCTGTGAGTTTAATTCAACATTCATACTATAGCCCTGATTTATTTCATCGGGTTGATTTGATGACAAAAAAACTAGAAGCCATTCGTGGGGGCAATTCGGTCATTACATCCACGAATGCACCAGGAGGTATATATAATTTTTTATCTCATGGTATGAGTGCCTCGTTTGGTGGGGAGGCAGAAATTACCACGGGTACTCGAGGAGCGCAAAATCATTTGAATCGTGCAGATATAAGGTTAAGTGGTCCTTTGGGAAACAATTGGTATTTCAATGTTGGGGGGCACTACAGAGTCGATGAAGGAGCAAGAAACAACAATTTCCCCCTTAGTAAAGGAGGGCAATTCAAATTTAATTTTATAAAAACTCTGAACAACGGAGAACTTAGTTTTTATGGCAAAATACTAGATGATAAAACCAATAGATACACTGGAGTGGCGGCTCAAAATTGGGACCATCCAACCCCTGCTTTTGGGCAGGATTTCAATACTACTTCTTTGTTAATGCCTGATTTTGATGGTATCATTCCTGATGGCAGAAACATAGAAAATAATTTATCTTTTAATCCTTCACAAGGTATTCACGCCAAAGATGTAGCCTTTGGCTTTACCTTTTTACATCGACTTGGAGAAAAATCCACCGTTACAAATAAATTTAAAATCGCATCCAAACAAGCCAATTGGCAAACCTCTATAAGCAATGCTTTTGTTTCTTTAAACAATCCATTGGCATATTTTATAAGTGGTGCTGCATTTCCAGTGGGGCAAATAGTTTTTCGTGATGCAAAAGCAAATATCGAAGTTGCAAGAGTTAATAACAGCGGAATGTTTAGTGGAAGCCCATTTCAGTATTTGACTTCGGGGAGTCTTCCTAATGACGCTATCATGGGAACATCAGCTTGGTATAAAGACAATGACGTAAACGAATGGATGAATCATTTTGAACTCCAACATAAGATGAAGAACCATACCTTCTCTACAGGTGTTGCTATAGTACATGCAAACACATCTCATTTCACACAAGGTACTTTTGCGTATGTTACCTACGAGCCCAATCCAAAAACACTAGCGGTATATGTTGAAAATCCAGGGCAACCAGCTATAGCACTTTCAGACTCTAATGGTTTGAGTAATTATGGTGGTTTGTTTTTTGTTGATGCCCAAGCAAGCATTAATCAATATGGGGTGTATGCCAATGATAAATGGGAAATTACAGATACTTTTTTTATTGACCTTGGATTTCGATACGATATCAGTATTCATGACGGAAATAAAAAAAGATATGCTCCTGTTAACCTTGATGGCGGGATAGACGGAGATTTAACAACGGCATACGACAATGGAATTCTTGCGCCAACAGGTGAAGTGGATGTTTTTGATTTTAACTACTCCTATTTGTCTTACTCTTTTGGAGTCAATAAAAAAGTTAATTCCAAAACAGCACTGTTTTTTCGCTTTTCATCTGGGAATAAAGCACCCGAACTGAATTATTACTTTAATAATTTTGCCAATGTCCCCATTGCAAAACCAGGTGAAATTCAAAAAATCAAACAAGCTGAGCTCGGTCTAAAAATAAATTCCAACAAACACAGCACTACAGCAACTTTGTTTTGGAGTCAGTTAAACAATATTGGCATTGCAAATTTTGAATTTGATGAATCGTCGAATAGCGTTTTTTATACTCCAATCCCAATGAATTCCTCAACCACTTTTGGACTAGAATGGGAAAGTGAATATCGTGCGTTTACTAATTTTAGTTTGGTATTTAATGGAGTGCTTCAAAATCCTGTGGCTAAAAAATGGCATGTATATGATGCGTCAGGAACGGTAGATTCCTCAGATGATATTACAATAGACTACTCTGGAAATCAACTTGCCTTTAACCCAAAATTTATGTCAAACATCAGTTTGGCGTATAAAAAGAATCGTTTTAACATGTACTATACTTGGCAGCACATGGGTAAGCGATTTGGCAACACGGCTAATGCCTTTGAACTTGATGCATATTCAGTCTTTAATTTTGGTGGCGGAATTAAAGTGACAAAAAACCTTTCGGCCACTTTCGAAATTTCAAACCTACTTAACTCTGCGGGTTTAGCTAATTTTTTTGGCAGTAACTCCTTTGGAGCTAATGCAAATGGCGTAACGAAAGAATTTGTTTCTAATAATCCTGATAGTAGCTTTGTGGTTGTCCCAATACTTCCAAGAAGTTCCATACTTAGACTTAATTACAGCTTTTGAATCAATATTTAATTTAACATAACACAAATGAAATATAGTGCTTACGTAATCCTTGCAGTTGGGATCTTAATGCTTTATTCTTGTTCAAGCAATGAAGCGGCACCAATTGCCAACGAGACTGAAAAAATTATTCCTCCGCCAAACTATTTGCCGTTTACCAAAATTGACTTGGATGGCTTAACAGCCTTTGATTCAGCTGGGAAAAACTGGCGTGTAGTTGGAGACATTATCTCCGACAGAACCAAGAAAAAAACAATGTATGAAGAGCAAGGAACTGGGATTTTGTTTAATGCAAATGATCAAGAGAACAATACCCACATTCAAACAGCCTTTGAACACGGAGATATAGAATTAGAATTCGATGTAATGATGCCTGTTAACTCTAATTCGGGCGTATATTTTCAAGGAAGATATGAACTCCAACTCTTAGATAGCTGGGGCGTAAAGAATCCCAAACACAGCGATATTGGTGGTATTTACGAAAGATGGAACAATAATGCGCCTAAAGGAAAACAAGGCTATGAAGGGAAAGCGCCCCGTGTGAATGCCGCAAAAGCTCCAGGATTATGGCAGCATTTTAAGGTCATTTTTCATGCGCCAACATTTGATAAAAAAGGAAAGAAAACAAAAAACGCATGGTTTGAAAAGGTCTGGCTGAACGGAGTTTTAATTCATGAAAATGTCTCTCTTTCTGGTCCTACACGCGGAGGAATCCCCAAAGAAAGTGCCAGAGGACCACTTTTGATTCAAGGGGATCATGGACCGGTAGCATTTAAAAACATCAAATACAAACGCTACGAGAATAATAAAATTCTGTTAAGTAATCTTGTTAGAACTACTTACGATACCAAATATTTGGAAAATCAAGTTCTTGACACCTTACCATTTATAGCTCAGCAAAAAGAAACGCGTTTTTCACTGGTCGATATTACCAGTACACGGAGCAAAAAACTAATTACGTATACAGGAAATATTACCATTCCGAAAACGGGTAAATACCTTTTTGAAGGAATCACAAAGGGAGTTGGTGAGATTTTTATTGCAAATAAGAAAATACTCCGAATGCGAGACGCTAAAAACTACCCTATTACTACGGTGCATCTCGAGAAGGGAACCTTTCCTTTTAAAATAATTTACAGGCAATCTAGACCGTGGCAAAGAGGATTTGCACTTTACGTTGAAGGACCAGAGATGCAAAGCTACTCCTTGCAAGATGGAGTAAAGAAAGGAGCAAATGATTTTGATGTACTAAAAGGCATCATCATTGAACCTGAAAATGAAATTGTTACACAACGAAGTTTTGTGTCTCACAAAGGAGAAAAACGCACCCATTGTATTTCTGTTGGTACGCCATCGGGGATTCATTACTCCTATGATTTGGCAACAGGGTCATTACTAAAAGCTTGGACTGGTTCTTTTCTAAATACAACCCACATGTGGCTATCGAGAGGTGAGGATCAGTTAGGAGAACCTATAGGATTTGGTATATCATTACATGGCGATTTAGAATTTAGTCCACTAAAAAATGAAGAAACTATTTGGCCAAAACCACTTCCTGAAAACAAAGGAATCAAACAACTGGGATATGTATTTAACAAAAATGGAATGCCTTCATTTTCATATCAAATTGGAACCGCTGTGATTACAACTACTTTTTCAGTTTTTAATGACGGCAATAGGCGGTTAAAAAAATCTATCGAAATTGAAGGTAGAAAAACACTATGGCATAAAATTGCAGAAGGGGAAGACATCAAATACATTGGAAATAATATTTATGTCGTGAATAACGAGAGCTTTTACATCGATTTTTCTGGAAATGATGACCTTACACCAATCATTAGAAAAGCTGGGGAAAAAGAAGAGTTGATTGTAAAACTTTCAAGAAGAAAAAGAAATATCGCTTACAATATCACTTGGTAATCAAGAAAAAAACACATCCATTATGATTCGTTCAAAAATTATTACGTCTTTATTCATATTTAGTTTTGCTTTTGGATTTGCACAAAACAAAGGCAATAAAGTCAATATAACACAGCAAAAAAAGGAATCTGAATTTTATAAAATTGTAGATGTTCCCATTGCAGAAAACGTCCAGCTCGAAGTAGGGGGGTTAGCACTTACTGACGATGACAAACTCGGAGTTTCTACAAGGCGCGGCGAAGTGTGGCTTATCGATAAGCCATACAGTCAAAACCCCAGCTACACCCTTTATGCAAAAGGATTGCACGAAGCCCTGGGATTAGCCTATAAAAATAATGGGTTTTATTTGTCGCAACGAGGGGAAATTACGCGATTAGAAGATGCTGACGGAGATCAAAAAGCTGATATTTATAAAACCGTCTTTTCTTGGCCGCTTTCTGGCAATTATCACGATTATTCTTACGGGCCAAAATTTGACAAGAACGGAGACATGATTGTGACACTAAATTTATCTTGGTCAGGTGGCGGAAAAAGTTTGGTGCGTTGGCGCGGTTGGATGCTAAAAGTAACCACTGATGGAGAAATGACACCAATTGCTACAGGGCTTCGATCGCCGGCTGGATTTGGAATTAATCCAGAGGGAGATTATTTCTATACCGAAAATCAAGGGGATTGGGTTGGATCAGGAAGGATGACACATTTAGAATCCGGAAGTTTTGCAGGACATCCAGCAGGTCTTAAATGGACAGACGATCCGAAAGCTCCATTGGCATTAAAACCTGAAGACATTGAAGACAATTCTGGACTTACATTATATGAATATGCACAAAAAGTTCCTGAACTAAAAGCTCCAGCCATATGGTTCCCGCATACCATTTTGGGCATTTCTACATCTGATATTTTGTACGACACTTCCGAAGGAAAATTTGGTCCATTTAGCGGTCAACAATTTGTTGGAGACCAAGGGCATAGTAAAATCATGCGTGTGTTTATGGAAAAGGTAAATGGAGTGTATCAGGGTGCTGCATTTCCATTTGTGGAAGGGTTTTCATCGGGCGTTTTACGAATGATTTGGGGAAGTGATAGCAATATGATTGTTGGTATGACCAGTAGAGGATGGTCATCAACAGGAAAGAAAATGTTTGGGCTTCAGCGGTTGGTTTGGACCGGAAAAGTCCCTTTTGAGGTAAAAACAATGAAGGCGTTAAATGATGGATTTGAATTGGAATTTACAAAACCTATCGACAAAAAACTTGGAAGTGATATCGCTAATTATAAGATGATAACGTTCAATTACAATTATCATAAAACGTATGGAAGCCCCATTATCGATCAGCAGAACGCCATGGTCCATTCAGCAACTGTGTCTGAAGACGGATTGCGTGTAAAATTGACCATACACGGCATGCGACTTGGTTATATTCATCAAATTGAAATAGCAGACCTTAAAGCCACCTCTGGTGAATCTCTTTTGCACCCTAAAGGATATTACACCCTAAATGAAGTGCCTGGCGGGAAGTTAGAGTCTATGCAAATGGCTATGAAAAAGACGAATAAAAAAATAGCCCAGCCAAAACGCGTAACAAAAATTCCTGAAAATTGGATAAATGGTGCTGACGAAAAAATTGTTTTAGGTACAATTCCTGGACTGAAATACGACACCAAACAAATTACCGTAAAGAAAAACAGCAAAATTGAATTGCTCTTTAACAACAATGACGATATGATTCACAATGTTGTTATTACCAAACAAGGGGAAGAAACCCCTCTTGAGGTTGGTAATATGGCACTAGAGCTTGGTCTTGATGGCCCAGATTTAAATTATGTGCCATTTACCGATTTGGTGTTGGCTCATTCGGGTACTGTAGGCCCTGAGCAATCAGAAACAATTTATTTCAATTCCCCTAATAAATCGGGAGTATACTGGATAGTATGTACGTTCCCTGGACACGCATATACCATGAGAGCTAAACTAATTGTTAAATAACACAACTAAAAAGGGACTCTATGTCCCTTTTTTTACTCTACAATAAACGTACCTTTCATCAATGCTACATGACCTGGAAAGCTGCATATAAAATCGTAAGATCCTTTGGGGGGTGCGCTGAATTCAATAGTTGTAATTTGACCTCCACCGATTAAATCTGTATAAGCAATAATATCATCCGTTGCGTCTTGTGGTATATAGGCTGTGGCCTTAGATATTGCTGCTTTAGCAGCAAATTCATTTACATTAACACCATGCTTTAATATGACTACGTTATGCCCCATTACGTTTACATCTATCTTCCCGGTATGACGCAATGTTAACTTCACTTGTTGGCCCGCTTTAACACGCAGTTCGCTTTTATCAAATTTCATCATGTCATTTCCAGAGATAACTAGCCGTGCAACATTGGCATCAACCTCGCTATTATTCCTTGGAGCTGTTATTGTTACTTTTTTCTTTTCGTTCTTTTTTTCTCCGCCACAACCAACAAAAGCAAAAGCAAAAAACAATATAAACAGGTGATGTGTAAGTCTCATATATTTTTTATTTTTAAAGAGTAAA
>CBFICG010000060.1:0-9457 GCA_965661025.1 Flavobacteriaceae bacterium | reverse complement strand
TTGAGATAAGCAATATTAGTATCGTTAATATTAGTATTACTAAGGTTCAATCGGGTTAAATTCTGTAATTGACCAATTGCTTCAAATGATGCTTCGCTCAATTCTGTTTTACTTAAATCTAACCATGTTATGTGTTCTTTTATCGCTATTAGATCGGCCATCATTTCAGATGAAACAGTCCCTTTCTTAAAGCTAATATCAAGAATATTGTGCTGATTTGAAAGGTGTGTAAACCGCCATCCCGATTGATTAAGTCTTTCGAGATTTTGCTGTGAAATGGTTGGCAACTCAAGCGTTTCAAAATAAGGTTTAGGCTTAGTATCAATTTCAAAATCACGCAAAAGCAAGTGCTCGATGTCATTTGGAGCGTCGTAACTAACCAAAAACTGTTCAAAAGAAGCACCTTCTTTAATCCACCATTCTAAAATTTTTAGTTCACTATATGTTAACGGAACTCCGTTTGGCGGCATAAACTTGATGCTGGTTTGTGGAAGAATTGTTCGTTCGAATAAATTACTTTCTAAAGGTTTCCCAGAAACAATAGCTGTTCCGTGATTCCCGCCTTTTAAAATTCCCTGAGGGGTGTCTAATCTTAAATTCCCGTTTGACGTTGAGGCATTATGACAGCTAACACATTTGTTGTCTAATATTGGTTGTATCAAATGCGAATAAACCAAAATAGAGTCAACAGTCTTTGGAATATCAGCGTATATTTCCGTTTGTATACCTAAAGCATTTTTTATCAAGGTAGGGGCATAATCGGTCAAATAATTACTTCCATGAGTTAAATTTCCGCCAAGATGACCTGTAATAGATATCAAAATCACAAGCATGGTTGCAAATCTTCCAGAGGAAAAATAGGGTATGCTAAAGCGTTGGGATTTGAGTGCCCAACCTAAAAAAGACGCGAGCGCAAGTATAATTCCAAGCCACTTATGCCAAGAAAGGGTTTGTTCATCGTACCCCCCTTGAACAGAGAGCATATAGCCGATTACCGCAGATAATGTGGCTCCAACACCTCCACAAAAATAGGTGATGGCAATGGCTTTTGTTACATCACCAAAAGCGTCGTTTTTGATAAAAGCTAACACTTCCAAAATTGCTGCTAAGACAATGAACCCTATTGGGAGGTGCACAACTAATGGATGAAATCTACCAATAAATATGAGAAAATCTGATGTTTCTTGCATATGCAATGTTGCGATGAGTGTTCATTCAAAAATAGTGCTTACAAAAACAAAAACAATGTTTTCGCTTGCCAATTTTTGCTGTTTTAAGCCTGATTAACAACTATTTAACCATTTATTATGTAAATTAAACATATATTATATAAATATGACTCATGCCTGTTTGGATTGAAGTTCAATAAATTAAATTTGTAATGAGACTCATAAATATCTCTATGTTTCGACATTTACTACTTCTAATTTTGTGTTTACAACTGGCATCGTGTACCATTTCGTTGCCTAAGGAAGTAGAGGTTGCTTATAGCTCGTTTCCCGATGAAGTAACCTTCAATTTAGACATCAAGCCCATATTATCTGATAAATGCTATCAATGTCATGGCCCAGACGATAACAAAAGAATTGCGGGATTACGACTCGACACTGAAGAAGGTATTTTTTCAAAAAACCAAACAGGTACGCGAGCTTTTGTTCCAAAAAACTTACGTTCAAGCGAAGCAATAGCTAGAATTCTTTCAAATGACCCCGAGACAGTAATGCCTCCTCCTGAATCAAAAATAAGCCTAAGTAGCAAAGAAAAAGCATTATTGGTAAAATGGGTAGAACAAGGAGCTAAGTGGAATGAGCACTGGGCATTTATACCACCCAAGGAAAAAATTAGCATTCCGCCAAAAAATACAAATTGGATTCAAAATAATGCAATCGACAATTTTATTCAACAAAAGCTAAGCGAAAATGCACTCCATCCTGCCGAGGAAGCCTCCAAGTTGCAGTTGCTACGTCGGTTAACGATGGATCTTACAGGGCTACCACCAACCTTAGCAGAAATTGATTTGTTTTTAAATGATACCGCAGAAAATGCTTATGAAAATTTAGTTGACAGGCTGCTAGAAACCGATGCTTTTGCTGAGCGGATGACTTTAGAATGGCTTGACGTAGCACGTTATGCAGATTCTCATGGCTTGCATGCAGATGGAATTAGAAACGCCTACCCTTGGAGAGATTGGGTTATCAAAGCGTTTCGAGACAACATGCCGTACGACCAATTTATCACAGAACAACTTGCTGGTGATTTGCTCCCCAATCCCACACGCGACCAATTAGTTGCTACAGCATTTAACAGAAATCATCCAATGACTGGTGAGGGGGGAGTTATAGAAGAAGAGATCCGTGTAGATTATGTAACAAATCGAACCAATACGGTGGGTACAGCGGTTTTGGGATTAACTTTGGAATGTGCAAAATGCCACGACCACAAATTTGATCCAATTTCACAAAAAGAATACTTTAAAATGTCTAGTTTTTTTAATAATATCAAGGAACTGGGCATGACAGCAAATGACGGAGATTTTGGGCCCATTGAGTACTTAACAACCAAAGAGCAAGACTCAATTTTATCTTATATAGATACGCTAATCAAAGAACATTCAAATCAATACGAAACGGAAAAAGCCACCTTGTCAAAACCGTTAGTGTATCTTGGTTTTGAAAACATAAAAGAAAAAGGAGCTGTTGATGGAAACACCCTCATTACAGCGAGCGGAAAGCTTGAATTAGTGGAAGGGAAAAATGGTAATGCCGCTTCATTTGATCATATGTACGATAATATAAGAATGTATGAGTTTGATCATTTTGAGAGCACCACACCTTTTACTGTAAGCTTGTGGTCACGTTTAAAAAAGGACACCCATAAAACCAAGGCATTTATAGGTAACGTTGGGGGTAAGTATCACCGGTGGAAGGGATGGGAAGTTTATTTGGATAGCATTAATCGCCCTGCAATAAAAATAGTTAGCGAACTTCCTCACAACTATATCCATGTGAGTGCGCAAGATCCAGTCCCATTACACGAATGGAGGCATATCACGGCCACGTATGACGGAAGTATGTCAGCTGATGGGGTTAGCATTTACGTCAATGGAGAACCTGTTGCAACTAAAATTCATTATGATGCGCTTAGTGGTTCGATTAAACGCGACAAAAAAACTCATGTTATTGTTGGTAAAGCTCACAGAAGGTTTACGGGGGATAATGGGATTTTTACAGGAGATATTGACGAGTTGTATGTATATGATGGGTTTGTCTCACAACACGAAGCAAAAAAAGTATTTGAAAAGTCTATCAATACATCAAACATAAAATTGTTAGCGAATAATAATACCAGCGTACGAAAAAAGAAAATCGCAAAACTTATACATCAGAAAATTAAACTTCTGGATACAGTGCCTGCCATTATGGTAATGAAAGATATGCCAAAAAAGAGGAAAACGTATGTTTTAAATAGAGGTGCATACGATGACCGGGGGGAGGAAGTCTCCGCAGGAACTATTGCTAAAGTACTCCCATTTGACACGACAACTTATGCCGGGAATCGATTGGGGTTAAGTAAATGGTTGTTTGACTCTAATAATCCCTTGACTGCTAGAGTTGCTGTAAATCGATATTGGCAAATGATTTTTGGCACTGGGATTGTCTCTACACCTGAAGATTTTGGGAATCAAGGTGCGTTGCCTTCACATCCAAAGCTACTCGACTGGTTGGCCGTTGCGTTTAAAAACTCTGGGTGGGATGTACGCCAGCTCATTAAGCGCATGGTCATGAGCTACACCTATAAGCAGTCTTCCTATATTGATGCTGAAAAATACGCCTTAGATCCAACTAATAATTGGCTTTCAAGAGCGCCCCGTTATCGACTACAAGCAGAGTTTATTCGGGATAATGCATTAGCATCAAGTGGGTTACTCAATAAAAAAGTAGGAGGAAAAAGCAGCAAACCATATCAACCAAAAGGGCTTTGGATAGAGGTTGGGAATTACTCTCAAGCACTACTCCACTACAAAAAAGATAAAGGAAAGTCTCAATACCGCAGAAGCATGTACACCTTTATTAGGCGAACTGCACCTCCACCGTTTATGACCATTTTTGACGCCCCCAATCGTGAGGTTTGCACAGTTAAACGAGAAAGCACAAATACCCCCTTGCAAGCTCTAGTACTGTTAAACGACCCGCAATTTGTAGAGGCTGCAAGAGCACTTGCGAGTAAGTTAGGAGAAGAATATGGAGATGATTTTAAAACGATATTAAATTCTGGTTTTCTGCTTGCACTCACCCGAGAAGCAAGTCACGAAGAGCTTGAAATATTAAAAAACCTATACCATCAACAGTTAGCGCATTTTGATAATAGCCCTGAAGAGTTAAAAAATTATTTAGCTGTTGGAGATTTTAAAGTTCCCCCTCATTTGGACAAAAAGAAAGTTGCTGCATTAGCTGTCGTTTGCAGTACGATTTTAAACATGGACGAGGCCTACACAAAAAGTTAACATATGTGCGATAACATTAATAAAAAGTATTCAAGACGTGACTTTCTGGCTACAACATCGTTAGGCTTAGGTGCTTTAGCAATGAGTCAACTTGTAAATCCACTTCACGCTATGCCTGTTAGGGGTCTCCGTAACACTACTTTAGGTTTGCCTCACTTTCCACCTAAAGTAAAGCGCGTCATTTATTTGATGCAAAGTGGCGCACCATCCCAAATGGATTTATTTGACTATAAACCCATGCTTGATAAGATGCATGGGCAAGAGCTCCCTGAAAGCATTCGTAACGGACAACGACTCACGGGCATGACCGCAGGGCAAACCAATTTACCATTGTCTAGATCGTATTTTGATTTTAAACAACATGGACAGAGTGGTGCTTGGGTAAGTGAACTAATGCCACATGTTGCTAAAATTGCTGATGACTTAACTTTTATAAAGTCTATGCACACAGATGCAATTAACCACGACCCTGCAATAACTTTTTTTCAAACTGGTTCACAATTTGCTGGGCGTCCGTCTATTGGATCTTGGGTAAGTTATGGCTTGGGAAGTGATAACAAAAATCTTCCTGCCTTTGTTGTTTTGGTAAGTAAAAATAAAAAAGGACAACCGCTATATTCACGATTGTGGGGGAATGGATTTCTTCCTTCGGAACACCAAGGGATTCAATTTAGAGCAGGTAAAGACCCCGTTTTGTATTTAACTAATCCTGATGGAATTTCGAAGGAAATGCGACGCGATCAACTGAATTCGTTACAGGATTTACAACGTATTCAAGCTAACATTACCGGTGATCCTGAAATTGATGCACGTTTAGCACAATATGAGATGGCGTATCGAATGCAAACTTCTGTACCCGAAGTTACAGACACAAGTAATGAACCCGATCACATATATGACATGTATGGCCCAGACAGCAGAGACCCTGGAACGTACGCCGCAAACTGTTTGCTTGCGAGACGATTAATTGAAAAGGATGTGAAATTTGTTCAGCTATACCATCGCGGATGGGACACCCACGAAAAGCTTGTTCCCAGACTAAAAACACTCTGTAAAGAAACAGATCAGCCAACAGCAGCCTTGATTAAAGACTTAAAACAACGGGGGCTATTGGAAGACACATTGGTTATATGGGGGGGAGAATTTGGCAGAACTAATTACTCGCAAAATTCTCTCGACTTAAATATTTTTGGTCGAGATCATCACCCAAAATGCTTTACATTGTTTATGGCAGGTGCAGGTGTAAAACCGGGTTTATCCTATGGTGCAACTGATGATTTTAGCTATAACATTACAGAAAATCCTGTGCATGTACATGATTTTCAAGCAACTTTACTACACCTATTGGGTGTAGATCATGAAAGGCTAACATTCAAATATCAAGGCAGACGCTTTAGGCTTACTGACGTGCACGGTCATGTGGTAAAAGACATTTTAGCTTAATTAACCCTTTAGAGAGGCATTAACTACCAACGTATTGTAATGCGTTTGAGACAAGCTTTCTATATGATGGATTGCCAAATGCTTTTTTTGAATATCCAGGCATTATATAGACCACTTTAGCTTTATTATACTGGTGCGTCCATGCTAGTGCTGGTGCTAAATCTGGGTTGTCTGAGCCCAACAGCGGGTGAATATTTGGACTCATAAAAATATTTCCGTAAAAAACATCTGTCATTGTAAAATCAGAAATCCCTGCTGTAACGGGGTGATTTTTATCGAGTACTTTTACAGCCACTGAAAGATCAATGAAATATGTTGATACTTTTGATTTATCCTTAGTGAATTTACCTAAAAACCACTTCCCGCCAACAATATCGTGGTACTGATCCCAATTGGGTTGTGAAGACAACGTAAAATGGAGAAATACCATCCCCATCCCTGCTTGGGTAAGAGCTACATACTTTTGTTTTGTTTTTTTTGACTCTTCGTAGTATTTGTTTTGGTTTAAAAATAAAATGGCATCGTAGTTTTCCATTAATTTATCAACCGACATGGCATTGAAGTGTGCCGTTAAAACCAAATCGGCTTTGATTCCTTCTAATGCAAGGCACATTTCTTCAAAATCAGGCGTATCATAAGCATGTCCGCCACGTACAACAAGCACAGAGGTATTTGTGTCTTTTTGTGCATGTAATCCGGTAGAAAAAAATAATACAATAATTATTACAGGAATGTTAAAGGAAATTTTAAAGCATGTTTTCATCACGTATATAATTTATGTTAATGCTCTTTTTTGATGTCATACAGTTTTCCAACCCATAATCCAACAGTAGCCCATAGTGCTGCTATTGCAGCACCAATTATTCCAATTGCTGTTAAGCCAAGTCCTAATCCTTCGGTTAGTCCTGTAAAAATCCAAGCGGTAACGGAATCACCACCACGATAAATTACTACATCTATAACGGGCTTGGTTTTAAATCTTGTTTCTTTGGAAACTTCTGTAAATAGCATTTCTCTAGCTGGTTTAGTTACCGCATAATTTCCTGCCCTTCTTGCCACCTGAAGGGCCAAAAGCACTACAATTATAGGCGCAAATGCCAACACTAAAATTCCTACACAAACAAGAATAGGCATAAGAGCAAGGGTACGTCCCATGCCTATTTTAGTCACAATTCTAGAAGTAGCAAAAAAGGCAATGCCAAAGGTTAATACATTGACTATCCAGTCGATGCTTCCTAAAATTTGTGTTCTAGTTGCCCTGTCATATGCTGCCAACAAATTTTTTTGTTCAAAATAAACAAAGGTGCTTATCATGGTGTAAAGCAAAATAAAAACCCCAATGGCTAACATATAGGGGTTGGAAATAAAGGTTTTAAACCCAGCAAAAGGGTTCCCTCCTATTTTAAATGTACTTGAATCTGAAATTGAATCTACATTTTTAAGTTGACTGAGCTTTAGCTTTGATAGCGATACAATTATGGGTATAGGAGCAATTAACAATATAGATGCAAAAAGCACAAGGTTTTGAATTCCAGAATACGATACAAATAATGTTGGAATCAATGGACCAATTAAGGCCCCTGCACTTGCGCCAGTAGCAATAATGGCAAATAATCTTTTTGCTTGTTGTTTGTTGAAAATATCAGACATAAAACTCCAAAACACTGATAGATGGAACATTGAAAAAACACTAATCCAAACATAGAAAGCCTTTTCAATGAGGATTTTTTCAGTGGCAACCATCATGTATGCATAAAAAAACACAAATGAGGCGGCAAAAAAAGCGTACACAGACGGGACCAGATATTTAAATGGCAGCTTGGAAACGGCAATTCCGTATAAAGCCACAACTATAGTACTTATAAAAAAGTTTAATGTCCACAATTGACTCACTTCGGCATCAGACCAATCGCTAGCCATAGCATCCCTAACGGGCCTTAGAATGTAATACGCCAACATCAAGGTAAAGACAAACAAGAAAGACAACAATGTGGCTCTTGTCTCATGGGGTTGAACACCTGAGATTTTGCTAAATATGCTTGATTTCATTTAAGCTCTATTAGGATGCTTTAGAAGTAACTCTACCAAGGAAATACCTTCCCTTTAAAATTAATGAAGGTGCCTGTATTTTCCATGGTAAGTTTAGATACGACCTCTGCCATTTGAGCAACGGCTTCTTCAACAGAACGCGTTGCGCTTGGATTCATTTCTGTTTTAACCCCACCTGGACTCATAGAAACTACAATTACTTTTTTGTCGGCTAAAATGTGAGAAAGTGCTTTTGTTAACATATTCAATCCTGCTTTGCTCACTCGATATCCGTCCAGATCAGAACTTTTTTTGTTCCAGGTTATACTTCCACCACCAGACGTAATTTGAATTAACCTAGCACCATTCGAAAGACTAGGAGCAATCGCTTGAGCAAACAGTGCAGCGCCTAACGTGTTTACTTTATAATTATACCCAAATCCCTCAGCCGTCCAACTGCCAAAATTTTCTAAAATAGTAACTCCTGCATTGCTTATGGCTATATCTATTTTAAGCGCATTTTCATCGAGCATTTTACTGAGTTCAGCCATGTGCTCTTCGCTAGTTACATCAAGTTGTTGGATGATTAGTTTTCCCTTATATTGTTTTTGAAGCTCATGTAAATCAGTAGCTTTTTCAGGTTTTCTCGCAGTAGCAATTACGGTATAGCCTTCGCTTAAAAAATGCTTTACCCAGCCAAGTCCCATTCCACGATTGGCGCCAGTGACTATTGCTGTTTTATTTTCTTCGTTATGCGATAAGGCATTATAGTTATTTGGGGTTCCGTATGAAATTAGACTTAATAATAAGGCTACTGGAATCATAGTGCGTTTTAAATTTAATTTAGGTAACATTGTTCGATAATTAATAAACTAAATTATATTTAAATTAGTTGGTAGGGCTAACGTAATGTGTAATAAATTATCACATATGATTAAAGTTTGTGGCTTTAGTTTAGTTTTTATTATTGCTATCTTATACTAATTTTATTGTTAAAACTATTTTATGAACTTAAAACATTTTGGTAATTTTTTTTTGCTGGCAACATTACTTTTAGGTAATGTTCATGCGCAAAACTCAGGTGATTTAGATGTAAAAAGCCCTCCAAACATCATTCTTTTTTTGGTTGATGATATGGGGCTAATGGACAGCTCAGTTTCATTTTTGTCTGACAATGAGGGTAAACCCATTTCTAGTGATTTGAATGGGTTTTACAAGACGCCAAACTTGGAAAAATTAGCAACTATTGGTGTTCGATTTAGTCATTTTTATGCTCACTCAGTGTGTTCCCCAACGCGCATATCTATTCTAACGGGACAAAATTCGGCACGTCATAAAACAACAAATTGGATTCTACCTGAGGAAAAAAATAGTGGGGAGTATGGTCCAAAAAATTGGAATTGGAAAGGATTATCAAAAAAAACAATTACACTGCCACGTGTACTGAAAGAAAAAGGATACAAAACTATCCATGTGGGTAAA
>CBFICG010000059.1:0-9575 GCA_965661025.1 Flavobacteriaceae bacterium | reverse complement strand
CCTTGAGCAAGATGCGGCTGAAAATCCTATCGCATTTGGAAAAGCGAATAAAAAAAATATTCACAACTATTTAAAGATTGCTAACCTTCAGCTTTTACCTTTTGATAAAGCAAAAAATCAATTAAAGAAAAATCTAAAAGCTAAAGATCCTATTGCACGCTATTGGACATTGGTAAATTGTTCCAGCTTTGGCACAAAAGCAGCTGTATTTAACAAAAGTATCGAAGAGATAATGCATCATGACGACTATTTATTAAACCGTCTAAGAGCTGCAGAGTTTTTAGGAATTACAGCCGCATATGATATTTCTGCTGTACTCCCCAAGCTGTTGTATCAGGCACAACACCCCTTTGAAGCATTGCAGATTTTAAATACTATTGTACTGATGCGAGATTTCCATGGAATGGCGTTCACTATAGAACCAAATAAAATAAATTCATCTTATTCAAAAGAGAAAATAATTCTTTCAAGAATAACATACCTCACTCAAAATTAAACCAATGAAAAAACATAAATTCTCCTTTAATTTAAGCCTAATACTCCTTTTTACAGCATCTTTATTATATGCGCAAAAAGCTCCTTTTTTTGTTGACGGAAACGACCCAAAGCCAGCAGATAAAAAATGGAAATTGGTCAAATCGATGTCCGATGAATTTAATGGAAAGCACATAGATGAAAGCAAATGGCAAATTTCAGGGCAAGGGTGGATTGGTCGTGCCCCCGGGTTATTTCTTGCTGAAAATATAGCAGTTTCCAAAGGGAGTCTTAAAATTACCGCTACCAAGTTGGATAAACCAATTCAAAAACAAAACAAAACCTTTACACATGGTGGTGGATATGTAGGTTCTAGAGCAGCAATGAAGTATGGCTATTATGAATGTGAAATGAAGGCTAATAAAACCTTTATGTCTTCAACTTTTTGGTTGATTAACAATAAGAGAAATGCTTCAGGATGTCAAAAAAGAACTACAGAGTTAGATATTCAAGAATGCGTTGGACAAATTACCAACGATGCTTTATGGATGCAAAATTTTGACAGACAAATGAACTCCAACACCCATAGTAGGGATATTCCTGAAGGCTGTGATTATGCTACGGGTTCAAACAAAGGAACTAAGGTTGATGTCGGTGGTAAGGTGTATGACGACTTTCACGTTTATGGCGTTTGGTGGAAAAGTAAAGATGAGGTATTGTTTTTCTTAGACGGGAAGCTAAAGTCCACGATAACCCCTCCGGATGACTTTAATCTTGAAATGCACTTGAGAATGGTGGTAGAAACCTACAATTGGAACCCTGTTCCTGAAGATGGGGGGATGAATTTTTCCAAACAAGACAGAACAACCACTTACAATTGGGTAAGATCTTGGAAATTAATCGATAAATAGTACAATAACCAATACTTTAATTTTTTACACATGAATACAAAGCCAATAGCTGTAATTGCATTTTCATTTGGAATGATGTTTTTTTCTTTTGGGCAGCAACACAAACACTTTCCCTATACATTTCCAAGCGAAAAACCTGACCAACCGTTGAGTGTTGCTTTAGAACGCAATTATGACAACTACATGGGAGCAAGGCCTGAAGAAAATGAATTATATACGCAATTTAAATACACGCCTATAAAAGGATTAGATTACAGCAACCACGATGGAACAGTGTCACGCAGAGACCCTACTAAAGTTATCTTTGAGAACGGCAAATATTATGTTTGGTACACGTATCGCAATACAGCAACGCCACCAAGTAAGAAGAATGTAAACGATACCATTCCCTCGACAGACTGGGACCTGTCAGAAATCTGGTATGCTACAAGCACAGATGGTTTTACTTGGGAAGAGCAAGGAGTTGCCGTTCCTCGCCCACCAAAACCAGAATTGGGTCATCGTTCGGTATCAACTCCAGATATTTTAAAGTGGAAAGGGAAATATTATTTGTACTATCAGGGATTCTCAATTCCTAGTGGTACTAGAGGAGACGACTGTCCTGTTCTGATGTCGTATTCCGATTCTCCAGACGGCCCGTGGACAGCTGTGAATAAAATTATCATACCAAACGGTCCTTCTGGAACCTGGGATCAATACTCTATTCACGACCCACATCCGTTGGTATATAAAGACAAAATATACTTATATTATAAGTCAGACTCGAATGGAAGGCCTGAACAAATCCGTATGCAAGGATTAGCTATTGCCGACAACCCCTTTGGTCCTTTTGAAAAACACCCCCTCAATCCCGTTTTAAGTTCTGGTCACGAAACGGCATTGTTTCCATTTAAAGAAGGTATTGCTGCCATGATGAATCGCGATGGAAACGAACACAATACAATTCAGTATGCAAAAGACGGGGTTGGTTTTGAAATAGCATCAATTGTTGATTTGATGCCTATTGCAGCGGGGTTTTACACGCCAGATGCATTTACAAATACCCAATATGGTAGAGGTGTTACTTGGGGGATTTCTCATTTTACCAACTATACTGGAGAGTGGGCAAAAAACCATGCAATTATCGTTCGATTTGATTGCGATTTAAGCTTAGATTTAGATGATAAGCTTATGAAAAAGCACCATGTTTATCAACGCCCCGATGTGTATTTCAGACAAAAATTAACCGCTGAACAGAAAGCCTACCGCGCTATAAACCCCGATCAGCTTCAAAAAGAACGCAATTAAAGTTTAGTGCTTATCCCATTATCTCGGGTACGGTTATATAGTTCAAATAATGCGTTAACCGTACTCGAGTATTTTGCTCTATCAATGAGATTATCGCGCTCATTTTCTTTGATATTAGTACTTAAATCAAATAAAGCGATGGGTTTTCGAGTAGCGTCAGTTTTATCTTTTTTATCAAAAGAAACAATTAATTTCCATTGATCTTTAATAATAATCCCTTCACGACCAGTTCCTGACTGAAGCATTAAATAAGGATGTACTTTCTTATTCGTTTTTCCATTTAGTATGGGAAGTAAACTGGCAGAATCCATTCCTTGGTTTTCTGTTAGGGTTTGATTTGTTATATCTGCCAATGTTCCCATAATATCAAGAGTTACTACCTTACTATCAGCGTTAGAAGAAGGTTTAATTTTTTCAGGCCATGTCATTATTAGGGGAACACGAATGCCGCCTTCATGTGGTGCATTTTTACCTCCCCTATAGATATCGTTGGAACGGTGTCCAGAGGCAATTGTTTCGCTTCCTCGGAGGCCACCGTTATCGGAAGTAAATATGAACAGCGTATTTTTATAAACGCCTTTTTCCTTTAGGGCATTAACAATCATCTCCATTTGAACATCAAGCTCTTTTACTTTATCGAGGTGTTTTGATGGCGTTGTCTTAGCAATTTTTTTTCCATTTAGTGTTACTGCAGGCGCATGTGGCACATGTACGGCTAATGAGGCATAGTAAATGAAAAATGGTTTGTCCTTGGGAGCTTTCTCAATAAACTGTACCGTTTTGTTCACCAATAGTGGACCCATAATGTGTGGATCCCAGTTGGAATCTCCTAATCCCTCACTCTTGTCTATTTTCACTCCAATTCGATTCATTTTTTCATGTGAAATAAAGTCAATTTTTGAGTCTTTTTTTAGCGGCATCCATACTTCATTTTCATATACCACGTAGGGAACGTTTTGAATACCTGATGCAAAAGTTATACTGTAATCAAACCCATTATCTTTAGGTCCTTTTGCGGCAATTTGGGTAACATCAACGTCCAACTCAATTTTTTTCCTTGGCGCACGATATATTTTAGTCTTGTCATCTTTTTTATAAAAATCCATACCCGTTCCCCATTTGCCAAAAAAAGCAGTGGTATAGCCGGCATTTTTCATAAGTTTTCCTAAAGTTAAATCAGTTGCTTTATAGGGTGATTTAAGATACGACCCCCACACCCCCCATGGCATATAACTTCTGTAACAATTGTTGCCAGTCATTACGGCATAGCGGCTTGGCGCACACAGTGCTGCTGGAGAGTATGCATTGGTAAACACCATACCTTCTGTGGCTAGTTTATCTAGAGTTGGAGTGGAAACGATAATATTGTCGCTGTGTTTTTTTCTATAATGTGATATATCTCCAACGCCGATGTCATCTGCTAGAATGACCACAACATTAGGGTTGGTTTGCGTGTAGGATGATAAGCCAAATAAAAGCAATCCGGCGAGTTGAATAAAAAAAGTTAATTTCATGGTCATTCCAAATTATAGCCAAAAAAACGGGTCGCTTTGGACAACCCGTTTTTTAAAAAAGCAATTTAATTTATATACTTAATTTAAGTGCGAAGGCATAGTCACCGGATTTTTCTTCTGGCAAAGTTATTTTTAACCCTTCTTCATCTTGTTTCCATTCCAAGGCTGACGTGCTACCAAGAAGTTGCACATTAGAAATAGAAAGTGCTTTAGCGTATTCAGATCCAGATGCTAAAGATTCAATAACGGCCTTACCATCTTCTGGCCAATCCATAAGGATTGCATAAAGGGCACCCTCTTTAGAAGTAAATCGGATATCTTTAGCAGTAAATTTCTTGTTCTTTTTCTCGGAGTGGTGTCCTTTTTTAACTTCAGTAGGACCTTCACCAAATGTTTTCCAATATTTGGTGTCGTAAATAGCTTCACCGTTAATATTTAACCAATCTCCAATTTCTAGTAAAATTTGCGCTTGATCGTCAGGTATAGTACCATCAGCTTTTGGACCAACATTTAACAATAGGTTTCCGTTTTTGGAAACAATATCTACCAAGTCATCAACAATTTCATTGGTGTCTTTTGATTTCCACTGTTCGATATACCCCCACGAATTTTTTCCAATAGACGTGTCCGTTTGCCAAGGGAGTTTTCTAATACCAGGAAGTTTTCCACGCTCTAAATCATAAATAACAGTGCCTTCTGGAAATGCCTCATGGCTGAAGTTTTTGTCTTGAAGTACTACTTCTTTTCCCCACTCAATCCCCTTGTTATAGTAGTATGCAGCTAACTTAGGTCTTTGATCGGCGAAATCAGGAATGTCTAAATAGAAATCGAACCATAAGATATCGGGTTGATAGCTATCAATAATATCTTTTGTTCTCGCCCACCAATAATCTTTAAATTCTTTAGAAACGGGTTCCTTTAAATCTTTTCCTTTTGTTGAATACAAATCTGCATACTGTGGATCTGAAGTATCAAAGTGATCCTTTTTATTGAAATACGACCAGTTAAAAGCGAAATGCGAAGAAGCCCCCATAATAAGCCCCTCTTTGCGGCCAACTTCAAAAAGTTCCCCCAAAATGTCTCTTTTCGGACCCATGTCCACCGCGTTCCACCGCGTAACATTTGACTTGTACATCGCAAATCCGTCGTGGTGTTCGGCAACAGGAATTACGTATTTTGCCCCGGATTTTTTGAATAAATCAATCCATTGTTTTGGGTCAAAATTTTCCCCTTTGAACATAGGAATAAAATCTTTGTAGCCAAATTCCTTTGGATCGCCAAATGTTTTTTTGTGGTAAGTATATATTTTATCAGGCCCCTTTTTTTGGTGTTTTAGTTGCGCCGAAAATGTAGCGGTATCCATATACATTTTTCTGGGATACCATTCATGCCCGTAAGCGGGTACAGCATAAGGCCCCCAATGTATGAATATTCCAAATTTTTGGTTATTAAACCAAGCAGGATCTTTATAATTTGCTTTAATGGATTCCCAGTTCGCTTCGTAAACTTTTTTGGGCTGGCTTGTTGTATTACAAGAGGAAAAAGTAATGACAACTGCCAAAAGGGTTAATAGAGTGTATTTAATTTTGTTCATTACCACAAGTTGTATAAAATTTATACTGCTAAAATCAATAATTTTGTTTGAGCATGTTAAAACACATGTTTTTAATCTTATACTAAATGATTAAAAAAATGGTGTTTTGTGGTAAGAAAGTGTTTTTTTAACCATATGTATTATGGCGAAACTACCTTAGAAATTAGAATTGCATCCGCAACATTACTCCACGGAGAAATAAATTTCTTTTGTGATTTGGTAAGTGCAACTTCTTTGGTCAATTCTCCGGTGAGGGTGTTGAACCATTGAAATGTTCTTTTTTTAGGGTCTTTTTTAAGAAACTGTGCGTTAATCCCGTAATTTTCTTTGTGAATGTAAAGAAGCACTGTGTCCTCATTATTGGTAAGACTATACCCACTTCCGTTTCGCCATGGGGTAGGCTTCATCGTGCTAAAATCTAAAGTAGTAAATAAGGTGTCCATATGTTTGAAGTACTCAAACTTTGGCTTAATAAAGTCGTCTGGTTGTTCAAAAGGGTTGTAAATGACAACATTCCACGAAGCACCTTGCCAATAATATGTGGTATATACTCCAGAAAAAAGGCACATGTAGTTTCTGCGCAAGCAGGTTTCAGCGTTGATGTAGTCTCCTGTAAATACCACATAAGGAGACTCCTCATAGCCTCCGTGCTCTATATTAAAAACGGGTTTTTTAGGGTATGAGGTGCGCGCTGTGAGCATTTTATCATACAAATTGTGCGACCAATTCTGTGAAGAAATGTAATCTACTTTTTCTGGAAATTTTGAACAATATTTATAGCTATGCACAGTGAGCAACCTATTGTAATAATCATTTGCACGAGCCCGATTTATTCTTTCATGGATATAGTCAAAGTTGGCTCTTCCATAATACAAGGCTTCTTTAGAAATGTCCCAAGTAATGTTTGGAAATGCTTGATAGCGCTTAATTACATAATCAAAATACATATCGTCAGCCTCAGAATTCATATCGGGCCAGGCGACTAATTTATTCCACACATAAATCATTAAATGAGAAACGATACGCTTATCGTGCATTGCACTTATGGTACGATCAAACTTTTGGAAAAATTCTACATTCAAACTTGAATAATCGGGATTTTCATTTGTTCCCAAAAACGGGAAAATAGCTTTAGGGGCTCCAAATTCATGTTCAGGATAATCTTTAAGCCTTTCGTCCTTTTTCCAACTCACGTCATAAGCAAAAACATTCATCACTACATGGTTAAAGCCATTCTCTTCGATTTTCTGTAGCAGATGATTTGTTTTTGGCGTGTCTTTCTTGTTGTCGTAGTCTAAGGCATAGAGCCAATCGCATTCAAAAGCAAGCAAGAAATATGGCGTTCCATCTTCGTAATAAAAATGCTGTGGGTTGTTTTTATCAATTATGATACCGCCGTGATTATTTTCCTTGTTTTTGCTGACGTTGACACTACCGGTTTTTCCACGCAGCTTATTTAATTCTCCACCAATAGTATAGTTCCAATTTCCCTCTATTGAAGCCGAAAATCGAATAACCCATTCATCGCCTCCGTTATAGAAACCAGGTACTTTTTGTTGGGTTCCGTTTTCGTGAACAAAATCTGCATATAAGTCTGTTGCGTAAGGTGATGCCATATTTGCCTTTGCTTTAAAGGCAATATCCAAGACTTCCCATTTTTCTATGTTTAATGTTTTGTTGTTGTATTTTTCTTTAAGCGGTTGTGCATACATAAAATGGCACACACACATAAGTCCAACGACCCCTAATCTTCCAAGTAAACGCATCATTATTTATTCCAATTGTTATTTATAATTTCCTGAATATGAGGATATTTCTCATTGTCATCTTCATTAAGAGCCAATCGTTTATTTTTCAATTGTTCCTTAAGCTTCTCAATAATTTCTTTGTATTGTGGCTCGTTGTACGCGTTATTCATTTCTTTTGGATCTTTTTCAAGATCATAAAATTCCCACGCTGGAGGGGTATGAAACGTGAAGCGATTGCCCCAGCTTTCGGTATTCCATTCAACATTTGGGTTATCTGTATCCGCCCAGTATTTACCGTAATAAAAAATAAGCTTGTAACGCTTTGTGCGAATGCCAAAATGAGCCGGATTGGCGTGCGCATGTGCCATATGCATCCAATATCTGTAATAGGTGTCCTGCTGCCAATCTTTTGGTTCTTTTCCCGTTTCCAGAATGTCTTTAAAGCTGTTTCCTTGCATATATTCGGGCACATCTCCTCCAGCCAGCGCTATAAGTGTTGGCGCAAAATCAGTATTATTGATAATCGCATCGGTACGCATACCTGCTTTGATTTTTTTGGGATAACGCACAAAAAAAGGCATACGCAACGACTCTTCGTACATCCACCGCTTGTCAATGTAGTCATGTTCTCCAAGCATAAACCCTTGGTCACCCGTATATACAATTATGGTGTTGTCGTAAAGTCCTTCTTCTTTCAGTGTTTTAATAAGGCGCGCTACGTTATCATCTACTCCTTTAACGCACCTTAGGTATCTTTTAAGGTATTGTTGGTAGGTGGCGCTGGTGTATTCATCTTCCGACATACCGTCTAAATCAATTGCCTTGGGATCAAATTCTGGGTTAGATCTTTTGGTAAATTTTTTACTCCAAATACGCATTCCCATATGACGAATGGTATTTCGTTTAGAGATAGAGGATCCAATATCGTGTACCAACGCATCCTTTTCTCCATGAATCCCCACAGAACCATGATTTTCTCGGTTGTATAAACTCTCAGGTTCAGGGATAAAGGTATCTGCTAAGTAGTCTTTATATCTTGGTGCATGTTCAAAATCGTCGTGTGGTGCTTTAAATTGATGCATCAAGAAAAAGGGCTTGTTTTTGTTGCGTTTGTTTTTAAGCCAATCAATAGAAATATCTGTAATAACATCAGAGCTGTGCCCCATATATTGTTTTCCTTCGTAATTAGGCATGCCGTAGAGTGGCACATAATGCATGTCGCTGTCTGTTAAGTAGGGGTCAAAGTAGGATCCTTGCTGGCCGTTTTGTGTTAGTACGTTATAATAATCAAAATTAGGTTGATTCTTTAAATGCCATTTGCCAATGACAGCGGTTTCATAGCCCAATGCATTCATTTCTTGTGGCAAGTATTGATTTTGTGTGGGCAGATTTCCTTCTAAGTCTAATACGCCGTTTGCTTGACTGTATTGTCCTGTAAGAATGGTAGCTCTTGAGGGGGTACAAATGGAGTTAGTGACAAAACAATTATCAAATATAATCCCCTCGGTTGCAATTTTATCTAAAGTAGGGGTAGGGTTTAGCCCCGCTAACCTGCTACCATAAATGCCAAATGCTTGCGTGGTATGGTCATCTGACATGATAAAAATGATGTTTGGTTTTTGAGGTTCAGCTGTAGTACATGCACCTAAACCAAACAAAAGGAATAATAGCGTGGTATAGCTACAGGTTAAAAATGTGGTTTTTTTTGCCATGGTTGTTATGTTAGGTAAAGTGTTGTAAAAAAAAAGGTTTTGTGCATATTTTGCACAAAACCTTTTTGTTATTAATCAAACTATAAAATTCAATTAGGGTCTATAATCTTCAACTCTGAAGGTTACATCATCGAAGTAAACGGTACCAGAACCATTTGTTCTAAAGTAATAACTAAAGTTATCCATTTTACTACCGTTCGTATGTCCAACTTTTTTAACAATTGTAATCCACTGTTCTTCTGGACCCGTTTTTATCGTATTGTCCCAATACTGTTTGTTCCCTGCGCCCCAGTTATTACCACCTGGTGCTAACCATGGCCCCATATGTAAATTAC
>CBFICG010000058.1:0-9639 GCA_965661025.1 Flavobacteriaceae bacterium | reverse complement strand
AATGAAAAAACTACTATCTATTGTTGTTGCTTTTGCATCAACACTTGTGTTTGCCCAGCAAACATCTGTCAACGACTCTATTGTTACAACTTCTCTTGATGAGGTTGTGGTTGTCGGAGGAGGAGTTATTGACCTTGCACAAGATCGTGTAACGCCAATTGCTGCTAGTACAATTACTGCGGAGGAATTTGAATTACGTGGCGTAGGTAATGTTGAGTTTGCCGAAACATTAAAGATGGTTCCTGGGGTATATATCGGAGGAACAGCTTCTGGTTTTGGGGAAGCTCAAGTATTTACTCGTGGGTTTAATCAAGCAAATACTGCATTACTTTTAAATGGTCAGCCGATTAACGCTGTTGAAGACGGTCTTGTATATTGGTCTAACTGGTCTGGAATGAGCGATGTAGCGCAGCAAGTACAAGTACAAAGAGGATTAGGGTCTTCCAAACTTGCTATATCATCTGTTGGTGGTACGATAAATATCGTAACCAAAACAACAGAAGCAAAAAAAGGAGGTTACTTGCGTCAGATTGTAGGATCGAACGAATACTTTAAAACGTCATTTGCGTACAATACGGGGATGAATGATGCCGGGTTGTCATTTTCGATGCTTATAGATCACTGGCAAGGTGCTAAAAAATGGGCAAGATGGACTCAAGGACAAGGGCAAATTTACTTTTTCTCTGTAGGGTACAAACCGAACAATAATCACAATCTCAACCTGTTATTTACTGGTGCACCACAATGGCATCACCAAAACTTTGACCAGAGCCTTGACGTATATGATGAGTATGGAAGAGACACCAACGCAAATGGGGGATTGTACAACGGTGAAGAGCACTCTGAACGCCGTAATTTTTACCACAAACCCGTAGCTAACCTTACTTGGGACTGGAACATTAACGCATCGTTAGACCTTTCTACTGTGGTTTATGGCTCTTGGGGTCGTGGAGGCGGAACAGGATCTTTAGGTTCCAGTTCAAACCGTGTACGCGTTGCGGGAAGCCAAGATATTGACTTTGATGCTATTAGAATTGGCAACCTTTCAAGAATAGACGCAAAAGGAAACGGAAATTATGGCACTTCTTACATGCGTAGAGCTTCTATGAATTTGCATGATTGGTATGGTGTGATTTCTAACCTTACTGTTGACAATGATGGGCCATTTACTTACAATATTGGTTTTGATTACAGAACATACACGGGAACACACTTCCGTCAAATTGTAAATACTTACGGAATGAACGGTTATGTAGATAACTTCCGTATGGGGAATCGCCCAAGCGATTATACGATTACTGAAACGTATCCTGCAGATCCCTGGGCAGTCTTTTTTGGAGACTACGCCCCTGAAGATCAACGATATGACCGCGATTATTCAGAAACGATTAATTATTTTGGTGGATTTGGACAAGCTGAATATGCAACGGATAATTTTTCTGCATTTGTTCAAGCATCACTTTCATCTCAAGACATGCAACGTACTGGAAGACATAAAGGATATGGCGATGGTATGGGGCAGTCTACCAAACTTACTTTTGGTGGGTATAACATCAAAGGAGGTCTTTCGTACAAATTTGGTGAAAACCATACAGTGTTTGCCAACGCAGGATTTTACTCAAGACAACCTTTCTTTGAAAGCGTTATCGACGACTCGCGTTACAGCAACACTTGGGTAAATGATGGAGATGTAGATAACGAAGAAATCTTAGGACTAGAAGCGGGATATCGTTACGAGACTGAAAACCTTCGTTTTATGTTAGATGTATATGCTACAGAATGGGGAAATCGTTACGTAGCATTCGGAGCAGATGCACCTAACAATGATGAATTATTTTATCGCCTTTTTGATGTAACACAAAAACACAAAGGTGTTGAGGCACAGTTAGATTACAATGTGTCTAAGAGCACTAAAGTATCTTTGGTAGGTTCTATTGGGGACTGGAAATATGCCGGCGAAACACCATTTGAGCTACAAAGAACAAGTGATGCAACTGGGGCTCAATCAATTGAAAACGGCTCTCTTGCCATTAACGAAGTTAAAGTAGGGCAAGCGCCACAAACTTCTGTAGGGTTTAGTTTAGACTCAAAAATTACCGATGATGTATTCTTTGATATTCGTTATAATTTCTATGATGAACATTACGGTTTTATTGACGTTGAAGATGTATTGACTGCTTCGCTAGATAATACAACATATGCACCCGAAAAACTAGATGGCTACGGATTAATGGATTTGGGAGTTACTTATGACTTCAATGCTGGTTCAAACGATATGCGATTACGCGTAAATGTCTACAACTTATTGGATGAAGAGTACATATCTACAAGAACTCAATATGGATACTATCTTGGAAATCCAAGATTATTCAACATCAGTCTCAAATATATGTTCTAAAACGAAATGCATACATAAAAACCCTCCGATTTCGGAGGGTTTTTTTATGCCCAAAAAAGTTAAACTATACCTCTTGAATATCCTTTAACCGAAGCTGCACAGAAACCGTCCCTTGCCAATGATTTTCCTCTAAGGCATAGGCAATACGAAGGGGCTTTTTGCTTTTAAGCAACCCTATTTTTTCACCAAGTCCAAAACCAATTGCATCAATAGGTAAAGTGTTGCCTTGCACAAACCGTGCTTTAAGGTGGCTGCTATCTTTTCCTACTCGTTTAGCCATTCCGTTATCTACCACACCTTCTGTATAAAACACGGGGCTTCTGTTTTCTGGCCCAAAAGGCTCCATTTGTTTTAGAATTCGCAGTAGTTTTGGTGTAATAGAACTAAACGGTAATGCAACATCTACGTCCAAAACAGGTTCTTTTTGCGCTACTACAAGCGTATTTTTTACATGGTGCTCGAAAGCCGCTTTGAATGCGATGTAATCACTTTCTTTTAGCGTGACGCCTGCAGCGTATTTGTGGCCACCAAACTGAATAATATGCGCGCTACAGGCTTCTATGGCGGCATAGATGTCGTATCCTCGCACAGAACGTGCCGAGGCAGCCAAGACGCCTTCACTTGCTTTAGTAAACACCAAAGTTGGACGATAGTATGTTTCAATGAGTCTTGACGCAACAATTCCAATGACGCCTTTATGCCAATCGGACGAAAGGACGACAGAAGAAGCGTTATCAATCTCATTATTAGCTTTAATTTGCGCTAAGGCTTCTTTGGTAATGGCTTGCTCTACATCTCTGCGAGAGGTGTTAAATGCTTCAATTTTCTGGGCAATATGCGCTGCTTCCTCCTCAGCATTTGACAATAATAATTCTACTGCATACAAACCGTGTTTCATCCGTCCAGCAGCATTGATACGAGGTGCCGCACCAAATACTACATCTGAAATATTTGGACCTGTTATTTTATCACGTAAAAGCACTTTAAGCCCAGGTCTAGCCGCCACATTAAGTTGCTGCATTCCTAAAAAAGCTAAGGTGCGGTTTTCATCTGTAATTGGGACAATATCAGCGGCAATGGCAACCGCGACAAAATCCAAATAAGCGCTAATTGATTCTACTTCTTTTCCTTGTTTTAGTACAATTCCTTGTATGAGTTTAAAGCCAACCCCGCAACCGCATAGTTCTTTATATGGATAAGTACAATCACTGCGTTTAGGATCCAAAACAGCAAGGGCATTTGGAATCGTTTTTCCGGGGGTATGGTGATCGCAAATGATAAGGTCAATACCCAAAGATGCCGCATAAGCTGCTTGCTCTATGGCTTTTATGCCACAGTCCAATGCCACAATGCAATGGATATTGGCGTCTTTAGCAGCATCAATGCCTTGTTTTGACAACCCATACCCCTCGGCGTACCGATCCGGAATATAGGGGGTAACAGTTAGTCCTTGATGTCGTAAAAAATGTGTAACCAAGCTCACAGAAGTAGTTCCGTCAACATCGTAATCGCCATATACCATGATGTGCTCTTTTTGAGCTATCGCTTGCTGCAAACGCCTAACGGCTTTGTCCATATCTTGCATCAAAAAGGGGTCATAAAGGTGGTCTAAATTGGGTCTAAAATAAGCTTTAGCTGCATCGTAGGAGTCTATTCCACGTTGCGCCAAAAGTGTAGCAATAATCTCATCCACACCTAAACATGATTTAAGATGCGCCACAGTAGTTTCAGCAGGAGAAGATTTGAATTTCCAGCGCATATTATCCTCCTTCTACTATAATAACAAATTCACCCTTAGGAGGCGATTCCGTAAAATGATGCACGACAGAAGCTAGTGTTCCTCGGACGGTTTCTTCAAATTTTTTGGAAATTTCTCTCGACACACTCACATGACGTTGTTCACCAAGACGTTCTGCCAGTTGCGTGAGTGTTTTTATCAATCGGTGTGGCGATTCATAAAACACCATTGTTCGGGGTTCATTTTCAAGGGCTTTTAGGCGCGTTAACCGTCCTTTTTTTTGGGGCAAAAACCCTTCAAAAACAAAACGTTCTGAAGGTAATCCGCTTAAAGTTAGGGCAGGGATTAATGCAGTAGCTCCTGGCAAAGCATGAACGGGAATTTTTGCTTTCACGCATTCTCGAACCAATAAAAAACCAGGATCTGAAATACCGGGACTCCCCGCATCGGTAACTAAAGCCATAGCACTACCCAAACTCAATTCGTTAACTACCTTTGGCGCCGATTTATGCTCATTGTGCATGTGATATGAACGCATAGAGGTGTCGATTTCATAATGCTTTAGCAACTTTCCTGTGGTTCGCGTGTCTTCCGCTAAAATCAAATCAACCTTGCGCAGCACATCTATTGCTCTAAGCGTTATATCACCCAAATTGCCAATAGGCGTTGGCACTAGCCAGAGCCCCTCAAAATCGTTGTATTCATTTGCTTGCTTCACGCAATTGATTTAAAGAAAGTTATGAGCCAAATAATGTTTCAACATGTGCCATAAACGCTTCGAGTTCCTTTTGTTTTTCACTCCAATTGTACTCGGGTTGAATCTGTTCTTCAATAAACTTTTTTGCCTCCTCAACGGTTTCTTTTGAGTTAAGCATTGATATTACTCGTCGATAATCGGCACTGCTCCCTTCAAAAAGGCTATTTGTAAAATCAACTGAAACGCTTTCAAACTCAGCTTCCAAAACGGGAGCCAAAAGCGCCTGCTCCAGCGCAGATGGATTGGATTCTTTTTGTTTTACTTTACCTTGCTCAGAAATTGTTTCAGCACTAGTCAATGCCATTATAGCGCAAGCTTTTGCGTGTATGTCGGCAAGTTGCATTCGGTTTCTGCTGCGCAAAATTTCATGCGCAAGACTCATTAATTCTTGTTCAGCGTTGTTTTGAATAACTTTTTTTTCTTCCATACGTTTGGCTGCCTAAATTTAATACTTTTGAATGGTTCAGGCGCACAAAAGCCTAAACACACCAAAACAATAGTAATGTTTCTTGAAAACACACATCCCACAAACGAATCTTTTGGCTGGATTGAGGTCATTACAGGTTCTATGTTTTCAGGGAAAACCGAGGAGCTAATCCGCCGCCTAAAACGGGCCAAATTTGCCAAGCAAAAAGTAGAAATTTTCAAACCAGAAGTGGATAACCGCTATGATGACGACAAAGTAGTTTCGCACGATGCCAATGAAATAATTTCCACTGCGGTGCCTGCAGCGGCGAATATTCGACTGCTTGCAGACGATTGCGATGTGGTGGGGATTGATGAGGCACAATTCTTTGATGATGAAATTGTTAGCGTATGTAACGATTTAGCCAATCGTGGTGTACGCGTTATTATTGCCGGACTGGACATGGATTTTAAAGGAAATCCTTTTGGCCCTATGCCAAATCTTATGGCTGTTGCTGAATATGTGACCAAGGTTCACGCAATATGTACACGAACAGGAAAACTTGCACACCATAGCTTTAGAAAAAATGAGAATGAACATTTAGTGATGCTAGGCGAAACAGAAGAGTATGAACCCCTAAGCAGGGCAGCATTTTATAAGTTGATGATGCGTGAGAAAGTTAGAAAAATGAATGTTTCTGCGGAAGATGTAGTTCCCGATAAAAGTAAAAAGGCTTGAGGCAAATGAGCGAAACTGTTTTAGAAATACACTTACCTAACCTTAGGCACAATTATCAATTTTTACGCAGACGTTTAGCCAATTCAACCAAACTTTTGGCTGTTGTAAAAGCGTTTGGCTACGGTAGTGATGCTGTAGCCGTGGCCAAGTGTATTGCAGATTGCGGGGTAGATTATTTTGGTGTGGCATATGTTCGTGAAGGAATCGCCCTTAGAGAAGCAGGGATCACACAGCCCATTTTGGTTATGCACCCGCAGCAGCCCAATTTTGAGGCGTTAATAGCACACAAGCTTGAACCAGCTATTTACAGCCACCGCATTTTAAAAGCATTTTTGGCAACACTAAAAACGACCAAAGCAACACATTATCCCATTCATCTAAAATTTAATACAGGTCTTAATAGATTAGGTTTTTTACCTAATCAAGCCAAACAACTACTAGACTTACTAGAGCCATACAACAATTGGATTACACTGCGAGGAGTGTATTCACATTTGGCTGCTTCGGATGATTTGAACGAAGCTCATTTCACCAAAACCCAATTAAAAGAATTCGAAGCCTTGGTAAATACCATAAAGCTTTCGCGTCCTGATGTGATCTTTCATGTCCTCAATACTTCTGGTGTATTACATTATTCAGCTGCGCAATACGACATGGTTAGAACAGGAATTAGCCTTTATGGCTATGGCAATGACCCTGCCGTAGATGCAGAACTTAAGCCAGTATTGACCCTAAAAACAACTATATCTCAACTTCATTCGCTTCAAAAAGGAGACTCATTAGGGTATAACCGGGCTTTTATAGCTAAAGAAGCAACCAGGACTGCAACCCTTCCCCTAGGCCACGCAGATGGCATTGGACGTATTTACGGAAACGGAAAAGGCTTTGTTTGGATTCATGGGAAAAAAGCACCTATCATTGGCAACGTGTGCATGGATATGATTATGGTAGATGTAACAAACATCGATTGCCAAGAAGGTGACGAAGTGGTTGTAATTGGCGCAAACGCAAGTGCTGAATCCTTAGCGAACCACGCAGGAACCATTTCGTATGAGTTTATAACAGGGTTATCACAACGTATTGTGCGCAAGGTTATAGCCTGATTGTTGTATTTATAACAAACTGTTATTTTTTTGATAAAGCATTCATGTCGTGTAATTTTAATGTATGAATAGCGTACATTCGCAGCAAAATTTAAGATATGCGTGTAGCGGTAGTTGGTGCCACCGGAATGGTAGGAGAAGTCATGTTGCAAGTATTGGCAGAACGCCAATTTCCTATAAGTGAATTAATTCCAGTAGCTTCGGCTCGTTCTGTAGGCAAGCAATTGGAATATGCAGGTGAAACGTATTCGGTTGTTGGTCTTGAAGATGCCGTTGCACTTAAACCAGATGTGGCTTTGTTTTCAGCAGGCGGCGATACGTCGTTGACGTGGGCTCCCAAATTTGCGGAGGTAGGGTGTACGGTAATCGATAACTCATCGGCATGGCGCATGCATCCCAATCATAAATTAGTGGTGCCTGAGATTAACGCGGCTACCTTAACTTCCGAAGACAAAATTATTGCCAATCCAAACTGTTCTACTATTCAAATGGTCATGGCACTTGCACCTATTCATCGCGCATTTGGCATTGAACGTGTGGTAGTTTCCACATACCAATCTATTACGGGAACAGGCGTTAAAGCTGTCCAGCAATTAGAAAATGAGTATGAAGGCATAGCAGGTGAAATGGCATACCCGCACGCAATTCACCGTAATGCCTTGCCACATTGCGATGTGTTCTTAGACAATAGATACACCAAAGAAGAAATGAAATTGGTCAACGAAACGCATAAAATCCTTGACCCTAACATTCGTGTCACGGCTACTGCAGTGCGTATCCCCGTTGTCGGTGGACATAGCGAATCGGTGAATTTGACCTTAAGTAAACCTGTCGATTTGAACGAAGTACGTCGCGTACTTTCGGAAACGCCAGGCGTAGTAGTCCAAGATGACATTCTAAACAATGACTACCCCATGCCGCTTCAAGCACACGGAAAAGACGAAGTTTTTGTGGGTCGTATCCGAAAAGATACGTCGCAAGAAAATGGATTAAACCTCTGGATTGTAGCGGATAACCTTCGTAAAGGCGCTGCAACAAACACAGTACAAATTGCAGAATATCTAGTTAACGCAGGATTATTGTAAAACCTAATCCTCCATTTCAAAATCCTCCATAAACTTGGTGGTATAATCCCCAGCAACGTAGTCGGGGTGATCCATTAATTGGCGATGAAACGGAATGGTTGTTTTTACGCCTTCAATGACAAATTCGTCAAGCGCACGTTTCATTTTGTTGATGGCCTCTTGGCGCGTTTGTGCCGTAGTAATCAACTTTGCAATCATGGAATCGTAGTGTGGGGGAATCATATATCCTCCGTACACATGGGTGTCTAAACGTACACCGTGCCCACCAGGGGTATGAAGCGTTTTTATTATCCCGGGTGATGGACGAAAATCGTTGTGAGGGTCCTCCGCATTGATACGACACTCAATAGAATGTAACTTAGGCAAGTAGTTTTTTCCTTCAATAGGAACTCCTGCCGCTACCTTTATTTGCTCCGCAATCAAATCAAAGTCAATGACTTGTTCTGTAATGGGATGTTCCACTTGAATACGTGTATTCATTTCCATAAAGTAGAAATTCCGATGCTTATCTACCAAAAACTCCACTGTTCCAGCACCTTCATATTTGATGTATTCTGCAGCTTTCACTGCAGCGGCACCCATATCGTTACGAAGCTTATCGGTCATAAACGGCGAAGGCGTTTCTTCAGTTAGTTTTTGGTGACGTCGCTGTACAGAACAATCTCTTTCAGACAAATGACAGGCTTTTCCAAAAGCATCTCCAACAACTTGAATTTCAATATGGCGAGGTTCTTCAATCAGCTTTTCCATGTACATGTCATCGTTGCCAAAAGCAGCTTTTGATTCTTGGCGCGCACCTTCCCATGCTTTTTCTAATTCTTCTTCTTTCCAAACGGCACGCATCCCTTTTCCGCCACCACCTGCAGTAGCTTTTAACATCACAGGATAACCTACTTCCTTAGCTAGTTTTTTACAATCTTTAAAAGACCCAATAATGCCTTCCGAACCTGGTATGGTGGGCACTCCTGCAGCTTTCATGGTAGCTTTGGCAGTTGCTTTATCGCCCATTTGTTGAATCATTTGTGCCGATGCGCCAATAAACTTGATTTTGTGTTCTTCACAAATTTTAGAAAACTTGGCATTTTCAGATAAAAATCCATAACCTGGATGAATGGCGTCTGCATTGGTGATTTCTGCTGCAGCAATGATATTTGCCATTTTTAGATACGATTCACTGCTTGGCGCAGGACCTATACAGACGGCTTCGTCGGCAAATCGCACATGCAGGCTATCTGCATCAGCTTTGGAATAAATTGCAACAGTTTTGATGCCCATTTCTTTACACGTACGAATAACGCGTAGCGCAATTTCACCACGATTGGCGACTAAAATCTTATTAAACATATGCTAAGTTTATGATGGGTCAATAACAAATAACGGTTGATCAAATTCAACAGGAGATGAATCGTCAAAT
>CBFICG010000057.1:0-9772 GCA_965661025.1 Flavobacteriaceae bacterium | reverse complement strand
TGCGTCGTTTCTTTTTAAATACAATTACTTTGTCATCTTTTAAATGACGAACCACTTTTGCTTCCACCGAAGCATTGGCTACAGCGGGGGCGCCTACAGTTACTTTGTTACCATCTGCTACTAGATACACCTTATCAAAAGAAACCTTATCTCCTGCATTGGCGTCCAAACGATGGACAAATACCTTTTGGTCTTTTGCAACTTTAAATTGCTGCCCTGCTATCTCTACGATTGCAAACATATATTTTGTTTTTACGCTTTTTGATGAAAGCGGGTGCAAATATACAATCTTGTTCCCAATCAAACAACGATTTTATAAATCCATTAGTGAAGGGACATTTAAGACTAATTTTTTGCTATATTCAAACTCTAAAAATAAAATCATGAATAAGTACATTTTAACTGCTTTTTTCTCAGTTACAGGAATTGCCATGGCTCAATCTGTTTCTTTTGAAGAATATGACCTTTCAAATGGATTACACGTTATTCTGCATCAAGACAATACCGCTCCAGTAGTTACCACCTCAGTCATGTATCACGTAGGTGCTAAAGATGAAAATCCCGACCGTACAGGGTTTGCACACTTTTTTGAACACCTGCTTTTTGAAGGAACTCAAAACATCGAAAATGGTGCTTGGTTTTCGATAGTAACTGAAAATGGCGGTACCAATAATGCCAATACCACTGATGACAGAACGTATTATTACGAAGTTTTTCCTTCAAATAATGTAGCGTTGGGGTTATGGCTAGAATCTGAGCGTATGCTGCACCCCATCATCGAACAAGATGGTGTGGATACCCAAAACGAAGTTGTTAAAGAAGAGAAACGCCTTAGAGTAGATAATCAGCCTTATGGGAGGTTTTTGGAAAATGTGAAAAAACATTTGTTCGTAAAACATCCATACCGCTGGACAACTATTGGGGAAATGGAGCATTTAGATGCCGCCACTCTTGATGAGTTTTTAGCGTTCAACAAAAAATTCTATGTTCCCAACAACGCAGTACTGGTTGTTGCTGGAGATATTGATATCACAACTACCAAAAAAATGGTAGAAGACTATTTTGGAAGTATTCCAAGAGGAGCGGATGTTGTCAGAAAAATCTACAAAGAAGAACCCATAAAAGAGGAACTTCAGGCAAAGGCCTATGATGCCAATATTCAGATTCCTGCTGTTGTGGCTGCTTATCGCACACCTTCATTTAAAGATAGAGACTCAAGAGTTTTGGATATGATATCTACCTACTTGAGCGACGGACCAAGTTCAAAATTGTATAAAAAGCTAGTTGATCAAAAGAAGATGGCACTGCAAACTGGAGCATTTAATATTTCCCAAGAAGATTATAGCATGTATGTTTTGTTTGGATTGCCACAGGGCGAATTCCAACTCACAGATTTGATTACCGAAATAGATGAAGAAATAGTAAAAATTCAAAATGAGTTAATTTCTGAACGCGATTATCAAAAATTACTCAACAAATTTGAAAATGGTTTTGTGCGCTCTAACGCATCTATTGAGGGCATAGCCAATTCACTTGCGCGATACCACATGCTATATGGCGACACAAGTTTGATAAATAGTGAAATAGATATTTATCGTTCCATCACTCGTGAAGAAATAAGAAGTGTTGCTAACAAATATCTAAAGACCAATCAGCGTTTGGTACTTGAATACTTACCAGAATCTGAAAACAATTAATGATTATCATGATGAAAAAATTATCCACCCTATTCATTTTAACACTCACACTTTCAGCTTATGCCCAAGTTGATAGAAGCAAACAACCCATCCCTGGTCCTGCACCAACAATTCAAATCAACGAGCCAAAGCAGTTTAAGTTAAAAAATGGACTTACAGTAATGGTTGTTGAAAACAGAAAGCTACCTCAAGTTAGTGCAAGTTTAAGTTTAGATAATCCACCCATTTTAGAAGGAATAAAAGCTGGACAAAGCCAACTTACAAGCAGCTTGTTAGGAAAAGGGTCGAAAAAAATAGCTAAAGATGATTTCTATGATGAAGTTGACTTTATGGGAGCCAATCTGAACATCAGCACCTCTGGTGCATTTGTACAATCGCTAACGCGCTATTTTCCACGTGCTCTGCAAATGATGGCAGATGCAGCTATTAATCCCAATTTTACAGAAGAAGAATTTATTAAAGAACGAGATCTTTTAATTGATGAATTAAAATCCTCCGAAAAAAATGTTACCACAGCGGCAAGACGCGTTGAAAACCTTTTGGCTTATGGCGGAAACCATCCTTACGGAGAATTTGTGACTTCTGGTACCGTAAATAATGTAACACTTGAAGATGCCAAGCGCTTTTATGAATTTAGATTTAGACCCAACAATGCGTATTTGGTGATTGTCGGTGACATAAACATTGAAGCTGTAACGCCACTTGTGAAAAAGTATTTTGGCAAATGGAAATCCAACCCTGTTGCCTCGAGTCCTTTACCCGAAGTTGTAAACCCAGCAAGCACACAGATTGACTTTGTTGATATGCCCAACGCGGTACAGTCAGAAGTTGTCGTGCAAAGCACTACGTATTTGGCAAAAAAAGACATGGATTATTTTCCAGTGCTAATGGCCAATTCCATATTAGGTGGTGGCGGTGAAGCGCGCTTGTTCTTAAATCTTCGTGAAGATAAGGGCTATACTTATGGCTCCTATTCTAGTATCGGAAACAATAAACGAACCGCTACGCGTTTTCGTGCAACTGCCAGTGTACGTAACGAGGTTACTGATAGCGCAGTCGTGGAACTATTAAACGAAATTAGTCGAATTCGTACCGACTTGGTGACTGAAAGTGAATTGAAAAAAGCCAAAGCAAAATATGTCGGAAGCTTTGTTCGTTCCCTTGAAAACCCCGCTACTATTGCACAATTTGCTTTAGAAATCGCAACTGAGAATTTGGATGCTGATTTTTACAAAAATTACTTGGACAGAATCAATGCAGTTACCGCAGAGGATGTGAGGCGAGTTGCTCAAAAATACTTTAACGTAAATCAAGCACGGGTTGTTGTTACTGGAAAGGGAGTTGATGTTTTGGATAACCTCGAAAAAGTTCAGTTCAATGGTGTTTACCTTCCGGTAAACTACTACAACAAATACGGCACATCCATCGAAAGACCTAAAAAAGCTGCCGTTGCAGATGGCGTTACAGCAAAAAGTGTTTTAGAAACTTACATTAACACTACTGGTATAAACAACCTATCAGATATAAACGCATTAAAGCTCACGTATAAGGGAGAATTTATGCAAATGAGTATTGAAGTTGAAGAAACTTACTCTGCGCAAAACCAAAAGCAAGTGGTGTCAGTTGGAGGAAACGCCATGATGACTAGTGTTGTTTCTGAAGCCTCAGCTTATATGAAACAAGGCCCAAACCAAATGGATTTACCAAAAGTAATACATGATGACTTGAAAAAAACATTAGCCGTTCTTCCAGAAATAGCATTACTCAACAACGATGAAGTTAGCCTTGAAGGTACAGAAAATATCAATGGATCGGATGCATATGTTATTAAAGTTCCAGGGGTTGGTGTTAGTTACAGCTATTTCTACAGTGTAGAAACTGGACTAAAACTTAGAGAAGCTACTATGGTGAATTTTGGAGGGCAAATGCAAACCAATACAACAGAGTATTCGGAATACGCTGAAAAGTCAGGTATTAGGCTACCTGGAAAAAAGAGTTTTAATCTTGGCGGTCAAGACATTTCACTGACATTAGATAAAGCTGAAATAAATCCTGAAAACTAAATTATTTGGGTCGCTTTGGTCGATGAGCTAAAGAAACCCCAATTAAAATTAAGACAGCTGCAAAAAGCTGAAAACTACTAATACGCTCTCCGTCTAAAGTCCCCCAAAAAAGTGCGACAACGGGGAGCGTATAGGTTACCGAAGAGACAAATACGGCAGATGCCATTTTCACAAAGCGGTTAAACATAACCTTGGCAATAGCGGTACCAAAAAAAGCAAGCAACGCAATAAAACCCAAACTTGTTATCACATTTTCAGACTGTAATTTTTGTGCTGAAAAGAAATCAGAAAAAAACAATAGTAAAAGTGCAGGCGGCAGTATGGCAATGAAGTTGCCCAGTGTCATCGCCATAGGCGATACATTGGCTAATTTATGTTTTAAGAAATAGATGTTTACCGCATAGCACATAGAGGCACACATAATAAGGAACACGTATTCTGTAGGTTGGTTTTCCGTAATTTGAGTACCTCCCCAAACCAACCCAACAGAGCCCACAAAGCCTAACAATACCCCCGCATATTGCCGCGTCAAAATTGTAGTGGAAAAAAAAGCAACCCCAACCAGCAATGTAAATATTGGAGTAAGCGAATTTAGAATAGCCGCAACAGCAGAATCTATAAATTGCTGGGCAAACGCAAAAAAGAAAGAAGGAAAAAACGTTCCTAAAAATCCGGTTATTATTAACCATTTCCACTCTTTTTTAGAAAGCCCTTTTAGTGATTTATAGCCCATAATGAGTAAAAAAATAGTGCTAAACACTATGCGTAAACTGCCTAACTGTATGGGGGTTAGCCCGACAAGTCCACGCTTTATTAGGATATAGGAACTTCCCCATATAATGGAAAGTATAAAAAGGTACAGCCATTTGTTTTTTGGAATCTGTTGCATAGCATGGCAAAACTGGTGAAATTGATTGAGAAATAGCAATATTTTCCTACATTTGATTTAAATTTAATATTATGAAACTCCCTTATTATTACCTATTAGTCATATTAATTGTTGGCTGTACTACAGCTACTAAACCAGAAAAGAAATCCGTTACTTATAACGAAGAAACAAAAGTTTCGCTTTCTGCTGATTTATCCCACATATCCTTCCCTATTGAAGGCATGACATGCGAAGTGGGTTGCGCTGCGCGCATCGAAAAGAAAGTAGCTGCAGCTGATGGAGTTCAATCATCAAAAGTAGATTTTGAAGGCAAAACCGCGTATGTATCTTTTGACCCAACACTAACTTCATTTGAAGATATTCGTGCCACTATTGAAGGACTTGGTGCTGACTACAAAGTTGGTGAAGCAAAAACGTGTGCTAAATACGAAAGTGGAGAGTGCGATAAACAAGGAGAGAAAGCTTGTTGCAAAGACAAAACATCTTGTGCCAATTCTAAAGATAAGAAGTGCTGCAAAGACAGCAAGAAAGATTCTGACAAAAAAGCCTAATCCCATCTTAGGGTTTCAAGCAGTTTTTGCACATCGTTTTTAATGTAAGCAATGGCAGGTGCCAAGGAATCGTAGTTGGGTGCTGCATCAAAAAGCAACGATCCTGCTAGATAGTGCAGTTGTGTGTCTGTGCTAAAAAAGTGTAAATTTGATGGAGAGTCGCCAACAATAACAATACACGACCCTAAAACATTTTGCTCTTTGTTTTCGTAAGCACTTTCGTTTACCCGAACTGCCTTCTTACCAAACATTTTTAAGCGTTTATCAAAATCCAATAACAGCGTATCCAAAGAAGATTTAGTCAGGTCAAAATAAGTGAGATACAACTTGGCGTGTAGTCCTGGATAATCCAACGTTGTCGCGCAAGCAGAGAGCGGTTGTGGTTTAGCCAATGTATTGTGCTGAAACGCATATGCACAGTGGTTAGAAAAGGATATATATTCTGGCGTTGGGTACTGTAGCGCAAGTTGTGCTTTAGGCTTTGGTATTGGGGTTTGGCAACCCAAAAAAATAAACATTAAAACTACAAAGCGAATCATGTGCGTAGTTGTACTTTTAGTTGTTTGATGCGCTTTCTATCAACAGCTTCAACAGTGAAAATTACATTGCTGAAACTTATAGCAGTGTTCACTTTTGGGAATGAGCCCAATTGCTCCAACACAAATCCTGCAATGGTTTCCGACTCCCCTTTTTTGGATTCAAAATCTAAGGTGTTTTTAAGTTTTAAAACGGTATAAAAGTCTTTAAGCGAGGTCTTCCCCTCAAATACAAATGTTGTATCATTTAGTTTGGAGTAGCTGATATCGGTCTCGTCAAATTCATCTGTAATATCTCCAACAATTTGTTCGATAACATCCTCAAGTGAAATCACCCCTGAAGTACCACCATATTCATCCACTACTACAGCCAAATGAATTCGCTTGGATTGAAATTCTTCCAATAAGTCGTCTAATTTTTTATTTTCAGGAACGTAATAAGGCTCTCGCAATAAAGCATTCCATTGGAATTCTTTCTTGTCCAAGTGTGGCAATAAATCCTTTACATAAAGTACCCCTTTAACGGAATCAATCGTTTCGCAAAAAACGGGAACCCGAGAAAATCCTTTGGCCACAACCTGCTCAATTACATCTGGAAAGGCTGTTCTTTCTTCTATTGCAAAAACGTCTATTCTTGGACACATCACCTGTTTGGTTTCGGTGTTGCCAAAAGTTACTATTCCCTGTAAAATCTTTTGTTCGTCTTTGGTGGTTTCAGAATCATCGGTCATTTCAAGTGCCTGTGACAGGTGGTCAACAGAAAGATTAGATTTGGTTTTTCCCAATCGTTTTTGAAGCCTGAGCGTAAGGTAGCTCATGGGGAATGTAAGCGCAAAAAAAACATATTGATCTAAAATATAAATGGGTAACGCCATGCGCTTTGCAAAGCCTTTTGGGTTTTTGTTGGCATATATTTTTGGTAGTATTTCCCCAAACAATAGTACTACAGCAGTAATTACTCCAACCTCAAATAGAAATTGCAACCAAGGCTGCAGAATAGCCTCAAAAAACAACGAAGTCAGCGATGCAAAAACAAGTACTGTAGCAATGTTAATAAGATTATTTAACAACAAAATAATTGCTAAAAGTCGTCTTGGGTTTTTACGCAAATGTGCAATGGTGCGTTCAGATTTGTTCGAGGCATTAGCTACTTCTTTTATGTACGATGGCGACAATGAAAAAAAAGCAACTTCAGAGCCAGACACGAGCGCAGAACATAGCAAAAGCAGCAGCAATAAAATCACTTTTGCTGTTTCAACCGTCTCAAAGCTTAGTACCAAATAGGGTATCTCCAACAATTAAAATTTAAAAGGGCAAATCGTCATCGCTTGCAGGTTGGCTTGCCTGCGTGGGCTGTTGTTGCGTAGACTGTGCGGGCGCAACGGCTACGTCTGCTGAACGTTGTGTTAAGAAAGTAAAATCATCTACGTGAATTTCTGTAGCATAGCGGTCTTTACCATCATCGCCCTGCCACTTACGCGTTTTGATGCGTCCTTCCACATATACACGGTCGCCTTTTTTAAGGTATTTTTCGCAAATTTCTGCGGCCTTGTTACGTACCACCACATTGTGCCACTCGGTGTTGGTAACTTTTTCGCCTGTTTGTTTACTGGTGTAGGTTTCATTGGTTGCTATAGGAAATCGTCCAAGACAATTTCCGCCATCAAAATAGGTAACCTTGACGTTATCGCCTAAGTGCCCTATTAACATAACTTTATTTAGTGTTCCACTCATAATAGATTTTAAATCAAATGTACACTATCGATTGAACTTGTGCAAAAATCGTTCTATCAGGCGCGGAACACCAAAGCTTGGCACATCGCTCCATGGCGTTGGTAATTGTTTTTCTACTTCCTCCAAAATCCAAAAATGCGTGTGTAAGGTTTGATGCGATAGCTTATGTGTCATTACCTCATCTTCAAATTTTGACCATTTTGCATTGATTGCCCATGGAGGTAAATTGGGGTGGGATTTTAATGCGGTTTCGTCCAAAATACGGTCTGCTTCCAATAATGGAAATTCATATAACCCATGCCAAATATCTTTCCCCTCTCTTTTACGAAGCAGCGTGTTTTGCCTACTGTCAAAGGGCACTAAGAAATGAAAAAATCGATTTTTAACTGCTTTGGCTTTAATTTTTTGTGGCCGTATGGCAACCGTGTTGTTTGCAAGTGATTGGCAATTATCATCGAGTGGACAACTTCCGCAAAGCGGTTGTTTTGGTAAGCACTGCAAAGCGCCAAATTCCATAATGGCTTGATTGTAATCTCCGGGATGTTTGGTATCAATTAACGACTGTGCCAACTCTTGAAAATACCGAATTCCTTCGGGCTTATTTGTTGGAAGCTGCACATCAAAATAGCGTGCTAGCACGCGAAAAACGTTACCATCCACAACTGCAGCTGGTTCATCAAAACAGATAGAAGCAATTGCACTTGCGGTATACGGACCAACACCCGGTAATGCAAGCAATTTTTTATAGGTATTTGGAAAGATACCGCGCTGTTTACAGGCGACTTCTTTTGCTGCTTTGTGTAAATTTCGTGCTCTGGAATAGTAACCAAGTCCTTGCCACAATTTTAAAACTTCGTCTTCACTCGCATTTGCTAAGTCTTTAACGGTGGGGTATTGCGCTAAAAATCGCTCGTAATATGGCAGCCCTTGCGCAACACGTGTTTGCTGCAAAATCACCTCAGAGAGCCAAATGGTGTACGGGTCTTTGGAAAGCCGCCATGGTAGGTCGCGCTTGTGGTGTGAATACCAAGCTAACAATTTGGAAGTGAATATGTTCATTGTGACAAAAATACATGCAAAGAATGACATTTGTGTGTCTTAGTAACCGTTAACGTATCAATTAAATTTTTATATTTGCACACCTAAAATTTACAACCACTAAAAATTTTAAGGATGACAAAAGCCGAAATTGTAAACAATATTTCCGATAGATTAGGAGTAGAAAAAAATGATGCGCAAGAAATTGTAAATCATTTTATGAAAGAAGTTAGAAGTGCATTAGAAACTGGTGAAAACGTTTATTTACGTGGATTTGGAAGCTTTGTGATTAAAACGCGAAAAGCAAAAAAAGGACGTAACATATCCAAAAACGTGACCATCGACATTCCTGCGCACAACATCCCCTCATTTAAGCCTGCAAAGGATTTCTTAGATGAAGTGAAAACAAAAGTAGCCGTTAAGTAACGACTACACATTATTAATTATTTAGAAGATAACATATGCCAAGTGGTAAAAAACGAAAAAGACACAAGGTAGCCACGCATAAGCGTAAGAAAAGAAGCCGTGCTAATCGACACAAGAAAAAGTAGGCTTTTAACCCCCTGAACGTGATTCGTTCTTTGACATGGAATCGTTGTAGTACTGTTCACACTACATTTTATTCCCACGGAAATAAATTGTTAAATTGTTCCACCTGTTGTGGAACTAAAAATCATAATTGTGAGTAAAGAACTAATTATTCGTTCACGATCCTCTGCAGTTGATTTTGCATTACTCAAAGACGGAAAGCTCGTTGAGTTTCACAAAGAAATTGAAGATAACAAATTTCACGTTGGTGATATTTTTTTAGCAAAAGTCAAAAAAACCCTTTCTGGTTTAAACGCCGCATTTGTAAATGTAGGCTATGAAAAAGATGCGTTTTTGCATTACCACGATTTAGGGCCAAAAGTGACGACGCTATTAAAGTTTATCAAACGTGCTGGTACAGGAAAAATCAAAGATTTTTCGCTGAAAAAATACCCTCTTGAACCTGAAATTAATAAAGATGGTATTATTACAGATGCCGTTCAGGCCAATCAATCTCTACTTGTGCAAATTATCAAAGAACCTATTTCCACCAAAGGACCCCGTATCAGTTCGGAATTGTCCTTAGCGGGAAGGTATTTGGTTTTGGTTCCGTTTTCGGACCGTGTATCCATGTCTCAAAAGATTTCTACACGTGAAGAAAAAAACCGCTTAAAGAAGCTCGTTATGAGTATCAAGCCAAAAGGATTTGGTGTTATTATCCGAACCGTGGCTGAAG
>CBFICG010000056.1:0-10166 GCA_965661025.1 Flavobacteriaceae bacterium | reverse complement strand
AATGCTCTTTGGGTAGTAGGAGAGGAAGACGGTTCTTTTGATAACGATGATTATGTGTTGTTTATGGGCTACGCTGGTGATACTTGGAATGCTGAAAGTCAAACTTTTTTGAATATGTTTCACAGCACTTCTGTGTATTACATCACATACGGAACTTCATTTGGGAAGCGTGTTATAGTAGATCAAGGGGATGAGGTGTTGTCTACAAATGCCGTACAGACTGGTATTTACCAAGCAGCAATAGAGGAAGACAATTACAATATCGGCTCATTAGGGCGGCGTTGGTTTGGGGTTCGATTTTCAGATGAACAAAAAGAAACCTTTACACTACAAACGCCTAATGTTGCCTTGGGCACAACCATTGATGTTGTTGCTCGTATTGCTACTGCTACTGAGACAAACACCTCATTTACTTTTGCTGTGGGTGCAAAAAGTAACACACAATCTATTGGTAAAGTTGGGAGTACATCTATTGCCTCAGAGCCGTACACACACTACAATGGTATTTCTGGTATGATTCAATTGGAAGTGGATGCTGCCAATGAAGTCACCGCTGAACTTTCCTATGCTGCCAATGGCGATTTTAGCGCAAACGGATATTTAGATTTTATTCTAGCGCAGTACAATCGAAATCTATCTGCAAACGGCGAAGGTTTTTTATTTACTCTTGACTCTTCGATCCCTACACAAGAATTAGCAATTTCCGATGTAACTTCAGAAACTACCCTTTGGGAATTAAAAAATGACGTTGTACATACTACCCCTACGGAAGCATTGCGCTTTGGGGCAACTGTTTTGGTTGACGCAGATGCTCGATTTTTTTTGGCTTCGGAGTACAAAACACCAACCCTAAAACGAAGTACACGAAAACTATTCCCCACCTCTTTTTTAGCACAACTTCAATCGTTACCCCCTACAACTTACCTGCTCATTACTACTGAAGCTTTTAAGGAGGAGGCTGAACGGTTGATTTCTCATCGGAAAAATACAGGTGAACAAGCCCAATTAGTGACTCTTGAAGAAATATATGAAGCCTTTTCTACGGGTCAGCAAGATATTGCCGCCATTCGGAATTTTGTGCGCTACTTATACATTTCTCAAGGGAAACAACTTAAATATTTATGCCTTTTTGGAGATACAAGTTTTGATTATAAAATGCGTACCCGAGCCAACGATATGGTTGTGCCAACTTTTCATGCACTCAACAGTTTTTCTTTAACAAATTCCTACATGTCCGACGACTTTTTTACTGTGATGGATATTGGGGAGGGACTTTTAAGTACCAATGATAAAATGGATTTGGCAGTCGGGCGTATGGTGTTTTCAAATAAAACACAAGCTAGGGCTGTAGTAGACAAAGTGATTGCTTATGAAGATGAAAAAAATAAAGGAAGCTGGAACAATAGCTTTACTTTGCTGTCTGACGACGTTGATGACGAGTGGGAATACGTTATCCAAGAAAGATTGGATATGTTGGGCGATGAACTGATGGGTAATAAGCCTTTTTTAAACATTACGAAGTTGCACTCCGATGCCTATGCCCAGGTGGCATCTGCAGGTGGCGATAGGTATCCAGATGTTGAAGTAGCTCTAGAAAACAGACTATCGCAGGGTACTTTGGTAGTAAATTATTTTGGACACGGTGGAGAGGATGGACTCTCAAACGAGTTTTTGGTCGATAAAGACATGGCCTCTACGGTCTTTCATCCGAACAGATATCCACTTTTTATTACGTCCACTTGTGAGTTTTCACGTTTCGATAATCACGACAGGCAAACTGCAGGAGAACTCATTTATCAAAACCCAACTGGAGGTGCCGTTGGGCTTATTTCAACAACACGTCAAATTTATGTAACTAACGGAATTAACTACAACGATATTCTATCAAAGCACCTCTTTTCTTTTGGAAGCGATGATTACGTTTCTATTGCCGAGGCACTGCGAAAAGCAAAAAATGAGTTTTCAGACGTCAACCAAAAACGTATTATTTTTTATATTGGGGATCCTGCGTTAAAGCTTCATATTCCAAAACGAGAAGTACACATTACACACATTAATGGCATTGCTATTGAAAGCGCAACAAATGAGCAACAGCAATTGAATGCATTAGATGAAATTTCACTTGAAGGAAGTGTAGAGAATGCCTCGGGGGTACTACAAGATTCCTACCAAGGTACGATAACACTACAGGTTTTCGATAAAGAAACTGAACGCACTACACTTGGAAACGATGGACATAAAAAAATGAAATTCAAATCACTTGGTAAGCAAATTTTTCAAGGGTTAGCCACAGTTACAGGGGGGAAGTTTACGTTTTCTTTTGTAGTCCCCAAAGATATTGACTTAGAACTTGGTAAAGCTCGAATTACCATGATTGCATTTAATGAAGATAAAAGCGAATCGATAGGGGGGTATTCCGATGATTTTTCTATTGGTGGCCTTAACACTTCAGCCCCCGAAGACAATACAGGCCCCGATATTGATATCTACCTAAACGACAAAAATTTTGTTGACGGAAACCGAGTATTTAGCAGTCCTACACTAATTATCGATTTGGCAGACGAAAATGGTATCAATACTGCAGGGGGCATTGGACATGACATCACAGCGGTTTTGGATAATAACCAAACCAATCCGTATATACTCAATGCATATTATTCCGCTTCGCTTGACGATTTTACCAAAGGAACAGTTACCTATCCATTAAATAATTTGGCAACAGGCTTGCATACGCTCAATGTAACAGCATGGGACACGTATAATAATCCAAGCACTAAAACAATTACTTTTTGGGTTACAGAAAATAGCAGCATTCAGATTGAGCGTGTTTACAACTCCCCAAATCCTGTTACAAATCAAACAACATTTTTTGTGCAACACAACCGCCCACGTGAGCTTTTGGAAGCGAATTTGTATATCTTTACCACAGATGGGAAACGTGTTTGGCATAGCAGTCAAAATGTGTTTTCTTCGGGGTATTTGTTGGAGGGTCTACGTTGGGACGCATCATCGTACAGTGGACAAAAAGTAAATAAAGGAATATATTTGTACACTATCGAACTCATTTCTACGTTATCCCAAACATCCGATACCTATTCGGCAAAACTTATTATTGATTGATATGAAACAACTAACCGCGTTACTTCTTCTAGTAGGATTTTTTCATTTTACACATGCGCAAAACCGTGTGGTTACCACAGGTGTTCCCTTTTTAAATATTGCTCCTGATGCACGTTCCGCAGCTCTTGGCGATCAAGGCGTTGCGACCTCTGCAGATGCCTTCTCCAACCATTGGAATCCAGCAAAATATGCATTTATTGCAAACGATACAGGAGCAGCAATCAGTTATACGCCTTATCTGAGCAAACTCGTAAACGATATTTTTTTAGCAAATTTAACCTATTACCGTGCTATTGATGACCGCTCTGCTTGGGGAATAGGATTGCGTTATTTCAGTTTGGGAGAAATTGAAATAGGAGAAACACCCGCAGATTTTGTCAACCCATTAATTGAACGACCAAATGAATTTGTTATTGATGCTTCCTATGCCTTAAAATTAAGTGATAATTTTTCTATGGCCATTCAGGGTTCATTTTTAAACTCTGATTTAAAACTTCAATCTAGCAACAATGAGAGTGTTGCCGCAAGTAGTGTGGCCGTAGGAATTTCTGGTTTTTATGAGTCTTTTGAGGTGCCCTATTCCAATTTTTCAGGAATTTGGCGCGCAGGATTTAACATTTCGAATATTGGACCAAAAATCAAATATGAGGATGAGGGACAATCAGATTTTTTGCCAACAAATTTAAAGTTAGGTGGTGGTTTTGATTTTATTTTTGATTCGTACAACAAGCTTAATGTAAGTTTGGAAGTTAACAAACTTTTGGTGCCTTCGCCGAGCGTTCTTGACGAAAAGGGAAATTACAGTCAACCTGCTGACGTGGGTGTTTTGTCAGGAATTTTTAAATCTTTTGGTGATGCGCCTGACGGCTTTAGCGAAGAGCTAAAAGAATTCACGTGGGCATTAGGCGCGGAGTTTATGTACGATGAATCTTTCGCCTTACGTGCAGGTTATTTTAACGAACACGAATTAAAAGGTGCACGAAAATTTATCACTCTTGGGGCAGGATTTAAGTACAATATTATTGACATTGATTTGTCTTACCTTATCTCTGCTACTAGAGTGGTTAATCCACTTGAAAATACGCTGCGGTTTTCCCTTACATTTAACTTTGGAGAGGAGCGCTACTAAGGATTGCAGTTTCGTTTTTTTCCATGACATAGTTCCCTTATCTTTGCGCAACTTATAACAGACAAATCCTATGGAAAAAGTTACGCGCGAAACCTACCTAAATTGGTATGAGAACATGATGTTTTGGCGCAAGTTTGAAGATAAGCTTGCATCGGTTTACATCCAACAAAAAGTTCGCGGATTTCTACACCTCTACAATGGTCAGGAGGCCATCCTAGCTGGGTCCCTTCACGCGATGGATCTTACCAAAGACCGCATGATTACAGCTTACCGTAACCACGTCCAACCCATTGGGATGGGTGTAGACCCTAAAAGAGTCATGGCTGAATTGTTTGGTAAAGCAACAGGTACGTCTAACGGATTGGGAGGTTCGATGCACATTTTTTCAAAAGAACACCGTTTTCATGGAGGTCATGGGATTGTTGGGGGACAAATTCCGCTGGGTGCAGGGATGGCATTTGGCGATAAATATAATGGGAGTGATGCCGTAACACTATGCTTTATGGGTGATGGTGCTGTTCGACAAGGGTCGTTGCACGAAACGCTAAATCTAGCGATGCTTTGGAAACTTCCAGTAGTGTTTATTGTAGAAAATAATGGTTATGCCATGGGTACTTCTGTAGAGCGTACTGCAAATCACACAGATATTTGGAAGCTTGGACTTGGCTATGAAATGCCATGTGGTCCAATTGATGGGATGAATCCCGTTGCAGTGGCAGAAGGTATAGATGAAGCCATTCAACGTGCACGACGCGGCGATGGCCCCACCTTTTTAGAAGCCAAGACATACCGTTATCGTGGACATTCCATGTCCGATGCACAACATTACCGTACCAAAGATGAGGTAGAGGAATACCGTAAAATTGACCCCATTACACAAGTCAAAGAAATTATTTTAAAAGAAGCATATGCCTCTGAAAATGACCTTGCTCAAATCGATGCACGAGTTAAAGCAGGGGTCAAAGAATGTGAGGAATTTGCCGAGTCATCTCCATTCCCAGAAAAAAACGTGATGTACGACGCTGTATACGAACAAAAAGATTACCCATTTATATCTCATAAACTATAATATGGCAACACTAATAAACATGCCGCGCCTTAGCGATACGATGGAAGAGGGAACTGTGGCTACATGGCTTAAAAATGTAGGCGATAAAGTAGCCGAGGGCGATATTTTGGCTGAAATCGAAACAGACAAAGCCACCATGGAGTTTGAGTCATTCTATGAGGGAACGCTTTTGCATATTGGTGTGCAGGCAGGTGAAACTGCTCCAGTAGATGTATTGTTGGCGGTTATAGGGGAAGAGGGAGAAGACATTTCGGCCTTGCTCAGCGGAGAAACTACGGCAACAGAAGCACCTTCCGCCGCTGCTACTGAAATTGAACCTGAAGCGAAAGCGTCCGAAGCTGCTCCTGCTGCCATTCCCGAGGGTGTAGAAATTATAAACATGCCGCGTCTTAGCGATACGATGGAAGAAGGAACAGTTGCATCTTGGTTAAAGCAAGTAGGCGACTCGGTGGAAGAAGGTGATATTTTGGCTGAAATCGAAACGGATAAGGCCACGATGGAGTTTGAGTCATTCTTTTCTGGGGTGTTACTTCATATTGGAACAGCAGTAGGCGAAACGGCTCCTGTAGATACACTTCTTGCAATTATAGGGCCTGCAGGAACGGATATATCTGCAATTTTGGCTACACCCCCAGCACCAACGACACCCCCTGCGCCATCAGCCGCAGCAACACCAGCTGCTGCTGCAACACCAGCACCTGTGCCTGCACCAGTCCCTGCGGCAACATCAGTTGATGAACAACAAAGCAAAACGCCAAATACAGGACGTATTATGGCATCTCCGTTGGCAAAGAAAATTGCTAAAGAAAAAGGAATTGATCTGCGCCTCGTTACCGGAACAGGCGAGTCGGGACGTATTGTAAAGCGTGACGTAGAACAATATACCCCTGCTGCAACTACAAGTGCTCAACCCGCTGTTTTTGTACCTGCTGGACAAGAAAAACAAGAAGAAATACCCAACTCTCAAATGCGTAAAACCATTGCAAAGCGTTTGGGGGCTTCCAAGTTTAGTGCACCACACTATTATCTTTCTGTAGAATTAGATATGGATGCAGCTATTGCGTTTAGAAAGCAATACAATTCCATACCAGATACCAAAATTTCATTTAACGATATTGTGGTAAAAGCTGTGGCGTTGTCACTTAGAGAACATCCTCAAGTAAATTCGCAATGGTATGATGACAAAATGGTGTTAAACCACCATGTTCATGTGGGTGTTGCTGTTGCTGTAGAAGATGGATTGGTTGTTCCGGTATTGCGATTTGCCAATGAAATGAATTTACCACAAATAGGTGCACAGGTGAAAGATTTTGCTGCACGTGCAAGAAGTAAAAAACTTACACCGCAAGAAATGGATGGAAGCACCTTTACTGTTTCAAATCTTGGAATGTTTGGTATTACAGCGTTTACATCCATCATCAACCAACCAAACTCCGCCATACTTTCTGTAGGTGCTATTGTGCAAAAGCCTGTGGTGAAAGAAGGTGAAATTGTGGTAGGAAATACCATGGAACTTACTCTGGCTTGTGACCACCGTACAGTTGATGGTGCAACGGGGGCAAAGTTCTTGCAAACGCTCAAAGAATATATTGAAAATCCCATCCGGTTGGTAGTGTAATCGTTTTGGAAGCATCAAAGAACATTGTGATTACAGGGGCAAGCAGAGGAATCGGCTTGGCTATGGTGCAATGGTTTTCAAAAAATAATCATCATGTTTGGGCTTTGTCGCGTAACATAGCATCCATTGAGGCTCTTAAGGCACAAAATGTTAATGCCTTTTCGTTAGACATTGCCAATGCTGATGCGTTACAGCTATGGACTGATGCATCCTCTCCTAAACACGTTGATGTACTTATCAATAACGCAGGAAAACTTGTGAATAAACCTTTTTCGGAAACGTCCCCCTCTGATTTTGAATCCGTTTATAAAGTCAATGTCTTTGGGTTGGCTAATGTGACTCGTGCTTTACTTCCAAGAATGGGAGCCAAAAGTCATGTTGTAAATATTAGTAGTATGGGTGGGATGAATGGTACTTCAAAATTTCCAGGGTTAGCAGCTTACAGCAGTAGCAAAGGGGCAGTGTCTATACTCACCGAATTACTAGCGGAGGAGTTTAGCAAAACCGGACCATTTGTAAATGCATTGGCATTAGGAGCTGTACAAACCGAAATGCTTTCGGAAGCTTTCCCTGGGTTAGATGTTGCAATGGATGCTAATACCATGGCCGCCTACATCGCACAATTTGCGTTAACAGGACACCGATTTTATAACGGCAAAGTACTACCCGTTTCGAATACTACACCTTAATGCGTCTTGATTTTTTTTCTTTTTTACCAGCGGCAGCACAAGACAAATGTGCTTCGCTTATTGGGAAAAACAACGTTCACATTAAAGTAGTGCGTGAGCGCAAAACCAAGCATGGCGATTTTAGAGTAAAACGCGATAAACCCGTTACTATTACGCTGAATGCTATGGATAATCCATATCGATTTTTACTTACCTTTTTACACGAATGGGCGCACTACGAGGTATTTTTGTGTTACAATAGATGGCAAAAACCTCATGGCATAGCTTGGCAAAAAACTTTTCAAGAGATTGCGAATCCTTTTTTAACAACAGATTTTTTCCCAGAATCTCTGCTAAAACCACTGCAAAATCACATGCAAAAACCCAAAGCAACTTTTGCTGCAGACACTGCGCTTATGCTTGCTTTACGGGAATTTGATCCCCCAAGCGATAAAAAATGTATTTTTGAATTGGAACAAGGTGCATTTTTCAGTGTTTCGGATGGGCGTATTTTTCAAAAAGAAGCCAAGCGACGAACGCGATTTTTATGTACTTGCACGCAAACCAAAAAGCAGTATTTATTTCCGCCTTTTGTGGAAGTTAACAAGATGTAATGGAATCTAAATTTGACTTTTCAGAATCAAATGAGCAACAGGAATCCCTGAATAAAAAAAGTAGATTTCTTGGCCAAAAAAACGATTTGCGTCACTTGTTGCATATTGCTCGCGACACAGATTATGCGGCTACTCTAGAAGCCGTTCGTGCCGACATTCCATTTCGAGGGGCCACTGCATGGGTGCTGATTTGCTCAATTTTTATTGCTTCTATTGGATTAAATACCAATGCTACGGCTGTAGTGATTGGTGCCATGCTTATTGCTCCGCTTATGGGTCCTGTGCTGGCAACGGGTGTTTCATTAGCTATCAACGATTTAGACATGCTAAAACAAGCTGCGCAGAATTTTGTTGTTATGGTTTTACTGAGTGTCGCAACAGCTACGCTTTACTTTTTAATTTTCCCATTGCAACAAGAATCCTCAGAGTTATTGGCACGAACGCAACCAGATATCCGAGATGTGTTTATTGCTTTTTTTGGCGGTGCAGCACTTGCCATTGCCAGAACAAAAAGGGGTACAATTGCCTCTGTTATTTTTGGTGTAGCTATTGCAACTGCGCTGATGCCTCCTTTATGCACCATTGGCTATGGTATAGCAGTAGCAAATCCTGGTTATGCTTTAGGCGCGATGTATTTATTTTTTATAAATACGACGGTTATAGCTTTTGCTTCTTTTTTGGTTATCAAAGTATTGCGATTCCCCATGATGCAGTATGCAGACTCAAAGCAACGTAGACGCACTGTTAGGGTTGTGAGTTTTGTAGCCTTATTGGTAATGATTCCTGCTGGGGTAACCTTTGCTAGAGCACTTCAGGAAAATACGTTTCGAAAAGAGGCAAATGCCTTTTTGGATGAGCATGTAGATGCATTACCTTTTGGCAGTTATTTACGTCAATCTGCAGAAATACATTATATGCGTGGTGAAAAAGCGGAAATTATCATCAATCCGTTGGGGTTGGTAGACATGGATTCAGCTACAGTAGGCAGGCTACATGATTATTTAAAAACCTACGATCATTTAAATGATGCGACGCTGAAAGTATTGCCAAGTGTATACAAGTAATCTCTATTGATATACTTCTTTTACTTTTTTCATCAAATTTGAAGAATACACAAAATCGTTAATGGCGTCGTTATCTGTTTTAAAAATGAGTTGATTGTTTCCTTCCCAAGCTTTTATGCCATCTTTTAAAAACAAAATGGTATCGCCAATTTCCATAACAGAATTCATATCGTGTGAATTTATAACTGTTGTAATATTGTTTTCTTGCGTGATTTCACGAATGAGATTATCGATAACTATGGCTGTTTTCGGGTCTAGTCCCGAATTGGGTTCGTCGCAAAATAAATATTTAGGCTTCATTACTACTGCGCGTGCAATGGCGACGCGCTTTTGCATGCCACCAGATAATTCGGAGGGAAGTTTATGGTGAGCACCTACCAAATTCACTCGCTCAATAACTTCTTCTGCGGCTTTACGCATAGCTGTTTCGCTTTGTGTGGTTAGCATTTTCATGGGAAACATGACATTTTCCAAAACGGTCATGGAATCAAAAAGGGCACTGCCCTGAAAGACCATTCCCATTTCGCGACGTAAGGTTCTTTTTTTATCGTCGTCCATTTCACCAAAGGCTTGATCGTCAAAAAGCATGGCTCCTCCATCTGGCTGATGCAAACCCAACAGGCATTTGAGTAAAACCGTTTTCCCTGAACCACTTTGCCCTATAATTAAGTTGGTTTTTCCAGGCTCAAAAGTCATGCTGATACCTTTGAGTACCGCTACATCATCAAACGATTTTGTTATGTCGCGCAGTTCAATCATTACGCAAGAAGGAGTTGAGTTACAAAATAGTTCAAGACAATAATCACAACAGAAGTCCACACAAAGGCCACTGTTGCCGCTTTGCCAACTTCTAGTGCCCCTCCCTTCATAAAATAGCCGTGATA